>NZ_JBFAQJ010000002.1:0-332358 GCF_040677225.1 Saccharopolyspora sp. NPDC049357 | reverse complement strand
GGCATGGTGCGCTCCAAACCGCCGATCCCGGCGATCACCGGCCTGTTCGGCAAGCCCACGGCTTTCGGACTCGAATTTCGCGCGAAATTCGAATGGCCCTGGTCACGGCGTGGGAACAAGGTCGCGGGTGCGGCGGTTGTACGGCGTGATGAGTGCGAGTGAAGATCAGATTCGGGGTTCGGCCAAGGGTGAGGCCTCGGTGCCGTTGTCGGTGTTGGATCTGGCGACCGTGGGGGTCGAGGACTCGCCGTCGGACGCACTGGCGGGGACCACGGAGCTGGCCAAGCGGGTCGAGGAGCTCGGCTACCACCGGATGTGGGTGGCGGAGCACCACGGGATGCCCGGGATCGCCAGCTCCTCGCCCGCGGTGGTGATCGCGCACCTGGCCGCGCACACGCGGACCCTGCGGCTCGGCTCCGGGGGTGTGATGCTGCCCAACCACGCGCCGCTGGTGGTCGCCGAGCAGTTCGGGACCCTGCAGGCGCTGCACCCCGGCCGGATCGACCTCGGGGTCGGCCGGGCGCCCGGCACCGACCAGGCCACGGCGCGGGCGCTGCGGCGCACCGAGGGGCCGCTGTCGGCGGAGGACTTCCCGCAGCAGCTCGGCGAGCTGATCGCCTTCCTCGACGACGACTTCCCGCTGGACCACCCCTACGCCGAGGTGCAGTCGGTGCCGCACGGCCCGCTGCCGCCGGTGTGGCTGCTGGGCTCCAGCGGCTTCAGCGCGCAGCTGGCCGGGGCGCTGGGGCTGCCGTTCGCCTTCGCCCACCACTTCAGCGCGCAGAACACGCTGCCCGCCCTGGAGCTCTACCGCGAGTCCTTCCAGCCCTCCGAGGTCCTCGCCGAGCCGTACTCGATGATCGGCGTGCAGGCCGTCGCCGCCGACACCGAGGAGGAGGCGCTGGACATCGTCCGGCCGATCGCGCTGAGCATGCTCAAGCTGCGCCAGGGCGTGCCCGGCAAGCAGCCCACCCGGCAGCAGGCGCGCGACTACCCCTACACCGAGCTCGACCGGGCGTTCGTCGACCACTGGCTGGCCGACGCAGTCCACGGCACCCCGGACGCGGTTCGGGCGGGGCTGGAGGAGTTGCGCGAGCGCACCGGCGCGGACGAGCTCATGCTCACGGCCAACCTCCCGGACGCGGAGACCAAGCTGCGCTCGTTCGAGCTGATCGCGAAGTCCTACCGGATGATCTGATCCGGGTCTTCCCAGGTCGGAGGTGGTTCCGGTCGGGATGGAGTGTGCCTGGCCACTCTAGGCCGAGGTCGCGAGCGGGCGCGTGTTGCGCGTGTCGTACGGTCTATTGACACCGGTGTTGCTAGGTGCCCGGTGTGTGGGCACGACGCGGGATTGAGGGATTGGCGTGAAGCCTGGTGTGCTGATCTTCTACCGGATCATGGCGTACGTCACTGCCGTGCTGCTGATCCTCTTGTGCGCCGCCATGGTGCTCAAGTACGGGCACTTCCTCGGCCTGTGGCCCGAAGGTTCGGCGACGCAGCAGACCGGAACGACGTGGGTCACCACGATCGGCATCGCGCACGGCTGGCTCTACATGGTCTACCTGCTGGTCGCGGTCGTGGCCACGACGCAGCTGCGGGTCCCGATGGGCCGGATGCTGCTGGTGCTGCTGGCCGGGACCATCCCGTTCGGCGCGTTCTTCGCCGAGCGCAAGGTCGTGCGCTGGCACGAGCTGCGGTTGGCGGGCAAGCCGATCGTGCAGCCGCAGACCGCGGAGGAAACAACCGCCTCATGACAGCCATCCCCGAGTCAGTGAACCGGTCCGAGCAGCCCGCACCGGAGAAGCCGGTGCGCCGCCGCACGGTGCTCGGCGCGTACTTCGCGCTGACCAAGCCGCGCGTCATCGAGCTGCTGCTGGTCACGACCATCCCCGCGATGTTCCTCGCCCAGCGCGGCATCCCGTCGCCGTGGCTGGTCGTCGTCACGCTGATCGGCGGCGCCATGTCCGCCGGGAGCGCCAACGCGCTCAACTGCGTCGCGGACTCCGACATCGACGCCGTCATGGACCGCACCAAGAAGCGACCGCTGGTGCGCTACGAGGTGCCGCGCCGCAGCGCGCTGATCTTCGGCATCGTGCTGGGCGTCGTGTCGTTCCTGGTGCTGTGGCTCGGGGCGAACCTGCTGGCGGCCTCGCTGTCGACGGCCGCGATCCTGTTCTACGTCTTCGTCTACACGCTGGTGCTCAAGCGCCGCACCTCGCAGAACATCGTGTGGGGCGGTGCGGCGGGATGCATGCCCGTCGTGGTCGGCTGGGCCGCGGTGACCGGCAAGGTCGAGTGGCCGGCGATCGTGATGTTCGGCGTGGTGTTCCTGTGGACGCCGCCGCACTTCTGGTCGCTGGCGATGAAGTACAAGGACGACTACGCCCGCGCGGGCGTGCCGATGCTGCCGGTGGTGGCCACCACCAAGCAGGTCTCGGCGCGCATCCTCGCCTACAGCTGGGCCACGGTCGGCTGCACGCTGCTGCTGTTCCCGATCACCAGCTGGGTCTACATCGCGCTGGCCGGGATCTCGGGCGTGATCTTCCTGGTCGTCGCGCAGCGCCTGCACAACAACGCCCGCAAGGGCCTGGCGCTGAACCCGATGAAGCTGTTCCACCTGTCGAACTCGTACCTGACGCTGGTGTTCGTGGCGATCGCGGTGGACGCGGCGCTGACGCCCGTGATCGGCTGACTCAGCGCATCACGGGGAACACCGGGGCGTCGCTGCGTCCGGTCGCCGCGTCGATGAGGGCGACCGGATCGGCGGTCTCGGCCAGCAGCCGGATCGTCACCTTCAGCGCCTCACCGGCCATCGGGCCGGGCAGCTCGCGGTCCAGGGCGGCGGCGATGTCGAGGTAGTGCACGACGCCCTCCATCACGAAGATCCGCAGCGCCTCGCGCGCGGGCACCACCGCGAAGCCGCCGTAGTGCACGGTCCTCTCCAGATCGGTCTCCCGGAGCCGGTCGATGGCCTGCGGGGCGACGGTCGCGAACTGGGCGACCAGCTCGTCGCTGGACATCGTTCGCGAGCGGGTGGTCGCCGACTCCTTGAGCAGCTCCGCGGTCTGCTCGGCCACTCCTCCCGGGCGCTGCATGAACGACAGCAGGTCGGCGGCGTCGTCGTGGCTGACCGGGGCGTCGGGGGAGGGGGCCTCGATGCCCGCCAGGGTCGCCGACGGGAACGGGCTGCAATGGGTGTAGACGTCCTTGACCGTCCAGCTCGGCAGCCGCGTGGGGCGGGTCCACTCGTCGTCGGTCAGCTCCTCGCCCAGTCGCGCCCACACTTGCCAGGTCTGGTCCAGGGCGTCGATGATCATGCTTCTCCGTTCGGCTGGAAGGACTCTTCTCTTCGGCCTCAGGTACCCATTCACTCACGAGATGTCGGCTGACGCGGATAATCTTTCCGGGTGTTCCGGTGTTGATCGACGACGAAACGCAGGAGCGTGCGATGAGCGGAGGTAGTCCGGCGGAGCACTCGCCGGAGCCACCGAGTACCGGTGAACCGCCTCAGGCCCCGGCCAGGCGCTGGGTGCCGCGCGTCCTGACGCCGGATTCGGTCGAGGCGGTCAACGTCGTCGAGCTGGCCGACGAGTTCGCCCGCACCCGGGGAGAGCCGCACGCCGGCCCTGCCGACCGGCTGGCCGCGGGCGTCATCGTGCTCGGCGAGGCGCTGGCGACCGAGGACTGCGCGCTGGTCGCGGCCTGGTTGCACTCGGCGCCCGCCGACGTGCGCGGGCCGGTGCTGTCGGCGGTGCTGGCCGCCGAGCCGCCGCGCGAGGTGCTCACCGATCTGGCCGCCGAGCACGCCGGTCGCGCCCGGATAGCCCTGCTGCGCTGCGAGATCGCCGGCCTGGTCAGCGGAGCGCAGGTGTCCGAACCGGTGCCGCTGACCTCGCACCCGTGGGGCGCGGACGAGGCCGAGGAAGCCCGGTCCCTGCTGGCGGAGGCCGCCGCCGAAGTCGCGCCGGACCGCGTCGACCTGCTGTTACGCACGGCCACCCGGTTCGGCGTCGACCTGCCGCCGGACCGCTTCGCCGCCGAGCGGTTCGTGGACTGGTGGGCCTCGCACCCCGAAGCCTCGCTGGACCCGGCGCCGTGGCCCTGCGGCGACGAGCTCGTCGCGTTGCTGCGGCAGACCCTCGGCGAGCGGCTCAAGCACTCCGACGTCGTTCTCACCGCCGTGAACGAGCACTGGTGGCCGCTGCTGCGGCACATCGCCACCGACCCGTTCGAGCCGCTGGACGCCGCGGTCATCTCGGCGGCGGTGCGCGCCAAGGGCGAGGCCCGCCGCGAGATCGTCGACCTGTTCGCCGACCGGCTGCGCGACCCCGATCTCCCCGACACCCCGGAGGCGGTGCTGGCCGCGCTGTTCAGCGCCGCACCGCCCACTGTGGACGAACTGCACCGGCTGATCGGCGCGCTGCCGGCCACGGCCGTCACCGAGTCGATCGCGCAGCGCGCGTTCTCGGTGCTGAGCAAGGCCAAGGTGACCGGCCGCCACCTAGACCTGCTGCGCGTGCTGAGCCACCACCTGTGCGCTGACCAGCGCGAACTGTGGTCCGAGGACGGCCGGGTGCGCTCCTGGGTGGCCGGGTTCTCCCGGGGCGCTGAGGCCGGTTCGTTGGAGGACGCCTCCGAGCGGGTGCTGCGCGCGCGGTTGCCCGAGGTGGTGACGGCGCTGCTGGCCGCCGAACCCCGCGCGGCGGTGCGCGCGATCGTGTCGGCCGGTCAGGTCCTGCAGCGGCTGTTGATGCGCGAGCTGCCCGCGGTGTGGAACGACGAGCGGGCCGAGGAGTCCCGGCGGGACCGCGCCGTCGCGCTGGCGTTCGTGCTGGCCTGGTCGGACACCGCGAGCGCCGACGTGCGCGCGGCCTACGACCGCGAGCTGGAGCGCTGGGCGCGCGGTGGCAGGCGCGCCGATCACCGGCGGATCAGCAAGCTGCTGCGCGTCTCGGCCGCGGAGCACGCCGCCGGTTGGCACGAGTGGTTGCAGGAGATCGTCAGGACCCCGGCCGAACCCGAGCGCGCCCCTCGCAAGTGGTGGCAGCGACGTCGTTGAGTGTCTGGAGCTGTTCAGCAGTCTCACTGGGAAGGATTGCCGTACGGCCGAAAGCGTGACACCGAGGGTCAATAACGGACATTCATCGCATCGATAGTGTATGACCGGTCACGGTGCGATAACGATCGACGTTCGGAGCGGGATACTGCTCGTGGGTAGTCATAGCGCAGGGCCACCGCCGCATCACCACCGGTGCCCGCGCCGAAGGGATTCCACGGGAGGTTCGCTCATGGGGGCGGCGCTCAAGGCGCACGCGGCATGGCTGGTCAACGCGCTGGGCATCGGGCGGAACCCGTTGCGCCGGCCGATCGACCGGCTCGCCGCCGGGCTCACGTTAATGCTGCTGATGGTCGCGATGATCGCGGTTCCGGTGTCGGGCATGGTCGCCGATTCCACGCATCGGGACCTCTCCGAACGCGCCGAGCAGGCGGCTCGCACCAGTCGTCCGGTGAGCGCGGTGGTCGTCGCCCCGCCCTCGCTGAGCATCCCGGTCTCCGAGGTCTACAGCCAGGACGCGGTCAGCTCCACGGCGGAGGTGGCCTGGCAGGCGGGTCTGCACGACCAGCGCTCCCGCGTGCAGGTGCCGTCGTCGGCGAAGGTCGGCGACAACGTCGAGGTGTGGGTCGACGAGGAGGGCTACCGCGTCCCGCCGCCGCCCGACGAGGGCTCGATCACGGCTTCGGCGGTGTTCGCCGCCCTCCTGCTGCTGGTGGTCCTGGAGATCGGGAGCTTCGCCCTGATCGGTGCGGTGCAGGCCGGTGCCCGCCGGATCGCGATGAACGCCTGGGCCCGCGAGTGGGATCACGTCCAGCGCGGCGGGACCTGGTCGCAGCGCTGACCGTCCGTCTCCGCCGACGCGCGGAGCCGCGGTTCGGTCACCCGTCGTCGCCGAGAACTTGAGGCCTCGTGGCGGTTGCGTTATCGATGAGCGACGCCAGCGTTGGCTGCCGTCACCCGGTCGGGTTAAATGTGGCCGCCGAACTTGTCAGTGGGACCCGGCGCTGTGTTTGGGTACCCGCGTGGATCTCCACAACGGAGCAGCACCTTTGACGAGCCGGTTGGTGCCGAGACCGGCACGTCATCGTAGGGACGAGGACACTCGCCCGCTGACGATCATGAGGGGATGCGGCAATGGGGGAGCAGCAGTCGACCGAGGCGGCGGAGAGCGTGCCGATCTACGAGGAGCTGGCCAGCGAGCTGTGCGATCCGGCCGGCACCACGTGGCAGTTCTCGCCCGCGCCGTCCTTCGCGGAGGAACTGGCCGAAGCGCTCGAGAACGACGAGACCGCGGTGGCGAGCTGACCGCTCACCGCTGGACGGTCTCCGGCGCCGTGATGTCCAGGTTCTTGGTCTCACGGGAGTACGCGAACGCCACCAGCGAGATGAGCGCGGTGACGATCATCCACACGGCCACCAGCCAGCCCGTGCCTCCGCCCTGGATGACCAGCGCGGAGGCGACCAGCGGCGAGAAGCCGCCGAGCGCCGCGCCGATCTCGCGGGACGAGGCGAACCCGGTGTAGCGCACGCGGGCGCCGAACAGCTCGGAGTAGAACGCAGGCTGCACCGCGATCATCGGAGCCAGGCCCAGTCCGGCGGCGACCACCAGCGCGAGCCAGATCAACGCGGGCTGCTGGGTGTCGAGCAGGGCGAAGAACGGGAACGCGAACAACCCGGTGAAGATCACGCTGAACAGGTTCAGCGGTTTGCGGCCCACCCGGTCCGACAGCGCGCCGTAGAGCGGTTGCAGCACGATCACCACGAACGTCGAGGAGATCACGCCGGTGAGCCCGACCCAGCGCGGCAGGTCCAGCGTCTCCTGGACGTAGGCGAGGCTGAAGGTGGCGTAGATGTAGACCACGGCGGTGTCGCAGATGTGCGCGCCGATGCCGATCAGGAAGTTGCGCGGGTAGCGGCGCATAGCCTCGAACACCGGCAGCTTGATGGTGCGGCGATCGGCCGACATGCGTTCGAAGACCGGTGATTCGGCGACCCGCAGCCGCACGTACAGCGAGAGCGCGATCATCACGAAGCTGAGCAGGAACGGCACCCGCCACGCCCACGCCTGCACGGCCTCGTCGCCGAGGCTCTCCACCAGCAGGAACGACACGGTTCCCAGCAGGAGTCCGATCTGCACGCCGGTCTGGGCGTAGGAGCTGAGGTAGCCGCGCCGATGCGGCGGGGCGTGCTCGCACAGCAGCGTCGAGGCGCCGCCGAACTCCGCGCCCGCGCCCAGGCCCTGGAGGACTCGCAGCAGCGTGAGCAGGACCGGGGCCCACACGCCGATCGTCTCGTAGGTCGGCAGCAGGCCGATGAGCCCGGTCGACACGCCCATGACCAGCGTGGTGAGCACCAGCGTCGCCCGGCGGCCGACGCGGTCGCCGAGGTGTCCGAACAGGAAGCCGCCGAGCGGCCGGATGGCGAAGCCGACGCCGAAGGTCGCGAAGCCGGCGATGGTGCCGACCGCGGGGTCGCTGGTGGGGAAGAACAGCTTGTTGAACACCAGCGTGACGGCGAAGCCGTAGATGAAGAAGTCGTACCACTCCAGGGCGGTGCCGACGACGGAGGAGGTGACCACGCGGCGGAGTTCTCGCGGCTGCGTGGGCGGGATCTGCTCGGAACCGATGGCGGCGCTGCTCATCGTCACTCCTCGATGCACCAGGGCGTGAAAAACCCCTGCGAGCAACGGGTTCCGCGTTGAACCCAGTTGGTGAGGTATGCCCGCAACCGCCCTGTCCGGGTCATTGGCGGCAATCGTGCCACGGCGTATGCGGAAGGCAAACCCTCCGCTTGTCCCGTGGCTCCTTCGTGACCACCCCGTGCCCGCCCTGCTCCGAACGGCGGACGCCCGCTGGGCCGAGCGTTGGCGTCGGCGGAGTGGTCGCGTTGTCGAGGTCCGTTGCCCGTGGGTGGTTTTCGTCCGAACCGCCCGTGGTCGACATCCCTCTTGCGCGGTCGGTTCGGACCAAGACCGCCGGGCGCCGAGGGGCTACCAAGCGGGTGCTTGCTTGGGTAGGCTCCCTCCCGGGTTCGCGACGTCGGTGTCTGACCCGGGAGGACGAGATGGCTCGTGCGCAGGGCGTGGAGTCGATTCCGGCTGCGGTCCGGAACGCGGCGGAACGCTTCGGCGAGGTCGAAGCGCTGGTGGACGGCCCGGTCCGGCTGACCTTCGGTCAGCTCGCCGAGCGCGTCCGGGAACTGGCGCGGATGTTCGCCGCCGTCGGCGTCCGACCCGGTGACCGGGTGGCCCTGAACTCGCCGAACACCCACCACTGGGTGCTGGCCGCCCTCGGCGCCTCCTGCGCGGGAGCGACGCTCGTCCCGGTCAACACCCGCTTCACGGGCGTGGAATCGGCGGACCTGCTGCACCGCAGCAAGGCTCGCGCGCTGGTGGTGGCCGACGAGTTCCTGGGAGTGGACCGGCTCGCGGGCCTCCACGAGGCCGCCGGAGAGGGTCCCGGCGAGGTGGTCGCCGGATTGCCGGAGCTGCGCGCGGTCCTGCGCGTCCCGGTCGGCACCGCGTCCCCGGCGGGACCCGGTGTGCACGAGTGGGACGAGATCGGCGAACTGGCCGCGAAGGTGCCGATGTCCGAGGTCGACCGCCGCGCCGACGCGGTCACCGCGGACGATCTCGCCGACGTGCTGTTCACCTCCGGAACCACCGGTCGCGCCAAGGGCGTGATGTCGCTGCACCGCCAGACCCTCGGCGTGGCCAGGGCGTGGGCCGAGTGCGGCAACGTCCGCAAGGGCGATCGGTACCTGCTGGTCAACCCGTTCTCCCACAGCTTCGGCTACAAGGCCGGAATCCTGGTGTGCCTGCTGACGGGCACGACGATGGTCCCGCAGGCGATCTTCGACGCGGCCTCGATGCTCGACGTCATCGACACCGAGCGGATCTCGATCCTGGCCGCCGCGCCCACGATCTTCCAGACCTTGCTGCACGCGCCGGAACGCGGCGGCCGGGAGCTGCCGGGACTGCGCCTGGCGGTCACCGGTGCCGCGACGGTCCCGGTCGCGCTGGTCGAGCGCATGCGCTCCGACCTGGGATTCGACACGGTGCTCACCGCCTACGGGCTGACCGAGGCGGTCGTGGCCACCATGTGCCGTCCCGGGGACGACGCCGAAACCGTCGCCCACACCTGCGGTCGCGCCGCCGCCGATTTCGAGGTGGCGGTGGTCGACGCCGACGGCGACGACATGGCCCCGGGTCAGGCGGGCGAGGTGGTGCTGCGCGGCCCGAACGTGATGCGCGGCTACCTCGACGACCCGAACTCCACGGCGCACGCCATCGACCACGACGGCAGGCTGCACACCGGTGACATCGGTGTCCTGGACGAACGCGGCTACCTGCGGATCACCGATCGCCTCAAGGACATGTACGTCTGCGGCGGTTTCAACGTCTACCCGGCCGAGGTGGAGCAGGCCCTCGCCTACCTGGACGGGGTGCGGGACGTGGCGGTGATCGGGGTGCCGCACGAACGCCTCGGCGAGGTCGGCAAGGCGTACGTGGTCGGTGACGATTCGCTGACCGAGGAGTCGGTGCTGGCCTTCTGCAAGCAGCGGCTGGCGAACTTCAAGCTGCCGCGCTCGGTGGAGTTCGTCGGTGAGCTCCCGCGCAACGCCTCCGGCAAGATCCTCAAGCGGGTTCTCGCGGAGCGGTGAGCCGGTTCAGCAGGGCTGACCTGATCGACGGCCGCGAGCCGAACAGCAGCAGGAACGTGGCCTCCCGGACCAGCCGCTGCGCGTGACTGCCCGGCAGCACCGATCGGCTGCCGTGGTGGACCGCAGCGGCCGAGGCCGCCCGCATCGCGAGCTCCGACGCCTGCGCCCGCACCTCGGAGAGCTCCTCGTCGGAGGCCGTGACCAGCTTCGACCGCGTCGCGTCGAGGTCATCGGGAAGCCCGCCGGCGTCGTCGCCGAGCAGCGAGATCGCCCGCCCGGCCACGCCGAGCGCGAGGGCGCCGTTGAACCGCACGGAACTGGAATCGCCCTTGAGGAACTCGGCTTGCGGCACGGTCGAGGCGATCCGGTCGCGCGGCACGAAGTGCCTGTTGAACCGCAGCGTCACCGTGCCGCTGGCCCGCACCGCCATCAGGTCGAGCGGTTCGGCGTGCAGCGTGTCGGTCTCCGCGACGTCGAGCATCGCGAAGATCAGCGTGTCCTCGGAGTTGCGGCCGGCGACCAGCAGCGAGTCGACCATGCCCCAGCCGGTGAACCAGGGCGCGGTGCCTTCCAGCAGGTATCCGCCGACGACCGGCGAGGCGCGCAGCGGCGCCGGACCCGTCCGCAGCGCCGAGGCCAGCGCGATCCCACCCCGGCGCTTGCCCGCGAGCAGGTCGGACAGGTAGTTCTCGCGCAGGTTGCGGTTCTTGGTGTTCTCGGCGGCGCTGAGCACGCCGTGGTGCTGGATCCAGACGAACGTCGTGGTCAGGCAGCCGCTCGCGAGGACCTCGATGAGCCGCAGCACCGACGGGAAATCGCCGACGTCGAGGGTGGCCAGGTCCTGCGACGCCGCGAGTCCGTAGAAGCCGCGCTCGGCGAGCAGGTCCAGGTGGCTGCCGGGGACCCGCTCGGCGGCGTCGACCTCCAGCGCGGCGGGGAAGAGCACGTCCTCGGCGATCTGCCGAGCATCCTGCAACGCGGGCGACTCCTGAGTCATCACCCCAGTTTCCCCGAGTCCCCACGACCGGCACGACGGGGCGTGACCACCTGGCGGTCACGCCGAGCTGGCGCTGGTGCTCGGTGTTCGCGCGGCCTCAACCAGCTGAAGCCGGCATCACTCGCCGGGGAGGCGTGGTTCGGCCATGCGCACCCCTGCGGTTCTCAGGCGTTCGTCGAAGGAGTCGGCGAGGTCGTTGAGCGCTCGTTCGCAGTCGCCCGTGTGGGCGGGGCCGTGCATCAGGCCGAGCGTGGTGGGCTGCAGGTTCGCGAGGGAGCGGATGGTCGGTGCCGTGGAGGGAGTCAGGCAGGTGGCGCCGAAGTTGTCCTCGGCGCTCAGCGCCGGTCCGACGATGTCGGCTTCGGTGAGCGCGGTGGTGCGGCCGAGCGCGGTGAACAGATCCCCGCAGAACAGGGTCCCGGTCACCTCCTCGAACAGCAGACCAGCGTCCCATCCGTGCGGTACGTGCGGTGTTTCGATGCGCCGGACGCGCTTGCCGCCGAGGTCCACCACCTCGTCGTGCGAGAGCTGCCGCGGCGGTCGGTCGGCCATGTCGTTGATCGACAGTCGGCAGCCGAGGGTCCCGTGCGCGATCTGCGAGGACGGCGCGGCGTGCAGCCACTCGTTCATCGACCCGCACTCGTCGGCCTCCAGATGTCCGAAGGCCACCCATCGCAGCCGGGACAACGGCACGATTCGCTGCACCGCGGCCGACACCTCCGGGAACAAGCCGCGCATCCCGGTGTGGAACAGCAGCGGTTCGTCCGCGGTCAGCAGGAACTGGTTGAACACGAGGCCAGGCGGCTCCACGTAGGTCGAAATCCGGTGCACACCGTCCGCGATCTCGGTGGTCTCCGTCGGCATCGCTGTTCCCCCTCGATCCAGCTCCTGTTGTCCGATCGAACCCAGTGTGACCCCGGACCCCGACAACGACGAGGTAATGGGGGCCGGGCGGGGCGCGGGGAGGTGGCGCACCGCCCGGCCCGGCGGGCTCGGCGTCGTGTCGGGGGCGCGTCGACGCCGAGCCTGGTCTTCGGAGGTCAGGAGGATTTCGGGTTCGTCGGCATGGGAACGTCGGCGAGGCGGTGGGCCGCGACGTTGCAGTCGGCGCAGGTCGGCCAGAACCAGGCGAAGGTCGAGTCGTCAGCGTGGATGTCGTCGCCGCAGAGGGCGGTGATCTCGGCGTCGTCCGGCCAGCCGCCGGGAGGCCGCGCTTCACCTATCGCGTGTCGTCGGCCGTCCCCGGGGACCCAGCTGAACGGGTGCGGCCGGTATCGCGGTTCGCCCATGTGCGGCGCCTCCATCTGCGGTGATCTCTGCTGGTTGCGACGTGGGCCACAAGATCAGCTCCACATGAGCGAAGGTATTGCATGTGTGCACATGCGCCAATTACCGAACTGGGTGAACGCAATGTGAGCACTCCTGTTGCAGGATGATCGACAGTCAGATGCGCAGCCAGGGAGTGCGAGAGATGGTCGAAGAGAACGAGGACGGGCCGGGACCCAACCTCCGACGCCGCGAGCTCGGGCGCGAGCTCCGCCAACTGCGCGAGCAGGCGGGCAAGAAGGTCGCCGACACCTCCAAGTACGCGGGCCTGACCGTCACCACGATCAACAGGATCGAAGGCGGCAAGCAGGTCATCCTGCCGCGCAACGTGCGCCTGCTCTGCCAGTTCTACGGCGTGGAGGCTCCGCTGTCGGACAACCTCGTCCGCCAGGCCGAGGAGTCCAACGAACGCGGCTGGTGGGCGATGTACTCCGACACCATGCCGGAGTGGTTCGAGAAGTTCGTCGGCCTGGAATCCGACGCCGACGAGCTGTGGAACTACTCGCCGATCGTGGTGGACGGACTTCTGCAGACACCCGAGTACGCGCAGGCGATGTTCGGGGTCAGGGCGTCGGCGGTCGACGAGCAGACGCTTCAGCGCTCGATCGGCCTCCGCAAGGCCAGGCAAGACCGGGTCAACTGCGAGAAGAACCCCACTCGGCTGCACGTCGTGCTCGACGAGGCCGCGCTGAGGAGAGCCGTTGGCGGCGAGGAGGTTCTCCGGAACCAGCTGCGCTACCTCGTCACGACGGCCGCGAAGCCGAACATGACGATCCAGGTCATGCCCTTCGCGGCAGGAGCGCATCTCGGATTGCAGACGCCGTTCTCGATGCTCCGGTTCCCGGAGGGGTTCGACGACATGGACGCCGTGTACGTCGAAAACCTCAGAGGTGGTGTTTGGTTGGAGCGCCCGAACGACATCAAGCACTACACCGAGGTCTTCGAGCAGATGCGTGCTGAAGCGCTCACGCCTGCCGAATCCGTGGAGTTCATGGATAGCCTTGCGTCGTCCCTGTGACACACCTGCGAAGGGGAGGACGCGAACATGAACGAGCTGGCGGGCGCCGTGTGGCGGAAGTCGAGTCGGAGCACCGATCAGGGGCAGTGCGTCGAGCTGGCGCAGAACCTGCCGCACGTCAGCGGTGTTCGTGACTCGAAAGCTCCTGAGCACGCCGCTTTAGCGTTCTCCAAGGAGCGGTTCGCGGACTTCCTCGTCGCGGTGAAGGCCGGCGAACTGGACGGTTGAGTTCGCTCGGCCCCTGCCCTGCGCGGCGGGGGCCGAGTCGTTCGCCAGATGTGACTTCGTCGAGGTCACGCCGATCGGGTTCGTGGCTAGCCTGGCAGGCGATCTGGAGTGCGCCTGCGAGGGAGAGCGTGACCATGAGTGACCTGGCGGGTTCGGGCCGGAAGAGCGATTCCGGCGGACTGCGGATCTCCAAGGGCCTGCTGGCCGGTGGCGCGGTCGTCTACCTGGTCACGATGGGGCTGCTGCAGTACAACTTCTCCCGGATGCACGAGCAGTTGGATTCGGTCACCTCGAATCTCACGCGCACCAATCAGCAGTTGGCCGCGTTGGGGAGTCTCGAATCGCTCGAATCCGAGATGGTGAAGCTCGACGAGAACATCGTCGCGATGCGCGGTTTGATGGGACCGTTTCCGGACATGGCGCGCAGCGTCAGCGCCCTCAACGGCCAGATCGAAAGCCTGGGGCGAACCATCGCGATGTTGCAGGGCGACACCGCCGGGCTTCCCTCGGTGTCGGCGAGCATCCAGCAGATGAGCGCCGAACTCCGCAGCATCTCCGGGCGCATGGACGAGATGAACCGAAACGTGGCCGGGACCAGCGGGAACGTCGGCGACATGGAAGGTCAGGTCGGGTCGGTGCAGCGCGATCTCGGCAAGCTCCAGGCCGACGTGGCCGACATGAGCCAGCGCCTGCGGTTCATCCCGAAGGCCCCGAACTGAACCCTCATCCATTGTGGAATTGAATTCTGCCGGAGCGCCGGAGGAATCGTGCCGTTGCGGCATGGTTGCTTCCGCGAGTCGTCTTTCTCGTCACACTTTTCGGCGCTGAGGTAAACAAGTGATCACGATGCGTCCAGCACGACCCGCCGCTCACGTCATCTGGTAAGTGTTGTGCTGTGGGGGATGTTGGTGATCGGCCATCCGATAGGGGCCGTTGTCCATGTTTTTCGGGGGAGAGATGAACAAGCCTGACGAGCAGGCGTCTCAGTCGCTCGCCGAATCGTCGGCTTCGGTGGCGGCCATGCGCGATGCGGTCGAGTCGTTGGACCTGAAGCTGGATCCGGAGGCGGGTGAGTCGATCCGCTCCGCCCTGGACGAGCGCTTGAACTCGGTCGACTCCTGGTTGTCGCAAGCGCGCGACCTCGCCCGCCAGGCACCGCTGGGGCAGAACCCGGTGGGCACGGCGATGGCGGAGAAGTTCGCCGGCAGAGCCGAGGGTGGCGAGCACTCGTTGGTCGCCGTTCTGACGCGCTACCGGGACGTCCTCGTGGACGCGCGCGACGCGATCGAGAGCGCCATGCGCACCTACCGGGAGACCGACCAGCGCGTCGCGGACTCCTTCCAGAAGCTCATCTGATCCGCCTGGCATCCAGGCCGAGGAGAAGAGAACATGCCGCAGGAAGCACCCGACCTCGCGTTGGTGGAGACGCAGAACTGGGCATCGCGCAGCCACCGCGAGCTCTACGACGCCGTGCACATCGAGAACGATCCCGGTCGCGTCGGTCAGCTCGCCGACGAGTGGACCAAGCTGAGCCGCGCGATGGCCGAGTCCGCCGACCGGATGTCCGAGCAGCTCCGCGCCACCGAATCGGGCTGGCAGGGGGAGGCCGCGGACGCCGCCCGATCGGCGATCGAGAAGCTGGCGAACTGGAGCCGCGACGCCGGGGAATCCGCCGGTGCGCTGGCAGATCGCGTCTCGGAGCAGGGCCGCGTCATGGAGACCGCGAAGGCCGAGATGCCCGAGCCGGTCAAGGGCGGCGAGGAGATCCACACCATCGCAGCGCTGACCTTCGCCACCGGTGACCTGGAGTCCTTCACCAAGGCGATGGGAGACCTGCGCGCCCACCAGGAGCGTTCCTCCAGCGCGCACGAGCAGGCGGTGCGGGTGATGACGCGCATGGAGGAGTCCTCCCGCGTCATCGACGGTGACACGCCGCGCTTCACACCCCCGCCGGACCCCATCGAGGAGCTGAAACCCCGCAAGACGGTCCAGTCGCTCGCCGCGACGGAGGCCAACGGGCCGGGCGAAGCGCCGACCCAGCAGCAGTCCGCGGGTGGGGGCGCCGAGGCGACTCAGAAGATGACCAGGCCCGCATCGGCACCGGCCGCTCAGCAACCGGCGGCTCCGCCGCTGGCCGCGCAGACCGGACCCGCTGGGGTCGGACCGGACGGAATGCCGTTGGCGGCGCAGACCGGTCCCGCCGGAGCCAACGCGCCGACGAAGAAGATGCAGATCCCGAAGATCGGCGGCCCGAACTCGATGGATCCGCCGACGATCCGGGCGAATCCGGTCAATCCTGCGAAACCGCCGTCGCTGGAGGACCACAAGCCCAAGAACACCACCGCGCAGAACGCGACCCCGTTCCAGGGCGGCGACGGCCAGACCGAGAAGACCCAGAAGCTGCGGCCGCACCAGGGACCGGACGGGCAGGCCTTCGGTCCGGGCGGGCGACGTCCCGGCAAGCCGAACGACCGCGACGGCAACCGGAAGTGGGGCGGGCAGATCCCCCCGATCCCCAACACCAACGGCCCGGACGGCGATACCCCGCCGATCAGCCAGACGAAGGCCGCCGGCGGGTCCTCCGGCGGCGCGGGTGGTCTGGGCGCGACACCTCCGCCGATGCCGTCCGGAGGTGCACCCGGCAGCAGCATCACTCCCGGTGGCACGTCCGGCATCGGTGGGTCGCCCGCCGGTGACCACGGCGGAGCCGGCCCGGTCCAGGGCGGCGGTGGCGCTCCGGGACAGACCTCGGCCGGCGGTGCCGGCGGCATGATGGGCGGCGGTGCGATGGGCAACCGCGGCGGTCAGGGCAGCGAGGACGAGGCGCGCAAGGCCAAGTACGTCGAAGGCGGCCCCGTCGTCGAGGTTCCGGGCAAGGACCTCCCGCCGCCGGTGATCGGCGAGGGCAAGAAGAAGAAAAAGAGCGAGGAATGACGAACCCGGACTTCGTGCTCTCCGCGGCCGAATTCGACCTGGTCTGGGCCGAACTCGGACTCGGGAAGATCCCGTACCCGCTCGAGGTTCCGAGCCTCGGTGCCACCACGAGGGAACGGGCGGAACTCACCGCAGAGGCCTTCCGCTCGCTGGCACGTCGCGGACTCGCCAACGAGCGCGATCTCGACCCGAGGCTCGCGGACCTGCTGCGGCTGATGGTCGACCACGACACATCGGTGGACGTCATCGGACACCGCGACCAGCCCATTCGCGCTCTCGCCGCCGTCGCACGACGCAGCGGAGTCCTCGCGCAGCTGGTGGGCGACGAACTGCGGCTGACCGAGATCCGCCCCACCGCGTTGGCCCTGTCCGCCGTCGGCGTGCTGCCGCCGGGCGAAGCGGGCCTGCAGCGGGCGATCTCGGTTCCGGCCGAAGCGCTGTCGAAAGCCCTCGAAGAGGACGACGACGACCCCTTCGGCGGTGACGTGGAAGAAGACGTCGCCCTGGTCAAGGCAGGCCTGTCACCGCAGGACGCGGCGACCGTGCTCGAACTCGCCAACAACCGCCGAGCAGGCGGGCAGTTCGGCGTTTCACGCGGAACACGCCGCTCCACAACCCTCGTGACCTGGTTCGACACCCACCAAGGCCGCTACCTGATGGTCAGCCAGGGCTCCTGGCTCAGCATCACCCCGGCCGACAACAAGAAGATCGAGCACCGCCTCGCCGACGTCGTGGCCTCAGTCGCCTGACGAACCGGAGAAATGGGGAAACCATGACGTCGTTCAAGGTCCAGGCCGAGGATCTGACCGCGCACGCCAGCCACCTGGAAGCGCTGACCGACCGGGTGGACACCGCGCTCTCGGCGGCTCAGACCGTGAGCATGTCCGACGAGGCCTACGGGCTGCTGTGCTCCTTCCTCCCGCCCATCGTCAACCCGATGGAGGAGGAGGGGATCAACGCGCTGAAGGCGGCCAAGGAGGGCATCACCGTCACGGCCGACAACGTGCGCTCCTCCGCCAAGGACTACCAGGAGACCGACGACGCCAACTCCGACGAGCTGAAGAAGTTCGACGAGGCCGTCAAGGTGAAGCAGTCGGCCGTGGCGCTGCGCGGAGTCCCGGCCGTCGACAGCGGCGGCGGTTCGCCGCAGCAGCTGGGGACCCCGGTGATGGAGCCGATGCAGCAGGGATCCGCGATGAGGGAGCCGCAGCAGCAGGGGACGCCCGTGATGGAGCCGCAGCAGGAGGCGGTGCGGGCGGCGGAGCGGGGAACGCCGCTGGCGGAGCCGATGCAGCAGGGCGTCTCCCCGCAGCAGCAGGCCGTCTCGCCGGTGATGCGGAGCGAACCGCGGGAGGAACTCCTCCGGCCGACCGAGCCCGGCACACCGGCCTGACAGGTCGCAGCTGTTTCGGATTTGGGATCGGTTCACGCCGAACACCACGGACTTTGAGATTTCGACGGAGGTTGTGCGATGACGGGCCAGAGCTCGGGAGGATTCGCTGTCGCCGGGGCCGACCCGGACGAGGCGGAGCGCCGTATCCAGCAGTGGGCGCAGGGTTTCGCCGAAAAAGCCCAGCGGTACCAGGAGGTTCAGGCGCAGACCGAGCAGCTGCGGCTGTCGGCCAGCAGTCCTGACGGTCGCATCAAGGTGACGGTGCGCGCCGACGGCAGCGTGACCGACCTGGAGTTCACCGACAAGGTTCGCTCGATGCCGCCGAACGAGCTCGCCGCGCAGATCCTGTCGACGATGCACCGCGCGCAGGCCGACATCGCGGGCAAGGTCGGCGAGACGATGGCCGCGACCCTCGGCGACGAGGACCAGCAGACCCGCTCGATGATGCTGGACAACCTGCGCGAGCGGTTCCCGGAGCAGCCGGAGGAGGAGTCCGAGCCGGAGACCTCCTCGAAGTGGGACGGCCCCGCTGAGGAGGACGAAACCCCAGCCCCGCCCGCCGCTCCGGCAGCACCGACGGCGCCTCCGGCGCCGCCGAAGCGACCGCGCTTCGAAGACGAGGACGACGACGAGTTCGGCCCGGACTTCGATCCGCTGCGCGACTGAGTTCTCCTACCTGATTTCTTGTTCTGGGGGGTTGTAGTGACGAATCCGTTGGTGGCTCAGCGCGAGGACTCGACGCAGTCGTACAGCGGTATCCAGATCGCCGAGTCGGTCGCCGACACGCAGAAGGCGATCGAGTCCGGTGATTGGGCCGGGGGCGTGCTGGGCGCGGTCGGGACCGGACTGGACGCGCTGGGCATGGCGCTGGACCCGTTCGGTGCGATCTTCTCGGCAGGCGTCGGCTGGTTGATCGAGCACGTCGGGCCGGTCTCGGACGCCCTGGACTCGCTGACCGGCGATCCGGATGAGATCAAGGCTCACTCGGAGACGTGGAAGAACGTCTCCGCCGAACTCGAAGCCATCAACACCGAGATGAAAGACCTGGTCAAGGCCGACACGGCCAGCTGGCTGGGCGAAGCCGGCGACGCCTACCGCAAGCGCAGCGAGGACACCGCGAACCTGATCGCCGCGGCCAAGTCCGCCGCCGACGGCGCAGCCGACGGCATCGGCACCGCGGGCGAGGTCGTCGCGGCGGTGCGCACGCTGGTGCGCGACATCATCGCCGAACTCGTCGGTCACCTGATCAGTTGGGCGTTGCAGGTGGTGTGCACGCTGGGCATCGCCCTGGCCTGGGTGGTGCCGCAGGTGGTCGCCGAGGTCGCCAAGGTCGCGGCCAAGATCGCTGACATCACCACCAAGCTCATCCAGGCCATGAAGAAGCTCTCGCCCCTGCTCAAGAAGCTCGGCGACTCCTTCGGAGACACCAAGAAGGCCCTCGACAAGATCAAGGCCGACAACACCAAGAACGACGGCCCGGCGTCGACGAAGCCGGTTTCTGACACCCCCGCTTCGACCAGAGCGGCGGGCGCCGACAACTCCGCACCGACCCACCCGTCCAACGCGGGGCCGGGGAGCCCGAACAGCCCGTCGAACTACAACGGGTCCGCGTACGACAACCCGGGAAGCGGGCCTTCGCCCACCACGCCGGCGTCGACGAACACGGCCGGTGCCCAGTCGACCAAGACCCGGGACGACGCAGTCCCGGCGGAGAAGAGGAACTGCGGCACCACGGAACCGGTCGACCTGGCAACCGGTTCTGTGGTGATGAGCGAGGTGGACCTGGAGATCCTCGGCCCGCTTCACCTGGTGCTGGAGCGGATGCACGTCTCCTCGTACCGGGCCGGCCGATGGTTCGGCGCGACCTGGGCCTCCACGTTGGACCAGCGCCTGGAGATCGATCACGAGCACGTCCGCTACTTCTCGCCGGACGGGATGATCCTGTTTTACCCGTTGCCGGCCGGGGACGCTCCGGTGCTGCCGATCGACGGACCGCGGTGGCCGCTGTCCCTGCGCGAAGACGGCTACGTCATCACCGAGCAGGGCAGGGAGCTGCACTTCGGCCGGTCGCGCGGTGTTCTGCCGCTGCTGCGGATCGAGGACGACGACGGTCGTCGCATCGACATCGAGCACACCCCGTACGGCCCGCCGAAGGAACTGCGGCACTCCGATGGCTACCACGTGGTGATCGACAGCGATGAGGGCAAGCCCACCGCCGTCAGGGTGCTGGACGAGCGGCGCGGCCTCGACGTGGTGGTCGTGCGCTACGGCTACGACGCTCGGGGGCGGTTGAGCGAGGTCATCAACTCCTCCGGAATCCCGCTGCGGTTCGACTACGACGACGCGGACCGATTGACCGGTTGGCAGGACCGCGTCGGGTCCTGGTTCCGCTACGTCTACGACGAGCACGGCCGATGCGTGCAAACCGTCGGTGACAAGGGCTACTTCGACGCCACGATCTCCTACGACGGGCTGGTCACCAGGCACACCAACTCGCTCGGCGGCGTCGCCGAATACCACTTCAACGAAGCCAAGCAGCTCGTCCGGGAGGTCGATCAGCTGGGCGGCGCCACGGTTTCGGAGTGGGACCGCTACGACCGGCTGCTGTCCCGCACCGACCCGCTCGGCCGAACCACCAGCTACGAGTACGTCGAACACGAGCGTCCCGCCGCGATCACCCGGTCGGACGGCAGCGTCGTCGAGCTGCACTGGGACGGCGGCTCGATCGAGTCGATCGGGGTGCACGACGGCGAACGGACCTGGACCCGCACCTACCCGGAGGGCGAGCGACCGGATCCGTTCGGTGGAAAGGTCGGTTCGGCACCGGAGTTCAGTCTCGACCTGCTGGAATCCGGACGCAGGGCGACCGGTGGAGGCGGCGAAGCCGGTGCCGCCCCTGAGCAGTCCCGCGACCTGTTCGGGCGGTTGGCGGAACGGACCACGCCCAGCGGAGGGCGCACCCAGCACGGCTGGACCGTCGAGGGCCTTCCCTCCTGGCAGCTGGACGCTCGGGGCGGTAAGCAGCAGTGGCGCTACGACCCCGAAGGCAACGAGCTCGCCCGAATCGATGAGCTCGGCGAAGTCTCGGCCAGCGAGTACGGGCCGTTCGAGGTGGTGACCGGCGAGGTCGACGCGACTGGAGCGCGCACGGTGCGCGAATTCGACACCGAGCGGAACCTGCTGTCGGTCACCAACCCGCAGGGGCAGACCTGGCGGTACACCTACGACCTCGCGGGCCGCGTGGTCGAGGAGTGCGACTTCGACGGCCGGGTCCTGCGCTACGCCTACGACGACGCGGGCCAGCTGGTGCGGTCGGTCAACGGCATGGGAGAGGTGACCGAGTACGTCTACGACGTGCTCGGAAACATGATCGAGTGGCGCGCGCCGTCGGGTGTCACCAGCTACGCCTACTCGCCGATCGGCTTCCTGGTCCGCGCGGCCAACGCCGATGCGGTCCTCGAATTCGAGTGGGACGTCGAGGGCCGGATCCTCGCGGAGACGACGAACGGGCGCACGGTCACCTTCGCCTACGACGACGAGAACAACACGATCCGGCGCACCACGCCGTCCGGTGTCGACAGCACGTGGTCCTTCGACGAGAACGGCGCCGCGCACGACCTGTCCTTCGCCGCGCACGCGATGCGTTTCGAGTACGACGCGGCGGGTCGCGAGACCGCGCGGTCTCTGAACGACGCGGTCAGGCTGTCGCAGTCCTATGAGGACGAACTGCTCGCTTCCCAGGCGGTCACCGGAAGTTCCGGGCAGGACGTGGTGCGCCGCCGGTTCTCCTACCGGGCCGACAACCGATTGACCGGTGTGCAGGACAGCGCCTTCGGTCAGGCCGGTTTCGAGCTCGACCAGGTCGGCCGGGTCGTCGAGGTGATCGCGCCGGATCGGCACGAGCGCTACCGCTACGACGCCCTGGGCAACGTGTTGGGCTCCGAAGGGGTGGCGAACGCCGAGGACGGGCCTCGCCGCTATTCGGGCAACACGCTGGTCGCCTCTGGCGGCGTCGGCTACCAGTACGACGCGCAGGGGCGATTGGTGCTGCGCGCCGTCCAGGCCGCCGGGAACTGGCACTACTCATGGGATTCCCACGACCGCCTGGTCGCGGTGATTACACCGCAGGGCGTCCACTGGCGCTACCGGTACGACCCGGTCGGCCGCCGGATCGCCAAGCAGCGGCTCGCGCCAGGGCCGGACGGCGGCGCGGTCGTGGCCGAGCAGGTCGACTTCGTCTGGGACGGCGCCACGCTGATCGAGCAGATCCACATCGACGCACACGGTCGGCGTGAGGTCACGACCTGGGAGCACCGCCCCGATGACGACGTGGTCGTGGCGCAGCTCGAACGCGACGGATCCGGTGAGCGGTTCCACTCGATCCTCACCGATGCGGTGGGCAAGCCGACCGATCTGGTGGCCGCCGACGGGCAGCTCACCTGGCACGACCGCACCAGCCTGTGGGGCAGCGCGCTGCCCGGCCAGCGGTCGGCGGCGACCCCGCTGCGCTTCCCCGGTCAGTACGCCGATGCGGAGACCGGCCTGAACTACAACGTCTACCGCTACTACGACCCGGCCACCGGCCGCTACCTCAGCCAGGACCCGCTCGGCCTCGCCCCGGCGGCCAACCCAGTGACCTACGTCGGCAACCCGCACGAGGAGACCGACGCCCTCGGCCTGGCACCGACCAAGCCCACTCGCAAGCACGCCGCCACCGGCCACGTGCCCAGAGCGGGCAAGGGAGGTCAGAACGCTGCGAGCCTCAACAAGGTGAGGAGCGGAAGGGTGACCAAGTCCAGGAATTCTGGCACGTCGAAGCCCAAGGCTCCGAATGGGCGGGTCTACCGGGACGGCACCTACGGTGACCGGAACGCCGAACGGAATCGTCTCAACACCGCGCACAACTACAAGATCGACGGCGACAGGACCCACCAGAGCGAACACGTCGCCGGCTACGACGTTTTGAAGGACAACGGCGGGGACAAGGGGAAGCGGACGGACCCGGAGAACAAGCCGCTGGAGAACAACGCCAACGCGTACTACGAGGACCGCAACAACCACCGGTACCACCCGGGAACGGGGAGCAACAGTCCCGCCGCCCACGAATCCGGGTTCACCAAGGGGGACGTCCGGGACGCACCCAACACGAAGAGCGACGCCGAGCTCAAGGAGGAAGGCAAGCTCCACGAAACCACGAAGGGCCGCTACGAGGAACGTCTCGGTTCCTACCGGCACGAACAGCGCGCACGCATCGAAGACAACGATCCGAGCAGCGCGGTGCAGCTCAACCAGCTCGGCTACGCGCACCAGCAGGGTTTCAAGAACTCGGAAACCGAGGCTGCGTTCCCCGGTCAGTCGCACAGCTTCTCCGACAAGGCCTACCACGGGGACGATCCCAACCACGTGCACAACAAGGATCACCCGTTGCACGACGAGAAGCAGGCGAACGCGGCCAAGGCCGAGCAAGAACGGCGGGACGCCGACCCGAAAAGCCAGGCTCTCGAGGACGAGCGGCAGCGGATGCGCGTAGCCGACGACTCGTACCACAAGATGGTCGAGGACATGCGCAACAGCGGTGAGGGAATGCGGTACGAGCCGAAGACGGGTGAAGCCGTTCCGGACGGCGGCCACAAGGTGGACGGCAGCTCGCACGTCACCACCAAGCCGGTGGACAAGTGGGACGCGGCCGAGATGCACGGGGCGCGCGATGGCGCGCGATCCGGTGAATGGCCTGGTTACGGGGGCTTCTACAAGAACCCGACGGAGGCCGACTGGCAGGCGCTCGAACGTGGTGACCTCGACCTGACACCGGAACAATGGGCAGCGCACGAGCGCGGTGAACTCGATCTGCCGAAGTTCCGGCGCGGGCAGGACTGACCGCCTGCGATCGCTGAGAAGGCCGACTTTCGGCCTTCTCAGCGATGCCTGCGTCTTCGACTAGCACGCCGCGTGCCGGACCGCGCCGGGTCTCGCTAGGTCTGCCAGAGGAATCGGGCGAGTTCGCCGTCCTGCGAAGTGAACAGGTATGCCGTCCCGCCATCGCCGAAGGTGACCCATCCGTTCGGGTCGGGGAAGCTGTCCAGTTCGAGGACGAAGCTGGGTGCGGATGCGGGCGTGTCCTCGTTCTGCAGCCAGTCCGGCTCGCCGCCGAGTTCCAGCGGTTCGGCGGGCACGAGCACGAGATCTGGCAGCATCGCAGGGCCTTCGACTCGCGGCAGCGCGGTGACCCATGGTGGCGTTGGCCCGTTCGGCTCGACTAGTGCTGCGTTTCCGCCGTTCTCGGCCTTCCACGCTTCTGCATCGGGGTCGGCGGAGCAGAAGATCAGCACCATCCGCTCGCCCAGGGCGAACTGCCCGAGGAACGGGATGGCCTCACCGTTGCGGTGGGGCCAGCGCGGAATTCCGATCCAGGACGGTTGCCCGCCGAGCCGGGTCGTACGGGCACCGGCCTGGTCAGGTGTTGCGGGGATCCAGTCCGCCACGGTGCGGTCTCCGTTCGGTTCTCGGCAGATGTTCTCGATGCGGGACAACCGATGGTGCTGCCAGACGTCCCACGGACATTTCGTTCCTTTCCGGGGTGGCCCATCGGCTTGTGTAACGAAAACTACCAATTCCAACGTTCATTTGGAGTCTTGAGCCTGATTGCCGAACCGGTAGCCTCGTCAGAGAGATCACTCTATTGGGGGATAAGTGACATCTGGTGAAGAACACGAGGCCCGTCTCGCGGAGCTGCGATCCAGGTTGGCGCAGATACGGCAGGGCGGAAGTCCGAATTCCTCGCCGGGGAACGGAAACCAGGAATTCACCGCGACCGCGGGTGATGGTGCCGTGCGCGTCGACGTCCGGGCCCGTCGCCTCGCCAGGGTTGACATCGCGTCGGGACTGATGGGCCAACCACGCGGCGAGGTCTCGAAAACGGTGCGCGAGGCGATCAACCAGGCCATGGCGCGTGCGCGCGCCGAATCCCCGCAAGCGGGCGACCCGGCACCGAACCTCGGCGCCATCGGCGACCAACTGGCCGACTTCGCCCGGCAATCCGGTGAGCAACTGCGCCGAATCCAGGGCGCCGTCGAGCAGAACATGGACAAGCTCGGTGGGCAGATCAGGGGGGACGCCTCACCCCAGCACGTGGACTTCTTGTTCGACGATGCGCTGGAGCTCGTGCGGTCGATGCAGTCCGCGCTCGCGGGGAACGCCACCGAGCCGATCACCGGTGAGGGACGCGACGAGTCGGACGAGGTCGAAGCCGTTGTGAGCGGAGGCGAGCTCACCGAGCTGACCTTGACCGGTTACGCCCTGCAGATGATGCCGGGTGAACTGAGCGATGCCGTCTGCGAAGCGGTGAACGACGCCTTCGAGGAGTGGGAGGAGCGTGCCGCCGGCGCGCAGGAGGACGTGGACGTCGAGGCGTTGCAGAAGCTGGGGGAACGGGCCGAGACGGTCCGATCGCAGAGCATGCAGCACTTCCGCAACTACACCGACAGCATGACTTCGATCATGCGCAACGCGGATTGATGGGGAGTTCGCACTATGGGAGCGGGATTCCAGGTCTTCCCGGATGACATGGGTGCCTCAGCGAAGAAGCTGCTCGAGACCGGGCGGTCGCTGGAAGGAGACGTTGAATCATTCCGTGCCGAAACCGAGGCGTTGACCAGTGCGTTCGGTGACGACGACCTCGGGTCGGCACTCGCGACGATCTACCAGGTCGCTTCGGAAGCGGCGTTCGAGAGCTTCCAGGACAACGCGCAGGGGATCAACGAGATCGGCCAAGAGCTGCAGGGAATGGCCGAGCACTACAGCCAGATCGACGTCGCCAACCAGGAAACGCTGCACAAGTTAATGGGAGGGATGCCATGAGCAGCGGGATGATGCTTCCTCCCGAGCTCTCGGGACTGCTGAACACGCTCGGCTTCAACTGGCCGCTCAGCGACGAGGGCAAGCTCTTCGACCTCGGTGGCCAGTGGTCGGGGTTCGCCGACAAGCTCTCGCCGGCCGCGGCCGACGCCGATGGGCACGCGCAGCAGGTCCTCGGCCAGAACACCGGCCAGGCCGTGGACGCGTTCGGGACGTTCTGGTCCGACGGCGAAGCTCCCAAGCAGAACCTCGAGGACGGCGCCACCGCCGCTACCTTGATGGGCACGGGCATGCACGTCGCCGGCGGCGTCGTGGTGGCCCTGAAGACCGCGGTGGTGGTCCAGCTGGCGGTGCTCGCGGTGCAGATCGCGCAAGCGATCGCCACAGCGGTACCGACCTTCGGCGCCTCGCTGCTGGAGATCCCGGTCTTCCGCCAGATCACCGACGTGCTGCTGGACCAGGCCCTCGACCTGGCGATCAATTCGGTGCTCAATGGCTAGTTCAAAGGGAAAGGGAGGGGCTGCCGGAAAGGCCGCAGCGGGCATTCTGAAGCCGGCGACCGCGAAGCTCCGCAAGCGGCGGCGCCTTAACAACGCAGGCAATCCGGCAACCAAGCCGCCCGCCACCGGGGCCGGCAACGGCAAGATCCAAAAGGTGGTGATCGTGGATGGCAAGAAGTACCCGGAGTCCGCGAAACACATCCGCGATGCGCAGGCCGCAGGCCACCCGAAGGCACTGACCATCAACCGGCCGGGCGCGAAGAGCAACCGCAAGGCATCGTTGAAGGGGATTCCGACGAGGTCGGGCAAGGACCGCGACGAGTACCCGCCTGCAATGTTCAAGGAAGGCGGCAAAGGTGCTAGCGTCCGGCACATCGATTCCTCGGACAACCAGGCTGCGGGTGCCTCCATCGGCGGCCAATGCAGAGGTTTGCCCAACGGCGCACGTGTTTTGATCGTTCCGAAGTAGAGGGTGGGAGACTGATGGCTTCGCCACTGCAACAACTCATGGCGCAGGCGCAGGGCCCCCTCGGGGACCCTGCGAATGTGGACTTCGGTCTTTCCGAGGGTCCGTTCGGCGAACTCGCCACCATGTTGACCGAGATGAACGGCTTCGTCGTCTTCGGCGGGGGTGTCCAGGTCTTCCGCGCCGGCACAGACGGGTACGGACCCGAACTGCTGGAGTGGAACACCGGAGACCCGTGGAAGGACAGCTACGCCGGCCTCGCCGACAACGTCTTCTGCTTCGGTCAGGACGTGCTCGGAACGCAGTTCGGCATCGTGGAAGAACGAGTCGTCCTCTTCGATCCGGAGACCTGTGACCAGGAAGTCTTCGGAGACAGCCTCAACGACTGGGCCGCCTGGTTGCTGGAGGACCCGCAGGAGAACGGCACCAGCGGTCTGATCGCGGAATGGGAAGACTTGCACGGGCCGCTCAATCTCGATCAGCGGTTGATTCCGCAGCGGTTCTTCGCGCTTGGCGGCGAGTACGCGATGGACAACCTGTTGGTCAAGAACGCGGCGGAGGCCATGCGGATCCGCGGACCGATCGCAGCACAGATCCACGATCTTCCTGACGGTGCCGAGGTCAGTTTCGAACTCAACGATTGAGCTGAAGAGGCGGTCAGCCCCCGAGGTCAGGGGGTTCTGCCGCCTCTTCGCCGTCGCGTTAGTCGCTGAGGTCAGACCTCGGTCGCCAGCTTCACTCCGAGGCCGACCAGGACGGTCGCTGTGACGCGGTCCATCCAGCGGCGGACTCGTTCCTTCTGCAGGAAGGCCCTGGCTCGGCCGGCCATCCAGACCAGGCCGGGGAGCCAGAGCAGGCCGACGGTGAGGTGGATGGTGACGAGGAGGGCGCCCCAGGCGGAGGCGGTCGGGCCCGTGGGGAGGAACTGGGGCAGCAGGCTCATGTAGAAGACGCCGACCTTGGGGTTGAGGAGGTTGGTCATCAGTCCTGCGCGGAGGGCGGAACGCCCGGCCGGGACCTGAACATCTCCGGTTTCCGGTTTCCTGTTGCGGGGCAACGTCTTCCACAGCGCGGTCGCACCGAGCCAGATGAGGTAGGCGGCGCCGAGGACGCGGACCGCGTTGTAGGCCAACTCGGACGCCGTGAGCAGTGCCGTCAGGCCGACGATGCCGGCCGTTCCCCAGACGAGGCAGCCCGTCGTGATCCCGAGGACGGCGGTCAGGCCCGCCTTGCGGCCTCCGAGGAGGGCGTGGCGCAGGGCGAGCATCGTGTCCAAGCCCGGTGTGATCACGGCGAGGACCGCGACGACGGTGAACCCCCACAGCGCTGCGCTCGTCATGCCCTCTTCCGCAGGTCGTCCCGACGGTGTCCTCGGAGAGTGCATCACGTCGGCGGTGTGCGGCGAGGGAGATTTCGACCACCCGAGCCCTGGGCGGTATTGGCCCGAACCGTCCATGATCGATGTCTTTTTGTCGGGTCGGTTCGGACCAAGCTCAGGTTGCCCCGTTCTCGACTGCTCTTACGCTCGTACGCGGACCGCTGGATCGAGATTGTGGAGGATTTCTCTCTCATGGGTGATCTCGCTAGCAAGCTGGACAAGGCTTACGAGGGCAAGAGCGTTGCGGAGCTGGCCGACGCGCCGGTGGCCGCGTTGCAAGGTGTCAGCGACTCCGATGCCGAACACCTCAAATCGGCCTTCGGCGTCAAGACCGTGCGCGACCTCGGCACGAACAAGTACTTCCTGTGGGCCCAGTCGATCGCCAAGCTGGCGGAGTAGCCGGGAGCCCGAAGCGCGGGGGTTGATCTTCGAGGGGATCAACCCCCGCTTGCTCCACCAGGGGGTTTGCGCCCCCAGCAGGACTCGAACCTGCGACCTAAGGATTAGAAGTCCTTTGCTCTATCCGGCTGAGCTATGGGGGCCGTTTGGTGGGCGGTATGCCCGACGTTGTGCAGCAAGCAGGGTAGCGGTCGGCCGCATCGCTTGTGGGATCTAGGCGGCAACGTTGCCGAGCCGGTACCTAACGGCAAGCTTTTCGACAACCGGCAAGCGGGCTACGCCGGGGGCAGTTTTTGCAGCGCCGCGGTGGTCAGCCCGAAGAGCCGGTCGGCGGTGTCCGCTGCTGAGGCGTCCTTGAGCGACAACATCGTCAGCAACGATCTGTCCGATCGGATCGCCGTCGCGGCCGTGCACGTCTGGTAATCCGTCACCGGTTCGCAGTACAGCCAGCTGGAGTAACCCCGCACGTCCACTTCGACGCCGCGCGGCTGGCGCTGGGCGATCGACGGGAACGGCTCGTGGAAGCCGGCGGCGGCCGTGTTGTCCGGGTGGCCGCCGAGCAGGTGCGCGCACGCGCCCGGCACCGGGTTGCCCGGGTGCGGTGGCCCCGCCACGCCACCGACGGGGACCAGGTCCTCGGGGGAGAGCAGGGTGCACGGGTCGACATCGCCGCGCGGGGACGGGATGCGGGGTGGTTGCGCGATCGCCGAGCGCGTCTGCGGTGTCTCGGGATGCTCCTGGAACCCCGCCGCGGGGATGGGGCTGCCCACCACCGTGGTCGAGCAGCCGCTCAGCGCCGATCCGCCGATCAGGACGCACAGCGCGAGCACCCGCGGTAGGCGATGACGGACATTCGGCACGGGATAACCGTAGCGGCGCGGAGTGCGCGAGACCACGCCCAGGTGCGCCATCCTGACCGGTGAAGCCGACACGTGGGCCGTTACGCTCGGTGTGTGCCATCAGAGTCCGTCGCCGAACCGAATTCCAGGCGCAGTGCTTCCGGCACGGTCGGCGTGCTGGTCTTCACCGCAGGGGTGCTCGCGGCGCTGATCGCCGCCGCCCTGACCACGCTGTCCGCCGGAGCCAACTACGCCCTGCTCGGACTGCCCGACCCGGGTCCCGTGACCCAGTACGGGCTGCCGGTGGTGCGGGTCATCGCCGAGACCGGGTCCGTCGTGGCCATCGGTTCGCTGCTGCTGGCGTCCTTCGGCATCCCCGCCCACCGCTCCGGCGCGCTGCTCGCCGACGGCTACGCGGCGGTGCGCACGGCCGGCTGGGCCGCTTCGGCCTGGTTCGTCGGTGCCGCCCTGATGGTGCCTTTCATCTGCGCGGACGCCACCGGGCGCCCGGTGAACGAGGTGCTCAGCGCCGACGTCCTGTTCGGCCTGATCGACGCGCTCGAGGAGGCCAAGGCCTGGGCGCTGACCGCGGTGATCGCGTTCCTCGTCGCGCTGGCGTGCCGGATCGTGCTGTCGTGGGGCTGGACCGTGGTGACCTTCGCGCTCGGCCTGGCCGGGCTGCTGCCGGTCATCGCCACCGGTCACTCCGCCAGCGGCGGCGCCCACGACATCGCCACCAACAGCTTGCTGTTCCACCTGGTCGGAGCCGTGCTGTGGGTGGGCGGGCTGATCGCCCTGATCGCCCACGCCGCCCGCGGCGGAGCGCACCTCCCGCTGGTCGCCCGCCGGTTCTCGGTGATCGCTCTGGTCAGCTGGATCGCCATGGCCGTGTCCGGGGTGATCAACGCGCTGGTGCGGGTCACGCCGGAGCAGCTGTTCGGCTCCACCTACGGACTCCTGGTGCTGCTCAAGGTCGCCGGTCTGCTGGTGCTCGGCGCGTTCGGATACGTGCAGCGCAACAAGGTCGTCGCCCGGCTGGAAGCGGGATCCTCCGGCTTGCTGCGGCTCGGCGCCGTCGAGGTGCTGATCATGTTCGCCACGCTCGGCGTCGCGGTCGCGCTCGGCCGCACCCCGCCACCCGGCGGCTACACCACCGTGCCCAGCCGCACCGAGCTGATCATCGGCTACACGCTCGACGCGCCGCCGGACACCCTGCGGCTGCTGTTCGACTTCCGCTTCGACCTCGTCTACGGCACGTTGGCGCTGGTCCTGGCCGGCCTCTACCTGTGGGGAGTGCTGCGGCTCAGGTCCCGGGGCGACGAGTGGCCGGTCGGCCGAACCCTCGCCTGGTTGTGCGGCTGCCTGACGATCCTCGTCGCCACCTCCGCCGGTGTCGGCCGCTACGCGCCCGCTGTGTTCAGCGTGCACATGGGGCAGCACATGCTGCTGTCCATGCTCGCCCCGGTCTTCCTGGTGCTGGGCGGACCGACCTCGCTGGCGCTGCGCGTGCTCAAGCCCGCCGGGAAGGGGACGCCCGCCGGGCCCCGCGAGTGGCTGGTGGCGTTCGTCAACTCGCCGCTGACCCGCGCGCTCACCCACCCGATCGTCGCGCTCGTGCTGTTCGTGGGCTCGTTCTACGCGCTGTACTTCACCGGCCTGTTCGACCTGGCGCTGAGCCAGCACTGGGCGCACCTGGCGATGAACGCGCACTTCCTGCTGGTCGGCTACGTCTTCTACTGGCCGGTCATCGGCATCGACCCGTCGCCGCGCCAGCTGCCTCCCATCGGCAAGGTCGGCATGGTCTTCGCCTCGATGCCCTTCCACGCCTTCTTCGGCATCGCGCTGATGATGTCCGCCAAGCCCATCGGCGGGGACTTCTACCGCAGCCTCGACCTGCCGTGGCTGACCGACCTGCTCGCCGACCAGCGGCTCGGCGGCGGTCTGGCGTGGGCGTCCGGTGAGGTGCCGCTGGTCGTGGTGATGCTGGCGCTGCTGATCCAGTGGTCCCGGGCGGACGACCGGCAGGCGCGGCGGATCGATCGCAAAGCCGACAAGGACGGTGACGCCGATCTCACCGCCTACAACGAGATGCTCAAACGCCTGGCTGATCAGGACTCGCCGCGCGGCTGAACACCCGGCCATCGCCCGTTCGGGTTCCGGGGGCCCGCATGCGCGGCGCCGTGTGGGACGCAACTACGATTCGTCGCATGGCCGAGTTCATTTACACCATGAAAAACGTGCGCAAGACGCATGGTGACAAGGTCATCCTCGACAACGCGACCATCCAGTTCTACCCGGGCGCCAAGATCGGCGTCGTCGGGCCGAACGGGGCTGGCAAGTCGACCGTGCTGCGCATCATGGCGGGACTCGACCAGCCGAACAACGGTGAAGCGTTCCTGTCGCCGGGTTACACCGTGGGCATCATGCAGCAGGAACCCCCGTTGAACGAGGAGAAGACGGTCCTCGGCAACGTCGAGGAGGGCGTCGGCGAGATCAAGGTGAAGCTCAACCGCTTCAACGAGATCGCCGAACAGCTCGCGACCGACTACTCCGACGAGTTGATGGAGGAGATGGGCAAGCTCCAGGAGGACCTGGACCACGCCGACGCGTGGGAACTGGACTCCCAGCTGGAGCAGGCGATGGACGCCCTGCGCTGCCCGCCGCCGGACGCCGAGGTGACGCACCTCTCCGGTGGTGAGCGACGGCGAGTCGCCCTGTGCAAGCTGCTGCTGAGCAAGCCCGACCTGTTGCTGCTCGACGAGCCCACCAACCACCTCGACGCCGAGAGCGTGCTCTGGCTGGAGCAGTTCCTGGCCAACTACCCGGGCGCCGTCCTCGCCGTGACGCACGACAGGTACTTCCTGGACAACGTCGCCGGCTGGATCCTGGAGCTCGACCGCGGTCGCACCTACCCCTACGAGGGCAACTACTCCACCTACCTGGAGAAGAAGCAGGAGCGCCTCGCGGTCCAGGGCAAGCGGGACGCCAAGCTGCAGAAGCGCCTCAAGGACGAGCTGGAGTGGGTCCGCTCCAACGCCAAGGCCAAGCAGACCAAGTCGCGCGCCCGTCTGTCGCGCTACGAGGAGATGGCCAACGAGGCGGAGAAGACCCGCAAGCTCGACTTCGAGGAGATCCAGATCCCGCCGGGCCCGCGCCTGGGCAACACGGTGGTCGAGGTCGAACACCTCAAGAAGGGCTTCGACGAGCTGCTGATCGACGACCTGTCGTTCAGCCTGCCGCGCAACGGCATCGTCGGCGTCATCGGCCCGAACGGCGTCGGCAAGACCACGCTGTTCAAGACCATCGTCGGACTCGAAGAGCCCGACAGCGGCACGGTCAAGGTCGGCGACACCGTCAAGCTGTCCTACGTGGACCAGAACCGCGCGAACATCGACCCCGACAAGAACGTGTGGGAGGTCGTGTCCGACGGGCTGGACTTCATCCAGGTCGGCCAGGTCGAGATGCCCTCGCGCGCCTACGTCAGCGCGTTCGGCTTCAAGGGCCCGGACCAGCAGAAGCCCGCGGGCGTGCTCTCCGGTGGTGAGCGCAACCGGCTGAACCTGGCCCTGACGCTCAAGTCCGGCGGCAACCTGATCCTGCTGGACGAGCCGACGAACGACCTGGACGTCGAGACCCTGGGCTCGCTGGAGAACGCGCTCGAGCAGTTCCCCGGCTGCGCTGTGGTCATCTCCCACGACCGCTGGTTCCTGGACCGCGTCGCCACGCACATCCTCGCGTGGGAGGGAGATGACGAGAACCCGGCCAAGTGGTTCTGGTTCGAAGGTAACTTCGAGGGGTACGAGCAGAACAAGATCGAGCGGTTGGGCGCCGACGCAGCCCGCCCGCACCGGGTTACCCATCGCAAGTTGACCCGCGGCTGAACGGAGGCGCCTTGGCGAGCGTGGCCGCTGTGGCAGAGCCCAGCTCGGTGGACGGGTTGCTCGACACCGCGTGGCAGATGCGGTGGAGAGTCCCGGAACTGGCATTGGTGCTCAGCGACAGAGCGGTCGCGTTCGCCAGGCGCACCGGCGACCGAGGCGCGCGGTTGCGCGCCGAGGCGCTGGCCCTGTTCGCCGCCAACCGGCTGGGACGCGGCGTCTCGGCCACCGGCCGGGCGCTCGCCGCCGTCCGCGAGGCCGAGGCGTCGGGCGGTGACGTCCTGACCCTGCTGCGCATCGAGCTCGGCTGGTGCGCGGTCAGCGCGGGCAGCCACGAGGTGGCCGTCCGCATCCTGCGCCGCGAACTGGCGCAGGAGCGGGTCGAACCCACCGTCCGCGCGCACGCCCTGCTGGCGCTGGCCTCGGCGCTGCCCGCCCATCAGGACGTCGACGAGCGCAGCCAGGCCCTCGACGAGGCCGAGCGCCTCTACGCCGACTGCGACGCCGACCAGGACCTCGCCCGCGTGCTCAAGGCTCGCGTGTGGGTGGTCCGGGCCGCGCACTGCCGCAGGCTCGGCGAGTTCGGCGAGGCCGTCGCCGCCACCGACGCGGGGCTGGAGCTGCTGCGGCGGCTCAGCGACCCGGAGGCCGAAGCCGGCGAGATCCAGACCCGGTTGCTGCTGGAACGCGTGCACGCCCTGCTCGACCAGGGGCATCGCGTCGAAGCCGTCGAGACCAGCCAGGCCGTGCTCGCCGAACCCGTGCGCGCGGCCGCCGCCGGACCCACCGGGTGGCTCGGGCTGGCTCTGGCCACCCGCGTGCACCTGCCGGCCGGGGACCACGGGGCCGCCCTGCGGGTGCTGGCCGAGACCGCTGCGATCTCCGAGCGGCACAAGCTGGACGGGCTGCTCGCCGAGGCGCTCAACGCGCTCTCCCGCGCGCACGAGCGCGTGGAGGAGATCTCCGACGCGTTGCAGGCGCTGCGCGGTGCCTACTCCGCCGACCGGCGGTGGCGGGCGGCCGTGCACAACGCGCGGGTCAGCCTGCTCAGCGCGTACCCGGCGGAGACCGACGCGCCGCGCGGTCGGCGGGCGGCCGCCGTGGCGGCGGTGCCCGAGCCCGTCGCTGCCGCGCCCGTGGCCGCTGAGCCCGTCGAGGCCGCACCGGTCGACCCCGTCGCTCCCGAGCCCGTCGAGCCCGTCGTCCCTGAGCCCGAACCTGCTCCTGCTGAACCCGTCGTGACCGGCCATGACGAGGTCGCGGCTGCCGAACCGGCTGCGCCCGAACCGGCCGCGTACGAGCCGGTCCAGCACGCACCGATCCAGCCTGAACCGGCCGCGCCCGAACCGGTCCGGCCCGAGATGGCCGCGCCCGAGCCGGCCCAGCCCGAGCCCGTCGTTCCCGAGCCGGCTGCGCCCAGGCGCGGCGGTTACGCCGAGGCCCACGACGCGGCTCGGCTGCTGATGGAGGCGCTGACCAGCCGCGCGGCGGAGGAGACCGAGACCGCCGCCCCCGCCGAGGACGAGACCGCCGCCGAGCAGCGGTCGATGCCCGAGCCGCGGGTGGCGTTCGGCGCGGTGTCGCCGAGCGAGATGTTCGGCTCCGGCCCGGAGGAACCGGCCGCGGAGGAGCCGCAGCGCTCCACCGGCGCCTGGTGGCCTTCCAGCGAGTCCGAGCAGACCCGTCCCGCCGCCGAGGACCCCGAGTTCGGTGCCGACCACGAGTCCGGTGGCTACGAGGACGACTACGGCGACGACGACCCGGCGCAGCGGTGGAACGGCGATCCGTTGGCGGCGGCGGCCGACAGCCTGCGGCGCATCACCGAGGCCCACGGCCGCCGCGGGCCCGAGCCGGAGCCCGAGCCGGAGCCCGCGACCCCGCCGCACGGCTTCCCGGTCCAGGAGCCGCCCGAGGAGGTCCCGGAGCAGGCCGCTCACGAGGAGCCGCAGGGCGGTCGGCGGTCCCGGGGCAAGTCGCTGGCCGAGATCCGCGCCGAGCTCCAGCTGCCCGCCGATCACCAGCCCTCCCGGCGCCGCGCCCGGCACGCCGATCCCGATCCGCTCGCCGCGTTCCAGCCGGAGCAGGCGGTTCCGGAGCCCGAGCCTCCGGCTCCTCCGCCGTCGGCGACGACGACGGCGGAGGACACCGACCCCGGCTTCCGGTTCAGCGCCCCGGAGCCCGGCCCCGTGCCGCCGGAGCCGAGCGCGGACGCGAGCCTGGCGGACCTGCTCGCCGACGCGCTCATGGCCTACAACGCCGGCCGCACCGACGAAGCGAAGCAGCAGGTCAGCGAGGGCATCGCTGCCGTAGGATATGGCAGCGATCACAATTCCGGTTACGGTGAGCCGGGCTACGGCGACAGCTACAGCGACAGCGATTCGAAACACACCGATCACGACATCGGCGGTGAAGCCGGGCGCAAGCGTCATCAGTCCACAGAGGATGATCAACGAACGGGCTTCGGAGCCCGCCACCGCGCACCCGGATTCGGTAGTGCGGCAGCGGATCCGTTGCTCTGAGAAACCTCGTGGACATCGATCGTTGCGTCTGTTTTCACTCGCGGTCCGCAGTCAGATCCCGGCCCCGTGAGCGGGAACTGGCAGTCTTAGAGTGGAACCTGTTGGCACAACGAGGTGCCGTTAAGCGTGGAGCTGCCTGACATGACCTCGAATCCCGGACACGTGCAGACCGGAACGACCGGCGAGCAGTCCGAGAACCCCGAAATGGCCAAGCGGCGGTTGCTGGACCGAGCCGTCGAGTTCGCTCCCGAACTCGGCGAGCTGCTGCGCACCTACTACCGCCACGTCCCGGCCGAAGAGCTCGTCGACGACGACCCGAACGACCTGGTCGGAGCGCTCAGATCGCACCACCGGCTGGCTGCGAACCGCGCCGCCGGGCGTCCCCTGGTGCAGATCTTCAACCCGACCCTCGCCGATCACGGCTGGCAGAGCCAGGCCACTGTCGTGCAGACGGTCACCGACGACATGCCGTACCTGGTGGACTCGCTGATCGCCGAGCTCGGCCGCGACAACGCCGACGTGCTGCGCGTCATCCACCCCATCGTCGTGGTCAGGCGCGACCTCGCCGGTGAGCTCCTGGAGGTGCTCCCGGAGGCCGACCCGTCCGATCCGCCCGCCGGTGCCATGGCGGAGAGCTGGATGTTCGTCGAGGTCGGGCAGGTCGTCGACAGCGAACGCCTCGCGGCGCTCAAGCAGAACCTCGACGGCGTCCTCAACGACGTGCGCGAGGTCGTCGAGGACACCGAGCGGATGCACTCCTGCGTCCGCGCGCTGGCCGACGAGCTGGAGAAGAACCCGCCGCCGCTGCCGACCGAGGAGGTCGCCGACGGCGCCGGCCTGCTGCGGTGGCTCGCCGACGGGCACTTCACGTTCCTCGGGTACCGGCACTACGAGCTGGTCGAGGACGACGGCGAGGCGCTGCAGGCAGTGCTGGCCTCCGGGCTGGGCGTGCTGCGCAGCGACAGCATCGCCTCGCGAAGCCTGACCACCGGTCCGGACTCCAAGGCGCTGTCCAAGGAGCTGCTGGTGCTCACCCAGGCCGGCGCACCGTCCACAGTGCACCGTCCGGTCCACCCGTTCTACGTGGGCGTCAAGACCTTCGACGACTCCGGCCGGGTCAACGGCGAGCACCGCTTCCTCGGGCTGTTCACCACGACCGCGCTGCACGAGGACGTCCTCGACATTCCGTTCGTGGAACGCCGCGTGCGCGAAGTGATCCACCGCGCCGGTTTCCCGCTGGAGTCCTACTCGGGCCAGCGCATGCTGGAGGAGATCCAGAGCTACCCGCGCACCGAGCTGTTCTCCACGGACTTCGAGACGCTGCAGGAGACCCTCACCGGTGTGCTGGCGCTCGCCGAGCGCCGCAAGCTCAAGCCGTTCCTGCGGCGCGACCCCTACGGCCGGTTCTTCTCCTGCCTGGTCTACCTGCCGCGGGACCGCTACACCACCAGCTCGCGGCTGGCCATGCAGGAAGTGCTGCTCGACGAGCTCAGCGGCACCGGGCTGGAGTACAGCACGCGCGTGGGCGAATCCACGCTGGCGCGAGTGCACTTCGTGGTCCACACCGACCCCGAGGACCAGGTCGAGCCGAACCTCGCGCGCATCCAGCAGCGGCTCGACGAGGCCATCCACACCTGGGACGACCAGATGGTCGCCGAGGTCGACGCCGAGCGCTCCGGACGAGGAGCGGGCGGTGGGCCGGCCCGCGCGCTGTCGGAGGCCATCAGCCAGGCCGGTCAGGACTACGCGTCCGGGTTCCCGGAGGCCTACAAGGAGGACTTCAGCGCCGCCGAGGGCTTGCAGGACCTGCGCCGCCTGGAGTCGCTGAGCGGCCCCGACGACCTGCGCATGTCGTTCTACGTGCCGCGCGACGCCAGCGCCGGTCAACGCCGCTTCAAGCTCTACGTCGGCGGCCGGGTCACGCTGTCCCGGGTGCTGCCGGTGCTGCAGAGCATGGGCGTGGAGGTCGTCGACGAGCGCCCCTACGAGCTGACGCGGGAGAACTCCGGCGACCGGTTCTACATCTACGACTTCGGGCTGCGGCTGGACCCCGGCCTGCTCGACAGCGCCGATCCGCAGCTGCTGGACTCGCTGCGGCAGCGCTTCGAGGACGCCTTCCGCGCGGTCTGGCTCGGCGACGCCGAGGTCGACCGGTTCAACGCGCTGGTGCTGCGGGCCGGGCTGAACTGGCGGCAGGCCGCCGTCCTGCGCGCCTACGCCAAGTACCTCCGCCAGGTCGGCATCGCCTACACGCAGGACTACATCGAGGACTCGATCCTCGCGCACCGCACCACCACGACCGCGCTGGTGCGGTTGTTCGAGGCCCGCTTCGACCCCGAGCTCGGCGAAGCCGACCGCAAGGCGCGCGAGACCGAGCTCACCGAGTCGGTCACCGCGCTGATCGACGAGGTCACCAGCCTCGACGTGGACCGGATCCTGCGCAACTACCTGAGCCTGATCCGGGCCACCCTGCGCACCAACTACTTCGTCGACGCCAGCGAGCGGGAGCGCCCGTTCCTGGCGTTCAAGCTGGAACCGCGCGAGATCCCCGGCCTGCCCGAGCCCCGGCCGCAGTTCGAGATCTTCGTGTACTCGCCGTGGGTCGAAGGCGTGCACCTGCGGTTCGGTTCCGTGGCGCGCGGTGGTCTGCGCTGGTCGGACCGCCCGCAGGACTTCCGCACCGAGATCCTGGGCCTGGTCAAGGCGCAGGCGGTGAAGAACGCGGTGATCGTGCCAGTCGGCGCCAAGGGCGGTTTCGTCGTCAAGCGCCCCCCGCTGGCCACCGGCGACCCGGCGGTGGACCGCAAGGCATCGCTGGACGAGGGCGTGGCCTGCTACCGGATGTTCATCTCCGGCCTGCTCGACCTCACCGACAACCTGGTCGGCGGGGAAGTGGCCCCGGCGCGGGGCGTGGTGCGCCACGACGCCGACGACACCTACCTGGTCGTCGCGGCCGACAAGGGAACGGCGACGTTCTCCGACATCGCCAACGACGTGGCCCAGTCCTACGGCTTCTGGCTCGGCGACGCCTTCGCCTCCGGCGGCTCGGTCGGCTACGACCACAAGGCCATGGGCATCACCGCCAAGGGCGCGTGGGAGAGCGTGAAGCGGCACTTCCGCGAGCTCGACCTCGACACCCAGCGCGAGGAGTTCACAGTCGTCGGCGTCGGCGACATGGCCGGGGACGTGTTCGGCAACGGGATGCTGCTGTCCGAGCACATCCGGCTGGTGGCCGCGTTCAACCACATGCACGTCTTCATCGACCCGGAGCCCGACGCCGCCGTTTCCTTCGCCGAGCGGCGCAGGCTGTTCGAACTGCCGCGCTCGACCTGGGACGACTACGACCGCGGCAAGATCAGCGAGGGCGGCGGCGTGTGGTCGCGGTCGCTGAAGTCGATCCCGCTGAACCCGCAGATCCGGGCGGCGCTGGGAATCGACGAGTCGGTGAGCAAGCTGGCACCGGCCGAGCTGATCAAGCGAATCCTGCTGGCACCGGCCGACCTGCTGTGGAACGGCGGCATCGGCACCTACGTCAAGTCGGCAACCGAGACGCACGCCGAGGTCGGCGACAAGGCCAACGACGCCGTGCGCGTCAACGGCGGCGACCTGCGGGTCAAGGTCGTCGGCGAGGGCGGCAACCTCGGTCTGACCTCGCTGGGGCGCATCGAGTTCGCCCGCAACGACGGCAAGGTCAACACCGACGCGCTGGACAACTCCGCCGGTGTGGACTGCTCCGACCACGAGGTCAACATCAAGATCCTGCTGGACCAGCTGGTCACCGAAGGCAGGCTCACCGGTCAGCAGCGCAACGAGCTGCTCGGCGAGATGACCGACGAGGTCGGCGAGCTGGTGCTCACCGACAACCACCGGCAGAACGCGGTGCTGGGCATCTCCCGCGCCCACGCGGGCTCGATGCTGCCGGTGCACGCCCGGCAGGTCACCGCGCTGGAGCAGTCCGCGGGCCTGGACCGCGAGCTGGAGGCGCTGCCGACCAAGAAGGCGTTCCGCGACATGGAGAAGGTGGGCGAGGGCCTGACCTCGCCGGAGCTGGCGACGTTGATGGCGCACGTCAAGCTCCAGCTCAAGCGGGACGTGCTCGCCAGCGGTCTGCCCGACACCGAGTCGTTCGCCGAGCGGCTGCCGGAGTACTTCCCCCGGCCGCTGCGGGAGCGCTACGGCGACGCGATCTCCGCGCACCCGCTGCGCCGCGAGATCATCACGACCTTGCTGGTCAACGAGATGGTCGACGGTGCGGGCATCTCCTACGCCTACCGGCTCACCGAGGAGCTCAGCGCGTCGACCACCGACGTGGTGCGGGCGTTCGCGGTCGTCACCAACGTCTACGACCTGCGGCAGCTGTGGGTCGACATCGACGCCCTGGGCGGTTCGGTGCCCAGCGCGATCGCCGACGAGATGGTGCTGGAGAGCCGGCGACTGCTCGATCGGGCGGCGCGGTGGATCCTCACCAACCGACCGCAGCCGCTGGCCATCGGCGCCGAGATCGCCCGGTTCCGGCCGGTCGTCGCCGAGCTGACGCCGAGCGTGCGGGCACTGCTGCGCGGCCGCGCGGCCGAAGGAGTGACCGCGCAGATCGAGCGCTGGGTGGCCGCCGGTGTGCCGGACGCGCTGGCCGAGCGGGTCGCGGTGCTGCTCGACGCCTACGCGCTGCTGGACATCCGGGAGGTCGCCGAGCTCGCCGAACGCGACGCCGGGATCTCCGCGGAGCGCAGCCCGGGTGAGAGCGCCGAGCTGTACTACGCGCTGTGGGCGCACCTGGACGTCGAGCGCATGCTGATCGCGGTCAACGAGCTGGAACGCGGCAACAGGTGGCACGCGCTGGCTAGGCTGGCGCTGCGGGATGATTTCTACGCATCGCTGCGGGCGATCACCGTGGACGTCCTGCGGACCTCGGAGCCGGAGGAGAGCTCGGAGGAGAAGATCGCCAGGTGGGAGTCGACGAACGCCGCACGACTGGCGCGGGCCAACTCGTCGCTGGAGCAGATCGTGAGCTCCGGGCGGCTTGACCTGGCCACGCTGTCGGTGGCGGCGCGTCAGCTCCGCAGCATGGTCCGGTGACCATCGTGGTGGGTGGAGGTCGCACTCCACCCACCACGAACACGGCAGAGAGGAAAGGCCCAGTGGGCGCGTACGTAGCCGAGGTAGCCCTGCGCTGGTCCGACATGGACGCGTTCGGCCACGTCAACCACGCCAGGACGATCACGTTGCTGGAGGAGGCACGAGCCGATCTGCTGTTCACCGAAGCGGAGAAGCAGGGCCTGCTGGGCATGGCGGAGGGCATGGTGGTCGCCCGCGTCGTCATCGACTACCACGCGCCGCTGATGTACGCGGCCAAGTCGTTGCAGGTCCGGATGTCGGTGCGGGAGCTCAAGGCGGCCTCGTTCGTCATCGACTACACCGCGGTCGCGCAGGAAGCCGTGTGCACCGCCGAGACCCTGATGGTGCCCTACGACCTCCGCGCCGGACGGCCGCGCCGGCTGACCACCGCCGAGCGGGGTTTCCTGTCCGAGTGGCGGGCCGAGCAGTTGGAGGCAGGCCGTGCCTGAGCTCCGCATGCCCGACCGCGTCGAGCGCGACGACCTGGGTGCTTTCGTCGCCCGCGCCGTCCGGCTGGACAGCCAGTCCATGGTCCGGATGCGCAACCGCCCCGGAACCGACCGCATGGACGTCTGGGCGGCCACCCCGTTCGACGCGCTGTCCACCCGCTCGGTGGAGGGCTCGGTCGACCCGGCCGACCTGACGATCTCCGGGAACGAGCTGCTGGCCACGCTGACCGTCGCCGGCGGCGACGTGATGGATCCCGGTGCGCCCAAGGACCTCCTGTGGCGCTCGGAGCTGCCCCCGGCCACCGGCTGGAAGCTGGTCGACGACCTCCCGGCCCGCCTGGTCGGCGAGGTCGCGGAGCGCGGCATCGACGTCGCCAAGGAGAACGTGGGCCCGAAGGGCACGCCCCCGGCGTCGCTGCTGGACCAGGAGGTCTTCTCCGTGCAGGGCTCCGGCCTCGACGTGAAGGTCCCGCTGCGCTGCCTGTTCGTCCTCTCCGGCATGGGGTTCCTCGTCAACGCCCCGGCGGAGGAGGAGATCGTCCGCGTCAGCGCCACCGACTCCTGGCTCCGCCTCGACTCCCGCTTCGGCGCGGTAGTCCGCCGCCGCCACGCCCTCCTGCCCCTCCTCCTCTGACCCCACCCCACGACGTCCGTCACCCCGAAAACTGCGGTATTCCGGGGGATGCAGCGACCACCGCCGGTTCCGGGGGTCTGGTTACTGCGGTTTTCGGGTGGGGTGGGGTGTGGTGAACCAGCGGACGATGTCGCTGACCAGGGCTTCCAGCGGGCCTCGGCGGAAGAAGTGGCGCCAGGTGTAGGTGAAGGTGAACGTGAATACCAGGAACACCTCCGGCATGAAGGTGTTCACGAACGCCACGAGCCCCGTCGGCTGCTGACCGTCGCGCGGGAACCACGGCATGTTCGGGTCGTCCAGCGGCAGCGCCGGACCCATGCTGGCCAGGTGAGCCAGGTTCTCCGGGACGCCGCTCAGCGGCCAGCCACCGGTGACGATCTGCCAGGCCAGCGCCAGCGCGTGCGCCGCGTACAGCGTCAGCGCCATCGAACCGGCCTTGGCCAGTGGCGTCAGCGCTCGCCCGGTCCGGTCCGCCAGCTCCAGGCAGACGGCCAGGATGACCAGCGCGATCCCGCCCGACCCCAGCAGCTCGAAAGTCGTTCCGCTGTGCGCGTTGGCGGCCAGCAGCCACTCCGGGTGCCCGACCGGGATCGTGCCCTCCACCGGGCTCGGCGGGCCGACCGGCACCAGCTGGAACGACACCTGGTAGCCGATCAGCGACATCACGAGTCCGATCAGGCCGACCCGCAGCCGGATCCTCGCCGAGGTCAGGTCCATCCGCCCGACAGCCAGTCCCGCCAGCACCAGCGGCAGGTAGGACGCGGCGGGGTAGAACCCGAACAGCAGCAGGTCGAAGATGCCCTCTTCGGCGATCAGGTGCCCGGGATCGACGCTGTTGACCAGCGCCACCAGACCCGACATGGGCGTGTCGGCGGCGTTCCAGCCGCGCAGCACGAACGACAGCTGCGGCCCCAGCGCCGCGCTCACCGACGCCGCGATGATCAACCCGCGCGCCCGCAGCCGCAGGAACGGCACGGCCAGCAGGAAGTACAAGCCGTAGAACGGGATGATCACGGTCAGCAGGAAACCGGTCGCCTCGGTCGCCTTGGCCAGCGCCAGGCCGAGCACCAGCAGCACGCCCGCGCGCACCGCCACCCGCCGGCTCGCGTCGTGCAGTGCCCGGCCCGTCGGCGGCGTCGACCGCCCGGTCATCAGAGCCAGCGAAACCCCGGCCAGGAACGTGAACAGCGCGGTCGACCGGCCGGAGAAGAACTGCGCCAGCCACACCTCGGGCCAGCCGCCCGCGAACGGCACGCCGAAGTGGATGCAGAACATGCCGAACACCGCCACGAAGCGGGCGACGTCCAAGCCGACGAGGCGTCCCGGTTTTCCGGTAGCTCGCGGCGCCCGAGGTGAAGTCCGTTCGGGCGCAACAGCAGTCATGACATCCGGGTGAGGTCGGGGACGTTGAGCGGAAATCTACCGACCGCTTCGACGTCCCCTGGAACCTGCCCGCGTTGGCGAGGTCCCGCTCACACCAGCCAGGCCGCGCTGCCCGGCGGCAACTCGCCCGCGACCAACGGCCGAGAGCTCAGCAGCACCTCCCCGGGCGGCAGCGGTACGGGTTCGGCCGAGGTGTTCAGCGCGCAGATCAGGCTGCTGCCGACGCGGCGGAACGCGAAGCAGTCCTCCGGGGCGCCGAACCACTCCACGTCGTCCCCGGTGAACGCCGGGTGCGTCGCCCGCATCTCCAAGGCGTGCCGGTACAGCGACAGCGTGGACTCCTCGTCCTCCAACTGCGCCTCGACGGTGAAGTGGACCCAGTCGTGCGGGATGGACGACCAGTCGGCCCGCGCCTCCGAGAACCCGAAGGGCCGCATCAGGCCCTCCCAAGGCATCCGGATCCGCTCGGTTCCCGGCAGACCCAGCTCCTCGCCGTGCCGCAGGCACACCGCTCCCGGCAGCGCCAGCTGCACCAGCGCCATCGCGCGCACCGGCGTCAACGCCGCGTGGTCGCGGATGCGCGTGCTGTCCCGGCTGGCCATCGCCCACGCGGGACGCGGGCCGCGGGAGTCCAGCACCGACGTGATCGCCTCGCGCACCGGAGCCGCGGAGAACCCCGCCACCGCCAGGCCCAGGCCGAACAGCAGCTGCCAGTTGCCGGTGCCGCTGCCGATCACGATCCGGTCCGGGTAGTCGGCGAGCACCGCGCCGACCGCGTCCGCCGGGTCGTTGCGCGGCGCCAGGTGGAAGCCGTCGATCCCGTTGTCCAGCCACGGGCGCAGCACCGGACCGGGGTCGGTGCGCGAGGGGTCGACGTCGATCGCCAGCAGCACCCGCAGCCCGTTGCCGCGCGCCTCGCCCAGCAAGCGGGCCAGGGCGGGGGAGGCCGGATCCGAACCGGCCATGCCCGCCAGCACGATCGCGTCCACGCCCAGCAGCTCCAGGTAACCGAGCCTGCCGCGAAGCCCGTCGAGGTCGCCGACCCCGTCACCGTCGGCGTCGGCGAACGCGCCGACGTCGATCTGGTAGCACACCGCGTCGAACCACCACGGTCGCTCACCGAGGTAATCCTGCGTGCCCACCTGCTGCATCACCAGGTCCTTCGCTCCTCGATCGGGTCCGCCGGTCAGAACCACGAGTTGATCATGCTGTTGGCGGCCATCTCCAGGTACTGCCAGAGCTGGTCGCGGTGTTCGGGCTTCAACTTGGCCTCGTCCACGGCGATGCGCATGCAGCGCAGCCAGGCGTCGCGCTCGGCCGGACCGATCTTGAACGGTGCGTGCCTCATCCGCAGGCGGGGGTGTCCGCGCTGGTCGGAGTAGGTGTGGGGGCCGCCCCAGTACTGCATCAGGAACAGTCGCAGCCGCTCCTCGGCGGGCCCGAGGTCTTCCTCGGGGTAGAGCGGGCGCAGCAGCTCGTCCTTGGCCACCTCTTCGTAGAAGCGGGCGACGATCTGGTGGAAGGTGGCTTCGCCGCCGACCTGCTCGTAGAAACTCTCCACGGAAGTCACACTTCCATCCTCTCAGGTGGTGTTTCGCCGGTTTCAGTGGTCGGTCGGACGCGATCCGTCGCTGCTGCGCGGCGGGAACCGCTGGCCTCGAACAGATGCGGATCCCCCGGCCGATCGGTTCGGCGCGGGGGATCCTGCTGGTCAGCTCGTCGTGGAGATGGTGTCGGGGGGCAGCGGACGGCCGTTGGGGTACGGCGGCTCGATGGCCGAGTCGTCGTAGGCCCGCTTGACCTCCACCCGGAGCCTGCGCTGGACCGCCCACTGGCGGCCGGGGCGGACCTTCACCGTCAGCCGCAAGGTGACGGTGTCCGAGGTGATCTGGTCGACGCCCAGCATCTCCGGCGGCTCCAGGACGTCGCTGGACAGCGGCTCCTTGGACGTCGCCTCCGTGGCGACCTTGCCCGCGACCTCGATGGCCTTCTGCACGTCGGAGTTGTGCGAGATCGGGAAGTCCACGACCGCGACCGCGAAGCCCTGCGACGAGTTGCCCACGCGGAGGACCTCGCCGTTGCGGACGTACCAGACGGTGCCGTTGATGTCGCGCAGCGTGGTGACCCGCAGGCCCACCGCCTCGACCGAACCGCTGGCCTCGCCCAGGTCGACGACGTCGCCGACGCCGTACTGGTCCTCGACCATCATGAACATGCCGGACAGGAAGTCCCGCACGAGGTTCTGCGCGCCGAAGGCGACGGCCACGCCCAGCACACCGGCCGAGGCCAGCACCGGGGCGATCTGCACGCCCAGCACCTGCAGGACGTAGATGATGGCCAGGCCGAAGATCAGGAACGAGGTCAGCGACTTCAGCACCGATCCGATGGTCTTGGCGCGCTGCCTGCGCCGCTCCGAGAGCAGCTCGTAGGTGAGGCTGTCACCGCGGCGCTCGCGCAGCGGCGAGAGCAGCTTCGGGGGCTTGCCGTTGCCGCGGGTGAGGCGGTTGATCGTCCGGTGCAGCAGCCAACGCGCGACGAAGGCTATGAGCAGCACCAGCACGATCTGCAGGGGCTTGGCGATGAGCAGGTCTGCGTAGGACGCCAGCCACGCGTTCTGGGTCCAGTCGAAGACCGCCTGGCACCAGCGTTCATTCGGGTCGCACGTCGGCGGCTGGGATAAAAGCGGCAGATTCATGGGTACGGGGGTTTCTCCATGGGCTGTCGTTCATGGGGTCGCGCCGTGAGGCGTCGGGTACCGACCGGCCCGAGCGTCGTGCACGCCCCGCCGCGCACGATGATCGAAAACCGGTCGGGCAGAACCGAGTTCGGGGCTCAGTCCAACACGAGACCGGTTGCCTCCGCGAGGAAGGTGAGCTGGTCGGTCGTCAGCCCCACGGTACGTGACACCGAACGGGCGGCGTGCCCCACCTCGGTCTCCCGGCGGATCAGAATGGGCCTTTTGCCCGGATCCGAGCTGGTCGCGCGCTGCAGCGCCGCGCACATCTTGCGGGCGTGGTTGGGGTCCACGCGCGAGTCGGACTCGAAGACCGTGAACAGCACCGACGGGTAGGCCGTGTGCTCGGTCACGTTGTGGTACGGCGAGTAGGACAGCAGCCAGCCCAGCTCCTCCGGATCATCGGCCGTGCCGTACTCGTCGTTCCAGGTCCGGCCGAGCAGGAACCGCTCGTAGCGCACCATGTCCAGCAGCGGAGCCGAGCACACCACGGCCCGGTACAGCTCCGGCCGCTGCGTCAGCGCCGCGCCGACCAGCAGGCCGCCGTTGGAACCGCCCGAGATCGCCACCTGGTCCGAGGTCGTCCAGCCCTCGTCGATGAGGTGCTCGGCGGCGGCGTGGAAGTCGTCGAAGGTGTGCTGCTTCTGCTCGCGCATCCCGGCGACGTGCCACTCCTCGCCCTCCTCGCCGCCACCGCGCAGCGACGGCAGCGCCCACACGCCACCGGCCGCCACCCAGGTCAGCGCCGAGGGCATGTAGCCGGGCTCGCGGGACAGCGAGAACCCGCCGTAGCCGGTCAGGAACACCGGGCGCGGGCGGTCCGGCTCGGCGACCGGGGCCAGCACGAACATCCGCACCTCGGTGCCGTCGGCCGACCGGTAGGTGACCTGCCGGGTGTGCACCTCGGGCAGCTCGACCGCTCCGGGAGCGCTCGTCTCCAGGGCCACGTCGCCGGTGCTGCGGTCGTAGGCGTGCACGCACGGCGGGGTCGCGAAGTCGGTCCAGCCGATCCACAACCGGTCGCGGTGCTGCTCGGTGGCCGAGTCGACCGTGGTCAGGGCGGTGACCTGGCCCGTTCCGGGCAGCGCGATCTCACCGGTGCGCTCACCCGTGGCCGGGTCGTGCAAGGTCAGCTCGGAGACCGCGTGCCGGGTGCGCAGCACGACCAGGCGCGGCTGGTCGCCGTCGAAGTAGCGGACCGCGTCGAGCACCGAATCGGGCTCCTCGCCGATCAGCTCGGTCCAGTTCTCCGGCTCCGGGGCTGCGGGGTCGGCCACGCACAGCCGCCAGCGCGGGGCGTCCTTCGTGGTCATCACGTACAGCCGGCCGTCGCGCTCCACCCAGGCGCCGACCCGGTAGCCGTCGGTGGTGTCCACGATCTGGCGCAGGCTCGGGGCCTCGGCCTCGTCGGAGAGGTCCGCGATCCACACCGAGTCGCGGCGGGCGGTGCCCATGCTGCCCTCGATGATCAGCCAGCGGCCGTCGCGGGAGACGTGCGTGCTGTAGTAGAAGGTGTGGTCCAGGCCCGTGCCGTGCACCAGCACGTCCTGCTCGGGATCGGCCCCCACGCGGTGCCGCCACACGCGGCGGTGGAACTGCTCCTCGCCCTCGGGCACCAGCTCCGGCGACAGCCGGCGGACGTAGAAGAACTCCTCGCCGCCGGGCATCCAGGAGATCGTCGAGTAGCGGCAGCGGTCGATCGGACCCTCGACCAGCTCGCCGGTGGCCACGTCCATGACGTGCAGCAACGACTCCTCATCGCCACCCACCGAGATCTGGTAGGCCAGCCGGTCGCCCTCCAGGCTCGGCACCCAGCTGTCCAGCGTCGTCAGCCCCGACGGGTCGAGCTCGGTGACGTCCAGCAGCACCCGCTCGGTGCCGTCGGGCTCGCGCACGTGCAGCACGCCGAACTCCTGGCCCGGCTCGCGGCGGGTGAAGAACGCACGTCCCGCGCGCCACAGCGGAGCGCCCACCGCGCCCGCCGCCAGCAGCGACCGCATCCGCTCGGCGACCGACTCCCGGCCGGGCAGCGCGTCCAGCCAGGTGCGGGCGAGCTCGTTCTGAGCCGCCGACCACGCCTCGGTGCTCGGTGAGGAGGCGTCCTCCAGCCACCGGTACGGGTCGGCGACCTCACGGCCGTGCAGTGTTTCCGCGATGTCCTCGCGAGCGGTGGCGGGATAGCTCAAGGGGGTTCGAACGTCGGTCACGATCGCGACAATACGTGCCGCGGAGGGGCGTGGAAGGGGGTCCGGCGGCGGTGCGGAGCCGATTCACCCGAGATGATCAACCGTTTTCCGCTCGGCTGATCGACAATGGTGGACGAAGCGCCGGAGACGGAGGACGAGCCGACGGTGATCGCTCCACGGGGCGTTCACCTGCGAAAACGGTCGGCGGATCTTGCTCACCGGCGTGGCGTGTCGAATCACACGTGCGTTCGGGCCGGGTTCTGTGCTGAACTTTGCCCGACACCGGTGGAGGTGGTCGCGTGCCAGACCGACAACCGATCCGACAACCGGCGCTGAAGGCAACCGGCCTCGCGTCGCGGGCCCCGTTGTGCCCGATGAGCCGAGGCTCCGGGCCGCCGCAGGCGGATCGACCCCCTGGTCACGCCACCTCGTGGCGCAAGCGTCGGGTCCTGCTGCTCAACACGACCTTCGAACCACTCACCGCGCTCCCGCTGCGCCGAGCCATCGTGATGGTCGTCTGCGGCAAGGCCGAGGTGGTCCACGGCGACTCGGCCGGGATGACCCTGCACTCGGCGAGCGCCGAGGTCGAGATCCCGTCCGTGATCAGGTTGAGCAACTTCGTGCGCGTGCCGTACCGCGGCCGGGTTCCGCTGACCCGTGCCGCGTTGATGCTCCGGGACAGCCACCGGTGCGTCTACTGCGGCGCACGAGCCGAAACGATAGATCATGTTCTCCCGCGCAGTCGCGGGGGGCCGCACACGTGGGAGAACTGCGTCGCCTGCTGCACCAAGTGCAACCACCGCAAGGCCGACAAGACGCTGAGCGAGCTGGGCTGGCGGCTGCCAGTGGCCCCGCAGGCTCCGCGAGGCCGCCACTGGCGGTTGCTGGCGGGCCTGTCCGAGACCGACCCGCTGTGGTTGCCGTACCTGGGTGAGTCGGCGGCGTGATCCTCGCACCGGGCGCGTCCGCGGCGACGAGGATCAGCTGATCCGAACTCCGCGGGCGCGACCGCTGATGCGCACTCCGTCGCGCCGCCCGCTGATCCGCACACCGTCGTCGAGCCCGCTGATGCGGACACCATCGCGCCGCCCACTGATGCGCACGCCGTCACGCTGCCCGCTGATGCGCACGCCGTCCCTGCGGCCGCTGATGCGGACACCGTCGTCGAGGCCGCTGATGCGGACTCCGTCGCGCTTGCCGCTGATCCGCACACCGTCGTCGAGCCCGCTGATGCGGACGCCGTCGCGCTTGCCGCTGATGCGGACACCGTCCCTGCGGCCGCTGATGCGGACGCCGTCGTTGAGCCCGCTGATGCGGACGCCGTCGCGCTTGCCGCTGATGCGGACTCCGTCGCGGCGGTTGTTGCTGATGCGCACTCCGTGATCAGCGAGTGGCCGGCCGCTCATCGGAAGGGTGAGTTCGTTGGTCTGAGTGGCGGCTTCGATGATCGACATTGTGTGCCTCCCGCATACATAGGGTGGTTTGAGCGCATGTGATCAAATATGCAAGACCCATACAGGTGAAAAGCTATGATCAGAAACCGCTCAGAACAAGCCGCCAACCTGCCCCGCATTGCCCCCTTCCGGTCCGACTCCGTTCGGCCGCAAATATTGCCCCGAACGAGTTATAGGGGGTGATTTGGGTCACAGGATAGCCCCGATATCGGGCACCAGGTGAAAATCCGGGGCGCTGAGCGCCTCGATGATCGTGAAAACCGGCTTCGCGGGCGACGCGAGCGAGCCCGCCGCTTCGGGCGAAATGCCTAGTGATCACCGCGCCGGGCGCGGCTCAAGGCCGAGGCGCCCGCGAGGACGCGCGCACGAAACCTTGGTCATCGGCTACCGTACTGGGCGTGACTGTCGTGGAGAGTGTGCTGTACCTGGCGGTGGTCCCAGCGGCCATCTATGGCGTGATCGTGCTCATCGCGATGTGGCCCAAGCTGTCCCGCGCGCGCTACGGCGCCGGGCAGGACTGGGACTTCGCCCCGGTGTTCTGGTCCGCCAACCCGCAGGGCGTGAACACCGCGGTGTCGGCGGACGGCGAAGGAGAGGTCGTGCCGGACGACGCACGGCCCGTCACGGCTCGGGGAGGCGCACGTGGCAACTGGTGAGATCGCGGGTCGAACCGCGGATGCCGACGAACTCGGCACAGGTGAGGCGCGCATGTCGACCGGCCGCGTGTCCGTGGCGCGACGCGTCGAGCCCGAGCGTCCTCGACTTCCCTTCAGCGCCGGTGAGCTCGCCCGGCTCGACGAGGCGATGGCGGTGGCCAGTCGCAGCACCGGGCTGGAGTTCGCCGTCTACCTCGGTGACCTCGGTGAGGACACCCGCAAGCAGGCCGAGGAGCTGCACGCCAACCTCGGCGCGCAGGCGTCCGAGGGCGTGCTGATCGCGGTGTCGCCGGGGCAGCGCAAGTTCGAGATCGTGACCGGGGAAGAGGCCCACCGCCGCATCCCGGACCGCACCTGCCAGCTGGCAGCGATGAGCATGGTCGCCTCCTTCAAGGAGGACGAGCTCATCGACGGACTCGTCAGCGCCGTCCGCATGCTCTCCGACGCGGCGGGCACCTCCTTCAAGAAGCCCGACCACTGATCACAGCTCCTGCGCCCGCTCCGCCTGGCGGTGCGGGTTGCGAGGGTGGCCGCACAGCTCGTGGCCACGCCTCCTCGCGGATCTCACGACGAAGCCGCCCCGGTCCATCTCGACCGGGGCGGCTTCGTCGTGAGATCAGGAGTTACGAGCGGTCGAACTCCCGGGCCGCGAGGGCGCGGACGATGCCCGCGCGACCCTCGGAGACCAGCCGGCGCAGCGCGGCCGGGCGCTCACCGGCCAACCACTGGTCGGCGGCGGTGACGGTCTCGTCGGTGACCGCCCAGGACGGGAACAGCCCGATCACAGTCGGCTGAGCCCGCTCGCTGGAGCGGCGCTGCCAGACCTCGTCGATCGACTCGAAGTACCGCTGCACGTACGGCGCCAGCAGCTCGCGCTGGGCGGGGTGCTGGAAGCCGGCGATGATCGAGTCGCTGACCGCGTTCGGCAGCTGGTCGTCGTGCACCGCGCGCTGCCACGCCTTCTCCTTCGAACCCGCGGTGGGGATCAAGGCGCGGGCCCGCTCGGCGCGGCGGCGGCCGGTCGCGGTCTGGTCGGACTCCAGCTCCGCGTCGATCTCCGCCTCGCCGGCCGCGCCGTGCGCGACCAGGGCCTGCAGCAGGCCCCAGCGCAGGTCGGTGTCGACCGTCAGGCCCTGCAGCGGAGCGGAACCGTCGAGCCAGCCGCGCAGCTCGGCGACCTGCTCGTCGGACAGCACCGAACCGGCCAGCGAGTTGACGAACGCCAGCTGGTGGTCCGAGCCCGGCTCGGCCGCGCGGGCCAGCTCGAACAGCCGCGAGCTGAACCGCCGCCATCCCTCGGCCTGCCACGACGGGTCGACGTAGGAGTTCAGCGCGGTCTGCGTCTGCAGCAGGACCCGCTGGACCACGCCGATCTGGCTCTCCGCGCCGATGCCGCCCTCCGCCGAGGCGCCCAGCACCAGGGTCACGAAGTCGCGGGCCTTCAGCTCGGCCTCGCGGGTCATCTCCCACGCCGTCGACCAGCACAGCGCGCGCGGCAGCGACTCGTCGATGTCGCCGATCCGGTCCACCAGGGTGGCCAGCGACTCGGGGTCGAAGCGCAGCGAGCAGTAGGTCAGGTCGTCGTCGTTGACCAGCACGAGCTTCCCGCGGTGCACGCCGACCAGGTCCGGGACCTCGGTGACCTCGCCGGTGACGTCGAGCTCGACGCGGTGCTTGCGCACCAGCTTGCCGCCCTCGTCGTCGTAGACGCCGATCGCCAGGCGGTGCGTGCGCATCTCACCGGCACCGGGGCGGGCGCCGTTCTGCACCACCGAGAACTGGGTGAACCGGCCCTCGTCGTCGGTGCTGAAGCGCGGGCGCAGCATGTTCAGGCCGGTGGTCTCCAGCCACTGCGCGCTCCACCAGGACAGGTCCCGGCCGGACGCCCCTTCCAGCGCCTTGAGCAGGTCGTCGAGGGTGGCGTTGCCCCAGGCGTGCCGGTCGAAGTAGACCCGCAGCCCGGCCAGGAAGTTGTCCAGACCGACGTAGGCCACCAGCTGCTTGAGCACCGAGGCGCCCTTGGCGTAGGTGATGCCGTCGAAGTTGACCTCCACGGCCTGCAGGTCCGGGATGTCGGCGGCCACCGGGTGGGTGGAGGGAAGCTGGTCCTGGCGGTAGGCCCAGGACTTCTCGACGCTGGCGAAGGTCGTCCAGGCGGCGTCGTACTCGGTCGCGCCGACCTGCGCGAGGACGCTGGCCCAGGTAGCGAAGGACTCGTTGAGCCACAGGTCGTTCCACCAGCGCATGGTGACCAGGTCGCCGAACCACATGTGCGCCATCTCGTGCAGCACGGTCTCGGCGCGGCGCTCGTAGAGGTAGCCGGTGACCTTCGACCGGAACACGTAGTCCTCGAGGAAGGTCACGCAGCCGGCGTTCTCCATCGCGCCCGCGTTGAACTCCGGCACGAAGCACTGGTCGTACTTGCCGAACGGGTAGGGAACTCCGAAAGCCTTGTGGTAGAAGCCGAATCCCTGCTTGGTCTCGGTGAACAGGCGCTCGGCGTCGAGGTGCTCGGCCAGCGAGGCGCGGCAGTAGATCCCCAGCGGGATCGCCTCCTGCCCGTCCTCGCCGGGGAAGGTGTCGCGCCACTCGGCGTAGGGACCGGCCACCAGCGCCACCAGGTAGGTGGACATCGGCCGGGTGGTGTCGAAGGTGTGGCGCTTGCCCGCACCGGTCTCGGTGACCTGGCCGGCGGCGTTGGAGATGACCTTCCAGTCGCCCGGGGCGTCCACCGTGATCTGGTAGGTCGCCTTCAGGTCGGGCTGGTCGAAGCAGGTGAACATCCGCTTCGCGTCGGCGGTTTCGAACTGGCTGTAGAGGTAGACCGCGCCGTCGACCGGGTCGATGAAGCGGTGCAGACCTTCGCCGGTGTTGGTGTAGGCGCAGTCGGCGCGCACCACGAGTTCGTTCTCGGCGGCCAGGCCGGGCAGGCGGATTCCGGTGGACTCGTCGTAGTCGGAGACGTCGAGCTCGACACCGTTGAGCACCGCGCCGTGCACCTTGTCGGCCACCAGGTCGATCCAGGTGTCGGCGCCGGTCTGGTTGCTGCGGAAGCGAACCGTGGTCGTGGAGCCGAAGGTCTCCACTTCCACACCGCCCGCGCCGGCGGAGAGGTCCAGTTCGATCACATAGGACTGGACCTCCAGCAGCGCGGCGCGCTGCTCGGCCTGTTCGCGGGTGAGGTTCGGCGGTGCCACGGATCACCTCGTAGTTCGTAGGGGATGGATCATGGCCGGTTGATGCCCGGCGCAGGCATCAAATCACGTCCGGGCGGACGCGCGCTGCCGGGCAGGCACCTCCGCGATCATCGGCGTGTCGGCCTGATCGGGAAGACAAACGGCCGTACCGGGGTTACTACTCCTAGACGTGGTGCCGCGCGCAGGCACCTGGACGATTTCGACTGATGGAGGCACGGATGACCACCGCTGCCCGCCCACGGGTGGACTTCTACTTCGACCCGCTGTGCCCGTTCGCCTGGGTTTCCTCGCGCTGGATCCTGGAGGTCGACAAGGTTCGCGACATCGACCTGAACTTCCGGGTCATGAGCCTGTCGGTGCTCAACGAGGGGCGTGACCTGCCCGAGCAGTACCTCGACCTGATGGAGCGGGGCTGGGGACCGGTGCGCGTCTGCATCGCCGCGGCCAAGCACCACGGCGACGAGGTCCTCGCGCCGCTGTACACGGCCCTGGGCACCCGGATCCACGACCAGGGGATCAAGGACTTCACCGAGGCCATCGAGGGCGCCCTGGCCGAGGTCGGCCTGCCCGCCGAGCTCGCCGAGGCCGCCACCAGCACCGAGTACGACGACGAGCTGCGCGCCAGCCACCACGCGGGCATGGACCCGGTCGGTGACGAGGTGGGCACGCCCACCCTGCACGTCGACGGCGTCGCCTTCTTCGGGCCGGTGATCACCCGCGTTCCCAAGGGCGAGGAAGCCGCGAAGATCTTCGACGGCGCGGTCGCGATGGCCAGCTACCCGTACTTCTTCGAGCTCAAGCGCAGCCGCACCGAAAACCCGCAGTTCGACTACTGATCCTCCACTTTCGGGAAAATTCCGACTGTTCCCAGAATTTTCCCGAAAGGGTGCCTTGACCTGCGGTGATGCCTCGCGGTCAGTTTTTCCCGATCATCACGGTTCATGACCGTCCACAGAGGCCGAAGCCGCCGGGAGACGGCTTCGGCCCCGGGTCGGCTCAGGTCCGCTGCAAGCCGGACATGACCTCGGCGACCGGGCGGTCGTCGCGCAGGTCCCACAACGACGCGACGATCTCGGCGGCGCGGTCCGCTCCCACCGCCCGCTCGGCGTTGCGGGTGAACTTGGCGGCGAGCTCGTCGGCCGACAGCGGTCGTTGCGGCCCGCCCCGGTTCTCCCGGACGCGCTCGGTCACCTCGGTGCCGTCGGTGAGCTCGGCGGTGAGCACCGCCGGGAACTGGCGCGGGAAGCCGGCGGTCGCCTCCTCGTCGGCGACGACCCGCACCCGCCCGGCGAGGTCCAGCCGCGCGGGATCGGCTGCGGCGGCGTCGGTGAAGTCCTCGTGGAACACCCCCAGTCCGCCGCCACCGAGCAGCGCCGCCGCCACGGTGTAGGGCCCGGAGAACGCCGCGTGGTACCCGGAACGGGGCCGCCGCTTCTCCTCGGCGGGCTCGGCGATCGTGCGCAGCACGGGGGCGGGCACTCCGAGCACCAGCTCGCGGACCTTGTCGGCGGTCACCCCGCGCTCGCGCAGCCGCAGCGCCGCGTCCACGCCCGCGTGCGTGAAGTGGTTGCACGGGTAGGGCTTGAAGAACACACCGGGCGTCTCCCACCGCTCGCCGAGACCGTTGGTGACCCGCTCGGGGTGCGTCCGCTCACCGCAGAACGCGCGCAGGAAGCCGAAGCGGCCCTCCACGACCGTCGGTGGCCCGGTCAGGCCGTGCCGCGCCAGGTCGGCGGCGGCCACGCCCGCGTGCGCGGCCCAGCCGCAGTGCACCCGCTTGATCGTGCCGCCGGTGCGGTTGGCCTCGATGACCCCGGCGCCCATGCTCGCGGCGATGCCGATGACCGAGGTCAGCTGGTCGGCGTCGAGTCCCTGCAGCATCCCCGAGGCGACGGCCGCGCCCACGGCGCCGCAGATCGCGGTCGCGTGCTGGCCGTGCTCGAAGAACACCGAGTTGCCCAGCTCCTCGTCGTAGCCGGCCATGCCCAGCCGGCAGGTCACCTCGATGCCCATCGCCGCCGCTGCCAGCAGTGCCTTCCCGCCTGCGCCGGTGCGTTCGGCGGTGGCCAGCGCCGCCGGGACGACGGCCGCCGAGGGGTGCAGCACCGAGGGCAGGTGCGTGTCGTCGAAGTCCAGGCTGTGCGCCAGCGTGCCGTTGACCAGTGCCGCCGAGGGTGCTGGAAGTCGTTGCGCCAGGCCGATCCCGGTCGCCTGCGGCGCGCCGCCCCACTCGGTGGCGACCGCGCCCGCGATGCGAGCCGGTTCCTCGCGAGTGGCGGCGAGGGAGTTGCCGACGACGTCCACGATCCGGCGGACCAGGTCGTCGGCCAGCCGGTCGTCGACGCCGTCGGCGACCAACTTCGCGCCGACCTCGCCGATCCGCTGCGCGGGGGTGCTCATGCCGGAACCACCGCCAGCGGGCGGACCGGGGCTCCGGTGGCGCCGACGATCCGCAGCGGCGCGAACACGGCGAGGAACTCGCCGAGACCGGCTTCGGAGGCGTCTTCGCACGCCATGTGCTCGACGATGTGGATGCCGCTGTCGACCAGCAGCACGCGGTGCACCGGGAGCACCCGGTGCCCGGCGCCGGCCGGGATCTGCTCGTAGGCGGTGGTGTCCGAGCCGGTCGCGACGATCCGCCGCTCGGCCAGCCAGTTCGCGCCGTCCACGGTCATGCCGGGAACGCCGGTCTCCTTGCCGACGTAGGCCTGCGGGTCGCCGAACAGGCGGCCCCACCCGGTGCGCACCACGGCGATGTCGCCGGGACCGGGCTCCGCTCCGGCTCGTTCCGCGGCCCGCTCCAGGTCGTCGGCGGTCACGCCGTAACCGGGTTCGAGCACGTCCACCCCGTGCGCGGCGGCGACGTCGAGGAACACGCCCCGGGTGACCATCGGCGGGATGGTCTCCGCGCCGTGCGCGGTGTGCTTGCCCCCGCGCTGGGCCTCGGCGGCGTCAACCCCGCCGTGCAGCAGCCCGTCGTGGCTGACGTGGGCCAGCGCGTCGACGTGGGTGCCGGTGTGCCCGCCGGTGACGATGACCTCGTTGGATGCCGAGCCGCCGTCCGGGCGGACCGCGTCGCCGTGGCGCCGTTCCAGCGTCATCCGGAACCCGGGGTGGTTCGGCGAGCCCGCCATCCCGGTGTAGAGGGGGTGTCCGAGCTCGATCACCCGGGTCCCGGCGCGGACGGCGTCGAGCAGGTCGGGGCCTGCGGAGGTGGTGGTCACGAGTTGCTCCTTCCCGGCCGTGCACCGGCCGGTTCGTCGTGATCGTGCGGGGAGTCGTCGAGCGCGTCGGCGAGCTCGGTCACCCAGCGGGCACCGGCGACGACAGCCGGGTCGACGAAGCGACCGCGGTCGTCGACCCACGCCGCGGAGTCGCCCGCGACGTCGAGCGCGTCGAGCAGAGCGCGGGCCCGCTCGACCTCGTCGCGGTCCGGGGTGAAGGCGTGGTGCACCGGGTCGATCTGCCCCGGGTGGATCACCGAGCGGCCGAAGAACCCCGCGTCGCGCATCGCGGTGCTGTCCTCGGCGAGCCCGGTGCGGTCGGACAGGTCGGTCCAGACGCTGGCGATCGGGCTGGGCAGCCCGACCGCGCGGTTCGCGGCGACGATGCGAGCGCGGGCCCACGACAGCTCGCGGCGGTCGCGGATCCGCAGGTCGGCGGCCAGATCCGTCTCACCGGGGGAGACACCGGCGACCAGCGGGTGGCATTCGGCGAGGTCGAACGCCTCGCGCAGCCCCCGCGCGCTCTCGATCAGCAGGTGCAGCGGGAGGCCGGTCCGCTCGGCCAGCGCCGCGACGGCCGCGGGGTCCTCGGCCTTGGGAACCCGCAGACCCGCGACGCCGCTGCCGGTCAGCGCCGAGGCGTCGTCGTCGGACCAGTCGGTGCCCGCGCCGTTGACGCGGACCCAGACCGCCTCCGGCCGTGCACCGCAGGTCTCCACGGCCGTGTCCCTCGCCCGCTGCTTCTGCGCGGGTGGGACCGAGTCCTCCAGGTCCACGACGACCGCGTCGGCCGGTCCCGCGAGCGCCTTGGCGACGAGCTCCGGGCGGTGCCCGGGGACGTAGAGCCAGCTCCTTGCCAAGCCGATGGTGGTCACAGCACCCCCTGGGCGCGCAGCTGTTCCAGTTCCTCGGCGTCGACGCCGAGCCCGGCCAGGACCTCGGCGGTGTGCGCACCCAGCTTCGGGCCCGTGGTGCGGACCGACCCGGGGGTGTCCGACAGCCGGAACGGGGTGTTCTGGAAGCGGACCGGGCCGAGCTCGTCGTCGTCGATGGTCACGATGCTGCCCAGGGCGTTGAAGTGCGGGTCGGCGAGCACGTCGGCGGCGGTGTAGATCGGCGCCACCGCCGCTTCGGCCTTCTCGAAGGCCTCGACGACCTCGTCCCGGTTCCGGGCGGCGATCCAGGACCCGACGGCCGCGTCGAGCTCTTCGACGTGCTCCGCCCGGCTCGCGCCGCTGGCGAACCACGGTTCGTCGATCAGCTCGGGAGCTCCGACCAGCCGCATCACGCGTTCGGCGATGGAGTGGGCGCTGGTGGACACGGCCACCCACTGGCCGTCGGCGCACTGGTAGGTGTTGCGCGGGGCGTTGTTGGTGGAGCGGTTGCCGGTGCGCGGCTGCAGGATCCCGAGCTGGTCGTAGGCGATCAGCCCCGGTCCGAGCAGGTGCAGCAGCGGTTCGATGATCGCGGTGTCGAGGACCTGCCCGCGGCCGGTGGTCTCGCGGGCGTGCAGCGCGGTCATGATGCCGAACGCCGTGGTCAACGCGGCGACGCCGTCGGCGAGCCCGAACGGCGGCAGGGTGGGCGGGCCGTCGGGATCGCCGGTCATGGCGGCGAACCCGCTCATCGCCTCGGCGAGCGTCCCGAAGCCGGGGCGGCTCGAGTACGGCCCGGTCTGCCCGAAGCCGGTCACCCGCGCCAGCACCAGCCGCGGGTTGCGGGCGGACAGCTCCTCCCAGCCGAGCCCCCAGCGCTCCAGCGTTCCGGGCCGGAAGTTCTCGATCACCACGTCGGCGTCGGCGGCGAGGTCGAGGAACAGCTCCCGCCCGCGCGGGGTGGACAGCACCAGCGTGATCGCTCGCTTGTTGCGGGCCAGCATCTTCCACCAGAGCCCGACGCCGTCCTTCTGCGCGCCGTGGGTGCGGGCCGGGTCGCCGCGCGGGTGCTCGATCTTGATCACCTCGGCGCCGTGGTCGCCGAGCAGGGTGGCGGCCAGCGGGCCCGCGAACAGGGTGGAGGCGTCGAGGACCTTCAGGCCCCCCAGCGCAGCCGGGTGGTCGTGGCTCATCGTGTCCTTCCGGTGGGGGTGGGGACGGCGCGCGCGGGTGCGGTGCCGCCGAGGCGAGCGGTGATCCGGTCGGCGGTCTCGATCAGTTCGGGCGCGGTGGCGGCGACGAACTCCTCGGTGACCCGGAATCGCGGTCCGCACACCGAGACCGCGCCGACCAGCCCACCGGGCCCGAACACGGGCACGGCGACCGAACCGGCGTCGCCCTGGCGCTCACCGGCGGAAGCCGCGTAGCCGCGCTCGCGGATCCGGTCGAGCTCGGCCCGCAGCGCGTCCGGGTCGGTCGGGGTGGCGGGGGTGAGCGCGGTGAGCTCGCCGGCCAGCAGCCGGTCGACCTCGTCGGGGTCGGAGTGGGCGAGCATGCACTTGCCGGACGAGCCCGCGTGCAGCGGGAATCGCCTGCCGAGCTCCACCGACATGGTGATCTCGTGGTTGCCCACGACCTGGTCGAGGTAGACGCGGCCCCCGTGCACCTTCGCGCTGATCGTGACGGTCTCGTGCAGGCGGTCGCGCAGCTCGGCCAGGAACGGCAGGGCCGCCGCTCGCAGGTCGGAGTCGCGCAGCGCCCGGCTGCCCAGCGCCGCCGCCGCGGGCCCGAGCCGGTACTCGCGGCTCTCGGGGTCGTAGGCGATGAGGTTCCGGCTGGTCAGGGACTGCAGGATGCGGTGCACGACCGCCTTGGACAGGCCCAGCTCCCGGGACACCCGGCTCACGCCGAGGGTGGGAGGCCCGTAGGTGAACAACAGCAGGACGTCCGCCACCCGCTCGGTGGCTCCGGTCCCGCCGCTCGACTCCGACACGCGATCCTCCTCGTGCTGATGCATGTACCGCTAGACGGAACAAGATTGTGGGTCGCTGCTGCGAGTGTCAAGGAATTTACATCGCAAGTATTGCACTTATCCAGGCCACCTGGTGTTATCGACCTCACCGAACGGTCGGGCACGGTGTTCCGCTTAGCGAAACAAGCCTGTCCGGCTGGGATGAGGAGGAACGATGACGTTCGACGTGGACCTGGTGGTCGCGGGTGCAGGTGGCGGACTGACCGCCGCGATCCGGGCCGCCGAACTCGGTCTCGACGTGCTCGTGGTGGACTCCGACCCGAACTTCCGGCGCGGCAACAACACGTCGATGTCCACCGCGATGATTCCCGGGCCCGGATCGCGCTTCCAGGCCGCGGCGGGGATCGACGACTCGCCGGAGCGCTTCGTCGCCGACGTCGAGCGCAAGACCGGCGGGACCGCCGACGCGCGGATCGCCTCGGCGCTGGCCCACGTCGGCGCCGAACTCGTCGAATGGCTCGCCGACCACGTCGGGATGCCGATCGAGCTGCCCACCGACTTCGCTTACCCCGGGCACTCCGCGCGCAGGGTGCACAGCCTGCCCGGCAGGCACGGCTCGTCCCTGCTGCGCCACCTGCTGGATGCCGTCGACCGCAGCGAGCGGATCGACCTGATGGTTCCCGCCCGGCTGACCGCGGTCGAGGGAGGCGACGGCGGCAGGATCGCCGTCGTCGAAACCCCGGACGGCGGGCGCGAGGAGATCAGCACCCGCGCGGTGCTGCTGGCCACCAACGGCTACGGCGCCGACTCCGCGCTCGTCGCGACGCACCTGCCCGAGATCGCCGGTGCGCACTACCACGGCGGCGAGCACTCGCGCGGTGACGCGCTGCGGATCGGCGGTGAGCTCGGCGCGGCCACCGGATTCCTGGACGCCTACCAGGGTCACGCCGCTCTTTCGGCGTCCGCGCAGACCCTCGTGACCTGGACCGCGGTGATGCACGGCGGTGCCGTCGTCGACACCGGCGGACGGCGCTTCGGCGACGAGACCACCGGATACTCGGAATACGCCGCCGCGCTCGCAGCCCGTCCTGGCGGGCGCGGGTGGCTGGTGTTCGACGAGCGCATCGACGGGCTGTGCCGGTCCTTCGGCGACTACCAGGACGTCCTCGCCGCGGGCGCGGTGCGCAGCGCGGACTCGGTGCCCGAGCTGGCGGCGCTGATCGGGGTCCCGGCGGAGCCGCTGGAATCCGAGCTCGACGCCCTGGCCCGGGTCGCGGCGGGGGAGCAGGCCGACCGGTTCGGCCGCACCACCGCCACGCCGCTGCGAGCGCCGCTGCGAGCCGTGGAGATCATCCCGGCCCTGTTCCACACGCAGGGCGGTGTGCTCGTCGACGAGCACGCGCGCGTTCTCGACACCGCCGGGGAGCCAATCCCCGGGCTCTACGCATCCGGCGGTGCCGCCGCCGGCATCTCCGGCCACGGCGCGGCCGGCTACCTGGCCGGCAACGGCCTGCTGCCCGCGCTGGGCCTCGCCTACCTCGCCGCCGGGCACCTCGCCCGGTCGGTCTCCACCACTCGATCCCTCACTGCGGAAGGTGCCAGATGACCCAGCCCGACCTGATCATCCGCGACGTGCGCGTCGTCCGTCCCGGCGGCGGGGAGCCCGTCGCCGCCGACATCGCGATCACCGGCGGCGTCGTCTCCGAGGTCGGCCCCGGGCTGGCCGTTCCGGAAGGCACCGAGGTGCACGAGGGGCGCGGCCGGCTCGCGTTCCCCGGCGTCGTGGACGCCCACCAGCACTGGGGCATCTACAACCCGCTGTCCGACGACACGGCCACCGAGAGCCGCGCGTGCGCGCAGGGCGGTGTGACGACCTCGCTGACCTACATGCGCACCGGGCAGTACTACCTCAACCGCGGCGGCCCGTACTCGGAGGTGTTCCCCGAGGTGCTCGCCGCCGCCGAGGGACGGTCCTACGTGGACTACGCCTTCCACCTCGCGCCCATGCAGGCCTCGCACATCGACGAGATCCCCGCGCTGGTCCGCGACCACGGCGTGACCTCGTTCAAGATCTTCATGTTCTACGGGAGCCACGGGCTGCACGGCCGCTCCACCGACCAGAGCGACTTCCTGATGATCCCCGAGGGCGAGCGCTACGACATCGCCCACTTCGAGTTCGTCATGCGCGGCATCCAGGCCGCTCGCGAGGCGAACCCGGACATCGCCGACCAGATCTCGCTGTCCCTGCACTGCGAGACCGCCGAGATCATGACCGCCTACACGCGGCTGGTCGAGGAGGAGGGGGAGCTGTCCGGGCTGGAGGCCTACAGCGCCTCGCGCCCGCCGCACTCGGAGGGCCTGGCGGTGACCATCGCCTCCTACCTCGCGCACGAGACGGGTCTGCCGACCATCAACCTGCTGCACCTGTCGTCGGGCAAGGCGATGGAAGCCGCGATGCTGATGGCCAAGACCTTCCCCCACGTCGACTTCCGGCGCGAGGTCACCATCGGGCACCTGCTCGCCGACGTGACCACTGCCGACGGGGTCGGCGGCAAGGTCAACCCGCCGCTGCGCCCGAGGGCCGACGTCGAGAAGCTGTGGGAGCACCTCCTCGCCGGTGACGTCAGCTGGGTCGTGTCCGACCACGCCTGCTGCCGCGAGGAGAAGAAGTTCGGCGAGGACCACGACGACGTGTTCGCGGCGAAGTCCGGCTTCGGCGGAACCGAGTACCTGCTGCCCGGTCTCGTCGGCGAGGGCCGCAAGCGCGGGCTGTCGATGTCGACCGTCGCCGAGCTCGTGTCGACCAACCCCGCCCGGCGGCTCGGCCTGCCCACCAAGGGCGACATCGCCCCGGGCTTCGACGCCGACATCGCGCTGGTGAACCCGGACCGCTCCTTCGTGGTGGACCCGGCGGACTCCGAATCCACCCAGGAGTACACGCCCTTCCGCGGACTGGAGATCGGCTCGACCGTCGAGACCACGTTCCTGCGGGGACAGCGGATCTTCGACGGCGGCGAGGTCCTCGGCGAGCCGCGGGGCAGCTACCTGCACCGCCCGACGGGCCGCTGACGTGCCCGTCGCCACGACCAACTCCCGCGTGAAAGCAGTGCCGATTCAAGGGAAACCAACATGAGAACACGGTTCCGCTTCGTGACGCTGGGGCTGATCGTCAGCCTCATCGTCATCAACTACATCGACCGGAGCGCGGTGTCCTACGCGGTCGAACCGCTGGAGGAAGCCTTCGGGATCACCACCGCGCAGTACGGGATCATCAGTTCTGTCTTCTCCGTCGGCTACATGGTCGCGGCGTTCCTGTCGGGGCCTCTGGTGGACCGCTTCGGCTGCCAGCGGGTGCTGCTGGTCGCGGTCGCGCTGTTCTCGGTGACCACGGCGCTGATCCCGGTCGCCGGATCGTTCGCGGGTCTGCTGGTGATCCGCCTGCTGCTGGGTGTCGGTGAATCTCCGGCGTTCCCGGCCGCGACCAGGACGGTCAGCCGCTGGCTGCCGATCCGCGAACGCGGTGTCGCCCTGGCTCTGTGCGGTGGTGTTGCGGTCTCGGGCAGCCTGCTGATCTCCGGGCCGCTGCTGACCCGGCTGATGGACCTCGTCGGCTGGCAGGGCATGTTCTGGACGCTGGCGATCCTCGGTGTGGTGTGGGCGGTCGTGGCGATGGCGCTGCTGCGCGACCTGCCGGAGGAGTCGCCGCGGGTCAACGACGCCGAGCGGGCGCTGATCGCCTCGGACCAGGAGGCGGAGGCCGGTTCGGGCCGGGCGTCGGTGCGGTGGCGTCCGCTGCTGACCAACCGGAACCTGTGGGTGGTCGCGGGCGGCTACTTCGCGTGGGGCTTCATGTTCTGGGGCTTCATGTACTGGCTGCCGTCGTTCCTGTCCGGCGCGTACGGGCTCAGCGTCAAGCAGGCGGGCGCGTTCTCGATCGCCCCGTGGGCGTGCGGCATCGTCGGAGCGCTGGTCGGTGGTGTCGTCGTCGACCGCGTCTACCGGCGCAGCCCGAAGATCCGCAGCCGGTTCGCGGTGATGGGCGTGGCGCTGCTGCTGGCCGGGTGCTCGCTGGTGCCGCTGGCGATCGCGCCGACCCTGACCGTCGCCCTGATCTCGATCTCGCTCGGCGTGGGCTTCGGGTTCATCACCGGCGGCATCTGGTGGGTCGCGTCCATCGACGCGGCTCCGGACCAGCCGGGCAGCGCGGCGGGTTTCGCCGACGCGGCCTTCGCGGCGTCCGGGATCGTGGCGCCTTCGGTGATGGGCTTCATCGTGTCCAGCACGGGCAGCTTCACCAGCGGTTTCGTCGTCATGGCAGGGCTGGCCGTGCTCGGTGCGCTGCTCATGCTGCTGGTGCCGCGCGAACGCGCGGTCGCGCCGGAGGCCACGACCGCCGTCGCGGGCGCTTGAGGAATGGCGGAGCGGGAAGCCCGGCAGGACGCGGTCCGGGACGCGGTCGGCCGGCTGGGCGAGTGGGTGGCCGAGCTGCGCTGGTCCGACGTCCCAGACGTGGTCCGGGAACGGGTGCTGACGGTGCTCGTCGACGCGGTCGCGGTCACCGCGCTCGGCTCGCGCGAACCCGCGCAGCGGGCGCTGGTCGAGCAGTGGGACGCGCCGGACGGCACGGCACCGCTGTTCGGGACGGGCCGCGCTGTGGCGGTGGACGCCGCCGCGTGGTTGAACGCCACCGCATCGGTGCGGCTCGAACTCGACGACGGGCACCGGCTCGCGGGCGGTCATCCGGCGGCGCACGGATTCCCCGCGGTGCTGGCGCTGGCGTCGCGCGCGACGACGACGGGCGCGGACCTGTGCAGCTCGCTGCTCGCCGCCTACGAGGTCGCCGCCAGGTTCGGCCGCGCGACGCGGCTCCGGCCCGGCACGCACCCGCACGGGAACTGGGGCGTCGCCGGTGCCGGAGCGGGCTGCGCCCGAGTCCTGGGACTGCGTCCTGAAGACGCGGCGGTGGCGATCGACGCCGCCGGCGGTCTGCCCGTCGCCGGGCCGTTCTCGGCCGCGCTGGACGGGAATCCGGTGCGCGACGCCTGGGTCGGCGCGGCCAACCAGTCCGGTCTGGCCGCGGCACGACTGGCCGCGTCCAGGACCGGGCACCTGACGGGCATCGCGGCGGATTCGCTCGGGGACCTGCTCGGCGTCCTCGCCCCGGCCGCGCTCGACGACGGCCTGGGGGAGCGCTGGGAGGTCGTCGGCGGCTACTTCAAGCAGCACTCGTCGTGCTCGTTCACCCACGCCGCCATCGACGCGGCGCTGTCGCTGCGCGACCACGTCGACGAGGACCCGGCGGAGGTCCTGGTCGAGATCCACTCGCTCGGCGCGCAACTGGATCGCACGAGGTGGCCGACGCCGCTGGCCGCGATGTTCTCGCTGCCGTTCGTGGTCGCGACCGCGCTGCGCCGAGGGCGCGTCGGCCCGGCGGACCTGTCCCAGGAGGCGCTGGCCGATCCGGTCACGGCGGAGCTCGCCCGGCGCGTCGTGGTGCGCTCGGCGCCCGACCTGGACGCCCGGATGCCGGCTGAGCGCCCCGTCCGGGTCACCGTGGACTCGGCTCGTGGCCGGTTCGTGGAGGAACGCCCGAACCCGGTCGGCGACGCGGATTTCCATCCCTTCACCGCCGACGACAGGGTCCGCGTCCTGGGCGACCTGCTCGGCGCCCCCAAGGTGGTCGCGGCCATCCGGGACCACGTCGCAGAACTGCCGGGCGCGGCCGACGCGGGGGAACTGCTGCGCTCGCTCGGTTCGGCGATCCGCTTCCGATGAGGAGGAACCGCATGCTCGTCCACGCCGTCACCCCGATCACCGTCGGACCGACCGAGGTGGCCCGCCGCCAGGCCAGGTACGACGCGCTCTCCCCGGCGGGGATCGAGGTCGTGCTGACCGACCTGCACCCCGACGGCCCTCGCGCCCTCAACACCGCCGACGACGTGCGCCGCTCGGAAGCCCTGGTCGCCGCGGCCCTTTCCGAAGCACCGGACTGCGACGCCGTGCTCCCGGACTGCGTGCTCGATCCCGCGGTTCCGGCTGACGGCGGCACGATCGGCGGCAGGCCCGCCCTCGGCCTGCTGCGGCTGACCATCGGCGCGGCGGTCGCCGCCGGGCATCGGATCGGCGCGATCACCCGCAACGAGGCGATCGCGGCCGAACTCCGCGACCGCGTCACCGCCTACGGCTGGGACTCCTCGTTCCACGAGGTCAGCGTCCTGGACCTCGGCGTGGAGGACATCACCGACCCGGACCGCTGGGCCGCCGCGATGCGCCCCGCCCTGATCGCGGCCCGCGACGCCGGGGTCACCGCAGTGGTCAACGGCTGCTCAGCGGTCGAGACCGCCGACCAGGACCCCGACCTCCCGCTGGTCCTCGACCCGATCCGCACCGGCCTCGGAGTCCTCGCCGCCCTCGGCTCAGGACTACGATCGCGGCTGTGATCGAGGTGCGCGACCTCCACGACTGGCCGACGACCGAGGCCGAAGCCGTGGCCATCCAGGAACGACTGCGGCCGCTGGTCCGCACGGACGGCGAGCCCGCCGAGGTGCGCACCGCCGCAGGACTGGACGTGGACTACCGCGAGTCCTCGGACGAACTCGTCGCCGCGGTCACGGTCCTGGACGTGTCCACAGCGTCCGTTGTGGACAGCGCGGTGGTCCGGGGCCGCGCCGATTTCCCCTACGTGCCAGGCTTGTTCGCCTTCCGCGAGGCCCCCGCGCTGATCCGGGCGCTGCAGGAGCTCACGGTCGTCCCGGACGTCCTGGTCTGCGACGGCCAAGGCCTGGCCCACCCTCGCCGGTTCGGCCTCGCCTGCCACCTCGGCGTCCTCACCGACCTGCCCGCGATCGGCGTCGGCAAGACCTCCATGGGCCACTACGACCCACCGGGAGAGCAGCGAGGCTCCTGGTCACCGGTGACCATGGACGACGACGAGGTCGGCAGAGCCCTCCGAACCCGAACAGGAGTGAAGCCGGTCTTCGTCTCAGTCGGCAACCGCTACACGCTCCAGTCGGCCTGCGACCTCGTGCTCCGCCTGACCCCGAACCACCGCCTCCCCGAAACCACCCGAACCGCAGACCACCTCGGCCGCCAATCCGGCTGACCCGAGCCCCACCTCCGGCCGAGAAAGCCAACCCCCAAAGCCCCTGCACGGCCCTGTCCCCGCGCACGCGGTGACCGGATTTCAATGGAATTCAGGGTCCCGATTTCCACTGAAACCGGGTACCCGATTTCCACTGAAATCCGGTGACCACGACGTTTCCTCAGGTGAAATGGGGTCAAGGTGGGACGGCGCTTGTCGTGCGGGAGGGGAGCGCACCAGTCGGACCTTCCTCACGCGGTAGTCCAACCGGTTCACCAACTGACGCCGACAACAGTGGCCCCGAACCCAGCGCGGGTTCGGGGCCACTTCGGCTGGCTAGCGGGAGAGCCAGGTCGGCTCGATGAAGTTTCGCGGCAGGTAGTCCGACTGGACTTCGATCGGGAAGCCGCGGTCGTGCGCCAGTGCCGCGAGTGCGGTTGGGGCCAGCGCGAAGAACCCGGTCGGGTCGGACGCCCGTTCAGCATTAGCCGTCCAGAACACGCGGTGAAGATCCACCGCTTCCTGCAAGTCGGAATTGAACTGTTCTGGACGGTTGGCCGCGATGTTGAACAGCAGTTTCATCGCAGGGTAATGCCGTTGAAGTGCGATTTCGGGCGAGGCGTTCTGCAATGTGTCGGGGTCGGTGAGTTCGATGCTCCTGTTGATCCGCTCGAAGACATCATCGTCGCGGTAGAAGAACGCACGCAGCGCATCTGCCCAGGCGTACATGTAATCATCGAAGGTCGCGCCACCTGCGCGGATCGTCTCGTTGGGCACGCGGATGAGGTCGCTGACCAACGTCAGCCCACGACAGATCACTGCTGCCCACAGGGAGTCGAGCCAGTCGGCGATCTTGACGCCTGCTGCTTGGGGAGCGAACCGGGCCATCGCGACCGGCGTGCCCACCGTGGCATCGATCGTGTCCTCATCGGTGTCTGCCGCTTTGAAGTAGGCCGTGCCCGCCTGTGCGGCGATGAGGACGTTTTGGAACGTAGCTTCCTGCTCAGCTGCGGGGTCGAGGAGCAACAGGTGCCCGGTGCGGGAGATCGATTCCTTCGTGATGTCGATGGCGAGGGTGGACAGCTTCTCAACATTCGATCGGTATTCATCGATCATCGTGCCGAAGGTGTCGGCCATCAGCTGCGTTTGCGCGTCCGCGGCCGCATGCCTACCTGTCGAGCTCATGACTGATCCGCCCTCAAATCCGCATCGTGGCCGGTTCCCAGGTTGAAGCGCTTCCGAGTGTATCCGCCAGACCTCTCGCTGGTGCCGTTGTCGTCGCGCGTTGTTTCGACGACGGGCTTGACTTCGTCGTACCGGATCTTTCGCGGAGGAAGTGGAGTGTCGTTCTGAGTGCTGATGTCGTCGGCCATCGCGATCTTCAGCCGTGCCGCGAGAAGCTTCTGCTGTGGATCCGGGCTCTGCGCCATGTTTTGGGCGATGGAATCGAAGTACGGCTTGGTCCCTTGCTGGGACCGTTCACCGTTGAGGTCCATTCGACTGCCGAGGCCGGCATTCGGCCCCTTGGCCTCGACCACCACGAAGCGCCCGTCCGGCAGTTCACCGATCAGGTCGAAGACACCTGAATGGTGCAACACGGTGATCTTGTCCGGGCTTACGCCGTAATCATTGATCAAGGAGTCGCGTGCGGCGGTCTCGCCGAAGCGTTCACCCACCTCGCCGACTGCGGCATGAGCTGCGCTCAGTCGTTCCGCGCTTGCATTTGCGGCATCCGAGTCGTCGCGCGGTTTGGTGACGGTGCCGTTCTGATCCTTCTGTTCCGCGTACTGGGCGTCGTCTCGTTTCGCGTTGGCGAGCTGATCCAGCTTTGTACGTCGCTCTTCGACGAGCTGGTCGTACGTGGCCAACTGGTCTCGAGAGGGGGTGGGTGAAGACAGGTTGTCCCACGTCGCGTAGTTGTCGATACCGGTCGGCGGCGCGGAGTAGTGACCATCCGAATGCTGGTACAGCGCGGGTACCGGTTCGCCAGCGTTGTCGGTGACACCTGTCTGCCGCAGGTGGCAGACACCATCGGGACCGGGCCGGTCGTAGTAGCGATGGCGGTAGTCGGGGTCGTTGTCCGCGCGTTCCCGGGCCGTTGGCCACCGCTTGTTGGCCTCAGTACCCGGTGTCTCTGAATCGACGGGTTCGCCGCGTGGGCGATGTCGAGGGTTGCGGGACTCGCCATCCCCGTCGTCTTCCCTGGACCGCTTCCCCCGCGACTCGGCATCCTCCGGGCGTTGGCCTGGGTCTTCGCCGTCCCTGGTCGGGTGGAAGCCGTCGTTGCTGGCCGGCGTGGTGGTGCCGTCGGGGTTGTGGGTGTCCCAGCCTCCGTTCGGGGGCCAGCCTGGGCGGCCGTCGGGGCCCATGTCGGAGGCGAAGACCCGGCCGTTGCCGTCGGTCCAGGCGAGGCCGCGGGGAGCGGTGACCGGGGTGCCGAGTTCGTTGGCGAGGTCTCGGGCCAGGCCGCTGGTTCCCGCGTCGCAGGAGAGGAGGCGGACCGGTTTGCTGCCGTCGAAGTTGGGGTCGCGGCGGAGCATGTCGGCGAACTCCTTCGCGGAGAAGGTGTTGTCGCCGATGCGGACGCGGCCGTCGGGTAAGGCGTGGACGTCGACGGTGTGGTGGACGCCGTCGTCCGGGACTCGGCTGGCCAGGTCCCGCATGTTCGGGTCGTCGTGGAACGACGAGCCTGCCGGGGTTTCCTGCCGGTTGGCCTCGGCGGCGTCGATCTGCTCCTGGCGCTCCGGCGTGCCCGGTTCGGCGTCCTGCGGCTGGTCGGAGTCGTCGTGGCGGTCCGGGCCGTCCTGATTGCCGTGGGAGTCGTCGGGTCGGGGGCTGTTCGGGTCCGAGCCGTCGGTGCGCTGGGTCTCCGGGCTCGTCCCGTCGGGGCGGCCGGCCTCTTGCGGGGTTGACCCGTTGGGCCGCTGACCTGGTCCTTCCGGTCGTGGTGCCGTTCCGTCGGGACGCTGGCTCGGTGCGTCCGGGCGTGGAGGCGTCGTGCTCGGGCCCTGCTGGGTGCGCTGCTGCGGGACACCGCCGTCCGGCCTGGTGTTCGGGCGCGACGGGGCGTCCGGGGTTGCCGGGCCCCGGGACGCGGGGCCCGGGCGGGAGGTGTCCGGGCGCGGACCCGCGTCGCCGCCCGCCGGTCGTGCTGCGGCTCCCGGCGAGCCCGCGGTGCCGGTCCAGCCACCGCTACCACCGGGACGACCACCGCCGCCGGAAGGCGTGGGGCCGCCACCGGTGGCGCCGGGAGCGCCACCGGCCATGCCGCCCATCGGGCCACCCGACGAAGGCTGGTCGGCGCGAGGTGCGGGACCTGCCGCGGCCGGGGCGCCCGAGGCCGCCGGCGCCGGGGGAGCGTCCACGTTGGACGATGCGGTCGTGCTCGCCGGGCTGCTCGGCGAGCGGTCCGAATCACCGTTCAGCGTGCCGCTGAAAGAACCGCCGCCGGAACCACCTGAAGGCGAGCTCGGCGACGACCCACCGCCACCGGAATGCGCCATGCCCGCGCCGGAAGTGCCCCCGCTGCTGGAGGATTCGCGCGAACCCGAGTCGCTGCTCCCGGCCGAGGACGTCGAATCACCACGGCTGGGACCGCCGCCGTCGCCACCGGATGGCGAGCCGCTCGAATCCGAAGTGGAGGGGCGGCTTGAATCGCCGCCGGACGACGGGGAGTCCGCGCTCGACGTGGAACGGGCATCGGAGCTCGAAGAACCGCTGTCGGACGTGGGCGAGGGCGAATCGGACGAAGCGGAACGCGCCTCGGGCGCTGAAGAGCCACCGGACGACGAACTGCTGTCCGCCGCGCTGGAACCGCTGGACGACGAGTCGGCGCCACCGGACGAGCGGTCCGAGGAGCCGGAGCCACCGGATCCGTCCGAGGAATCCGACGTGCCCGCGGTCGAGGCGCCGGAACCCGAGGACGACCCGCCGGAGTCCGACGTGCCGTCAGAACCCGAATCCGACGACGAACTGCGCGAACCCGACTCCGACGAGCCGCCGGAGTCGGAAGAGGAACCGCCCGAACCCGACGATCCGCTGTCCGAGGACGACGCGGACGTGCCGGAGTCCGAGGACGAGCTCCCCGAATCCGAGGAGGAAGAGCTGCTGGAATCGGACGAAGACCCGCCGGAGTCCGAGGACGAATCCCCCGAGTCCGAGCCGGAGCTGCTGGAGTCGGAAGAAGACGAGCCTCCGGAGTCCGACGAGGAACCCGTGCCCGACGAACCCCCGTCGGTGTCGGGCACGTTGACGTCGCCGCCGAAGTGCTCCTTGCCCGCGCCGAGGCCGCCCATGCCCGCGCCGGTGGCGCCGCCGGACATCGCACCGGTGCCGACGTCGCCCCAGTCGATCTTGCCTTCCATGATCGCCTGCTCGGCGACGCTGCTCACGGCTCCTTGGGCGGCGCCGAGGGCGCCTTCCTTCACGGCTTCCTTGCCGATGGACTTAGCGGCGCTCTCGGCGGCCTCGCCGGCCGCGTCCCCTGCGGCGTCGCCCGCCGCGCGTCCGGCGGCAGTGCCCGCGTTGCCCGCAGCGTCACCGGCCGCGTCGCCGACGGCGTCTCCGGCACCCCTGCCGACGGACTTGCCGACGCCCTCGAAGACGCCGCCCACGGCACCGCCGATGGCGCCGCTGATGGCGGCTTCCTTGAACTTGCCTCCGTCGAGCCCGTCGCGGTTGCCCATGGCGACCTGCGTGCCCTGCACCGCGAACTCGATGGCGACCGAGGTGGCGACCTCGATGGCGACGTTCTTCAGGATGCTGAAGACCAGCTGCTTGAAGATCTGCAGCACCACCGCGCGGGTGATGCCCTGAGCTGCGGCGATGCCGGCCGTGGAGGCGCCGAAGGTGGCAGGCGCGGCGGCGAGCATCGCGGCGATCTGGATCGCCAGCGCGATCAGCGAGGCGATGATGGTCAGCTTGGTGTGCTCGACGTCCAGCGCCGCGTCATCGCACGACTTGGCGAGCTTCTCGCACGCCTCCTTGAGCTTCGGCAGCGCTGATTCGCCGCCGTCGCCGATGTCCTTCCACAGCTTGGTGAACGCCTCGCCGGTCTTGCCCTCCATCGCGGACTTGACCTGCTGCGCGCCACCGTTGGCGGAGTTCTTGACCCCGTCGATGCCGTCGGCGGCGGTGCGCCACGCGTCGGCCATCCGTCGCATGGCGTCCTCGTCACCTTCGGGCCAGGATTGTCCGACGACGATCGGCAGCAGCCATTTGACCTCGTCGGGCATCTCGATGCTCAAGTGAAGTCAACTCCCTACCGGGGCATGTCCGAGCCGGCTTTGCCGATGCCGCCTGCGGACTGGGCGTCGCCGGACTCGGTGTCGTCGGCGGTGGCTTTGAGGTTGTCGTCGATGTCGCCGAGCGCTTTGACGACCTTCTTCAGGCTGTCCAGCACGCTGTCGCGGCCCTTGGTGTAGTCCCCGCCGAACTTCTGGCCGGCCTCATCGTTGCCCCAGCACTCACCCTCACCGTCCAAAGAGGACTTCAGGGTGCTCAGGACCTGATCCAGGTCGTCACCGGAGTCGCCGATCTTCTTGCCGCCCGAGCGGATCTCCTCGGGCTGCATCCGCATCTTCCCGCTCATCGGCGGCCCCCTCTGCGGTTGCTCTCCCAGTCGTCGTCCCAGTCATCGGGTGCGGCCTGCACCTGCGGCGCGGCCGCGGCACGGCCGGGCTGGGACTCCTCGCTGCGGCGCCGGGCCCGTTCGGTCTCGGGATCCGGCGGTTCGACCAGCGGCCCGGTTTTGAGCAGGCCCTGCAACGACGGAACCCCGGGAACCTCCGGCACGTTCGACACGTCGGCTTCCGCCGCGAAGGTGCTCTGCAGCTGCCGCTGCGCCGTCCCGGAGGCCTCGCGGATCACGCTGGTGATGCTGCGCGCCAGCTTCTCCGGGTTGGTGCGCTCGAAGGCCTTGTCCGACAGGCGAACTTCCTGCACGGTCCCGGTCGCATCCACCCGGACGTTGACCATGCCGTCGTCGGACGAAGCCTCGAAGGTCTGCTGAGCGGCAGCGGCCTGCTTCTCCTGGAGATCGGCGGTGCGCTTGCGCAGGTCGGCGAGCATGTCGTCGATCTGGTTGCGCAACGCGGAGTTCCGCGCGGCCTTCTCCTCGCTCGACGCGTCGAAGTCCCGTCCAGACATGTCCAGCCTTCCCCCGGCTCACAGCACGTGCATTGCGGATCTTATGGCTCCGGTCAGTTTGACGTGTGCCTCGCCGCCTCGGTGCCACCGTGCAGCACAATGCGGCCGAACGATGCATTTCACTCGACCGAACGGCCCAGCGCGATGCGAGTGGTGTCGTCCGGGAAGGGCGATCTCGCGGCCGGAAGCCGCCCTCGGCACACCTCGGCGAGGAGGGCCAGGTCGGCCTGCTGGCCCCGCACGAAGTCCGGGGTGACCGGGGTGCCGTGGCCCGGGACGACGGCGGTGGGGTTCAGGGCGAGCAAGGCTTCCACCGCGGCGGGCCAGTGCTGGGGGTGGGCGTCTTCGAAGTCCGGGGGAGCGCCCTGCTCGACGAGGTCTCCGGCGAAGACGACCGCGGCGTCGGGGACCTCGATGACCAGGTCGTGATCGGTGTGCCCGAGGCCGGGGTGGTGCAGGCGCACCGCGCGTCCGCCCAGATCCAGCTCCGCCGCGTCCGTCACGAGGTGGTCCGGGGGTGCCGCGCTGGAGGCGGCGAGGGCGTCGGCCGTGTCGCGGTCGCCCTGCTCCCGGTAGTGCTCGACCCAGCGTTCGCGCTGGGCGGAGGCGGTTCGGTCGAGGAATCCCGGGCATCGGTGGTGGGCCCAGACCGGTGCGGGCAGGAACGCCGAGGTGCCGAAGCAGTGGTCGAAGTGCCCGTGGGTGAGGACGACTCGCAGAGGCGCGCGAGTGATCTGGCGGACCGCCTCGGCCAGTTCGGCGCCCTGGCGGTGATCGCCCCGGGTGTCGATCAGCAGCGCGGCTTCGTCACCGACGACGAGACCCGTGGTCAGGTCGAGTTCGGCGTGGCGGCGGGCGAAAACCCGTTCGGCCACCTCGATCCACCCGTTGCTCACGGGTGGATCGTAGTGCGGCCACCGGATGAGCTCTGGGAGACTTCGGCGATGCGTCTCTACGTCGCCCTCACCGCACTGCTCGCGACCGCCGTCGGAGTCGGCGTGCTGTTCTTCGCCAACAGCGTCCTGTCCCCGGTGCTGATCGGCGGTCCGGGTTCGACCTGTCCCGAGCCGGACTGCGGGCTGGGCGCAGGGCTGTGGCTCATCGCGGGCGCGGTCGCGGTGGTCCTGGTCGCGTTCCTCGCCGGATTCCTCCGGCACGTCGAGCGCCCGATCCGGCGGGGCCTGTGGATCGCCCTGTGGTGCACGGTGATCTACCTGCTGGAATCGATCGTGGTCTGGGTGCTGATCTGAGGCTCCCCTGGCAGGGTCTTCCGGCGACGTGTGCTTGACTTTTCTCCCGCGCACGACGAGTTCGGGAGGACGGGTTTTGCCGGAAGGCCACACGCTGCACCGGCTCGCCGGGGTGCACCACGAGCTGTTCGCGGGCGCCGCGGTTCGGGTCAGCAGTCCCCAGGGACGTTTCGCCTCCAGCGCGTCGGTGCTGGACGGGGCCGTGTTCGAGCGGGCCGAGGCGCACGGCAAGCACCTGTTCCACTCCTACGACGGCGACCTCGTCGTGCACGTCCACCTCGGGCTCTACGGGACGTTCACCGAGACCGAGCTGCCGGTCGCCGAACCGCGCGGCCAGGTGCGGATGCGCATCGTCGGTCACACGCACTTCACCGATCTGCGCGGACCCACCAAGTGCGAACTGCTCACCCCCGACGAGGTCGCCGCCGTGCGCGACCGGCTGGGACCCGACCCGCTGCGCACCGACGCGGAACCCGAGCGGGCGTGGGCGCGGATCTCGAAGTCGCGCACCAGCATCGCCGCCCTGCTGATGGATCAGAAGATCCTCGCCGGCGTCGGCAACGTCTACCGCGCCGAAGTCCTGTTCCGGCACGGCATCCCGCCGATGACCCCCGGTCGCGACCTCGGCAGGCAGCGCTGGGACCTCATCTGGGCCGACCTGGTGGAGCTGATGGCCGACGGCGTCAAGGTCGGCCGCATCGACACCGTCCGCCCGGAGCACCTCCCCGAAGCCACCGGTCGGGCCCCGCGCCAGGACCGCCACGGCGGCGAGGTCTACGTCTACCGCCGCGCGGGAATGCCCTGCCTGATCTGCGGAGACGGAGTCCTCACCACCGACCTCGCCGCCCGCAAGCTCTACTGGTGCCCCACCTGCCAACCCGAGTGACCAGCGGCTCGACCGAAACGTCGGCCCCACGCGGTCGGTAATCTGGATCACGCGCCCGCACCGGGCGAGTTCTCTCCGGCGGGAGGTGCGGTCCCCATGACCGACGAGTCGTTCGGGCGGATTCTGCGGCGGCACCGCCTGGCGTCGGGGCTGACGCAGCCGCAACTGGCCGAGCGCGTCCACGTCGACCAATCGGCCGTGTCCCGTTGGGAGAACGACCGCGCAGTCCCTGCTCGGGATCTGGTCGAGCGACTGGATGAGATGTTGGACGTCGGCGGAGATCTCGTCCGCAGTGCCTTCCCCGCTGGACCCGCGCTGCTTCCGCCCAGTGACGAGCTTGTGACCAGTGATTACGTTGATCAACTGCGTGCGAGCATCGTGCACCTGGTGCAGCTCGACGGGCGGTACGGGGGTGCGGAACTCGTCCCGATGGCGACCCGCATGTTCCGAACCGCTTCCGCGCGGCTGGCAGCCGGGAAGTACCCGGCCGCGCTCGAAACCGACTTCACCGCCACCGTCGCGGAACTCGGGGAAGTCGCCGGATGGCTCGCCTTCGACGCCATGCAGCACGAAAAGGCCCGAACGCTCAACCTGGAGGCGCTCCACCTGGCCAGGCTCGCCGGGGACACCGGCATGGAACTGTTCTTGCTGGGCAACATGGCCTTGCTGGCGCAGGAGACCGGGCAAGCGCGGGAAGCCCTGCGCACGGTCGAGCTCATGGAACGGTTCCCGCTCAGCCCGCGGGTGCGAGTCATGACGGCGCTCCGCCGAGCCCGCGCCGCCGCGGATCTGGGCGACGACCGCGCGATCACGCTCATCCACCGGGCTCAAGCGGAGGTCGATTCCAGCGCCCAGAGCACGGACCCGGAATGGGCTTGGTGGGTGGACCTGCGCGAACTCACCGTTCACGAGGGCGGCATGTGGCGCGCGATCGGCCTCCCGGAACGGGCCGTGGACCGCTATGCCGCTGCGCTCGAAGGGATTCCCGCGGAGTACCGGTGGGCGTCCTACCTGGGCGCGGCGAGTCTGGTCTCCGCGCTGGTCGAGGTCCGCTCGTGGTCGGAAGCGGAACGCGCCGCGGAACAGGTCGCGAAGCTGGCAGCGGAAGTCACCTCAGCCCGAGCGAGCAAGCGATTGAGCGCCGCCGCCACCACGGCGAGAAGGCTCCGCGCGCCCCACAGCCTCGAAGGCCTGCTCACCACGCTCGCCGCCCGCTGAGCTGACTCAGAAGCCGAAGCCGCCGAAGTCGAACCCGTCCATGCCTCCGCTGTCGCCCGCCCCTGGGGCGTCGCCTGCGGATCCGTCGGCGAAACCGTCCGCGTAGGCGGCCTCGGCCGGGACGCTGGTCATGCCCACGAACATCGCGGACATCATCACGTACGAGCCCGCGGTCCACATGCCCGCGGCCATCGCCGGCTTCCACCACGGGTCGCTGTACCAGCCCTGCGGGACGGGTTTCCCGGCCACCCTGCCGCCCGGGTAGTAGTGCGGGGTGCGTTCGCTCGGCTCCGGTGAAGCCATCTGCAGCTGGCCGTCGACCTCGACCTCGCGGTTCTCGCTGACGCGGCCCGCGTAGCGCTGACCGGACAGCGCGGGCAGCTCGGGCCCCGGGTCCATGTCCATCGCCACGCGCGCGGCGCGCACGTAGTACAGCCCTTCCATCGCCGACTCCGAGGTCAGCCGGGCCTGCGTGGAGGTCGTGGCCTGGTCGAGCTGGGAGAGCGCGGCGCCGTGCCGCTCGGACGCGTCGGCGATGGCCTGCTTGGCGGCCTCGTTGGTGCCGATCAGGTTGAGGACCTGACCGCCCAGCCGCTCCACCCAGCGCCGGGCCTCGGCCTTGTCGTCCTCCAGCTGCTTGCGCTGGTGGGACAGGATCTTCTGCCGGGACCACCACACGGCGGTGCCCAGCACGACGAGCACGATCAGCAGGACTACGAGTGCACTGGTCATCCCTGCCTCCCCGGGGCACCGATACCTCCGACGGTACCCGCGTGAGGGGAACGCTAGAAGGCGTCCGGGCAGCTCGGCGCCTGGTCGGTCGCCAGAGCCCGCGACGCGGCGCTCAGCGCACCCGGCTCCAGCTCGCGGACCCGCCCGGCGGCGGCGAGCCGGCGCAGCGTGCTGCCGCCCAGGTACGCGGCGGCCAGGTCGGCGACGTCCAGCGCCAGCTGCGCCGGGGCCGTGGTGGATCCGCCGTCGAGCCGCCAGCGGCCGTTGTTCCACTCGCAGAACGCGTCGTTGACCTCCACGACGACGTCGGAGCCCGTTTCGCGGGCGGCCAGCGCCGCGGGCACGTCGACCAGCCGGAGCCACAGCCCGTCGACGATGCTCTGCTCGGCGGCGCGCGGATCGGCCAGCAGGTCGACGATCGGCTCGTCCAGGGCGGCCTTGCGCCACCGCACCTCGCGGACCAGGGCGAACTCCATCAGGTACCGCCACAGCGCGGCGTAGGACTGCGGGGTCTCGGCCATCAGGTGGGTGATCTCCAGCTGGAAGTCCGGGCCGCGCTCGGTCCACTTCCGCGTCGGCCGGTAGATGACGTGACCGTCGGGGTGCAGCGCGTAGCGGGACGGGGTGCCTCCGTTGCGGGACTGGCGCATCAGCTCCAGCGCCTCCCAGGCCCCGTCGCCGCGCTCGATCCACCCGGGCCTGCCCGCGGCGAGGCGCGCGTGCTGATCGTGGATGACCGGCAGCGCGCTGTCCCGGTCGACCTCGCGCACCGGCCGCTCGTCGACCTCGACGCCGGGGCGGAACCGGGCGTGGGAGGGCAGGGTGAGGTGGTTCTCGAAGGTCGCCGTGCCGTAGCCGTAGCGGCCGTAGATGCCGCCCTCGGAGGCGTACAGCGCGGCCAGCGCGACACCCGATTCGCGCAGGCCGTCGAGCTGCTCGCGCATCAGCGAGGTCAGCACGCCGCGGCGGCGGTGCCCCGGCTTGACGCCGACGAGCGTGACCCCGGCCAGCGGCGACGTGCGCCCGCCGGGAAGCGTGATCGCGGTGCTGTAGTGACCGGCGGAACCGATCATCTCCGCGCCGTCGAAGGCTCCCAGAGCCGTGACGAACGGGATCGCCGGCCGGAACCTGGCCAGGTCCTCCTCCGCGTCCTCCAGGAACGCGGACGCGAACACCGCCACGAACTCGTCCAGCTCGCCGACCTCCGGCTTCCTCGCTTCAAGATTCCCCATGAAGCATTGGTACAGCGCGGGTGATCGGGAAGCGACCGGTTTCAGCCGCCGAGCGGGACCTCGGCGATCGTCTCCCACTCGGTGCTGGAGTGGTCGCGGCTCATCTTGACCAGCGACAACGCCGAGACCTTCGCGGTGGCCGACTCGACGATCGTGGCCTGCAGGGTCGCGATGGCGAAGATCGCCGGGCCGTCGGTGGTGGAGTGGGCGAGGCTCACGTGCTTGTCGATGTCCTCGGGCTCCGACGGGACCGCGTCCGCGCCCAGCACCTCGGAGGTGGCCTCGCGGACGGCCGCGCGCAGGTCGAGCACGCTGGACTGCGGCTCGGCGGGCAGCGACAGCGACTCGGGCAGCACGACGGCGTGGTGGAACGCCAGCGTCAGCGGCAGCACCCCGGCGAGCTTCGGGCGAGTGGCCTCCAGCAGCGGTTCGATGCGGGAGGGGTCCACCTCGTCGGTGAAGCCGATCTCCTGCACGAGGATGTGCATCCATTCCAGCGGGACCAGGTCGAAACCGGGCAGATCGCGCAGCGCGTACTGGTAGTCGTTGACCAGTTTGCGCAGGCCGGCTTGGTCGGCCAGCGGCAGCACCCAGGCGTATCCGGTGCGGCCCGCGTGCCAGTCGGTGCGCCAGCGCGTGTGATTGCGAACCTGATCGGCATGTGGCATGTCGGTCACCCCTCACATAGTGCCCGGACGTGTCCGGAAGTGGGGCGCGCTTGACCTATCTCACGGTTCCGACGGCTCGGGTTCACCCTGCCGTGCTGCGGCTTTCGGGCGGTCGAGAGTGGCCGCGGCATCGGCGTCGCGCACCCGCAATGCCAGCACAATACCCAGCACCGCGAAGACCACCGAGACCAGGAACGCGCCGTGGAAGGCGCTCATCTGAGCGTCGGCCACCATTGCAGGCAAGGTGGGGTCCACAGTGGATTCGCCGTGCTGCATGAGCACGGTGAGCACGGTCGCCACGACCGCGGTGCCCAGCGCCGTGGCGACCTGACGGGTGACGTTGAACATCGAGCTGGCCATGCCCATCGCCGGGCCGGAGATGGCGGCGAACGTGGCCGTCTGCACCGGCGTCATCAGCAGGCCCATCGCCACGCCCTGGGTGGCCAGCATCAAGGCGAGGACCCACAGCGGGGTGCTCAGGTTCTGCAGCTGCAGCAGGCCGCCGATGATCAGCTGGACGACGAATCCGGCGATGACCAGCCGCTTCGGGCCGATGCGCCCGTAAGCCCGGCTGACCACCTGCGTCGTGGCCAGCATCGCGATGGCCTGGGGCATCATCGTCAACCCCGTGAACATCGGCGACACGCCGCGCAGCGTCTGCAGGTAGAGCGGGACGAGGAACAGCACGCCGAACATCGCGCCGGTCATGCACAGCAGCAGCAGGTTGCCGGTGCCGAACAGGCGGTCGGCGAGCAGCCGCAGGTCCAGCATCGGCGACCGGACGGTGAGCTCGCGCCACACGAGACCGCCGATGAGCAGCACCGACGCGACGAGGCTCAGCCACACCGCAGGCGAGGTCCAGCCGATCTGCGCACCCTGGTCCAGCCCGACGAGCAGGGTGGCCAGGCCCGCGCCGGCGAGCACGAAACCGGGAACGTCGAAGCGGCCCGGATCGCGGGTCGACTCCTCCTTGAGGAACAGGATCGTGAACAGCAGTGCGAGCGCCCCGACCGGCAGGTTGATGAAGAAGATCCACCGCCAGCTCGCGTACTCGACGAGAACGCCGCCGAGCAGCGGCCCGAGCATCGGCGCGACGGTGATCGGGATGGCCAGCACCGCTCCGGCCTTCGCGCGCTCGTTGGCCGGGAAGGCTCGGAACATCATCGCCTGCCCGACCGGGACGAGCATGCCGCCGCCGACGCCCTGGAGGATGCGGGAGCCCACCAGCATCTCCATCGACATCGCCATCCCGCACAGCATCGAGGCGAGGGTGAAGATGATCACCGCGGCCTGGAAGGTCTTCTTGCTGCCGAAGCGGTCGGCGATCCAGCCGGACGAGGGGATGAAGACCGCGAGGCTGATCATGTAACCGGTCAGCACCCACTGGAGCTGGGCGGGCTCGGCCTGGAACTCGCGCCCCAGCGTGGCCAGCGCCACGTTGAGGATCGTGACGTCCAGGATCTGCATGATCAGCGCCAGCACGAACGTGATGCCGACCAGCCACTTGTACTCAAGCCGCCGCACGTAGCCCCCTGTTCGAAATCCGGAATCGCTTCCAGCATCCCCCACCCGGCGGCCAACCCCCAAAGGGATTCTCCTCCTGGTCACAGGGGTCTCGGGGCCCACAACCGCCTCAGGCGTCCGGGCCCGGACAAGACGAAGGGCGGAGATCCCGGTGGGCCCACCGGGATCTCCGCCCTGCTCGGAGCGGGCGACGGGAATCGAACCCGCGTAGCCAGTTTGGAAGACTGGGGCTCTACCATTGAGCTACGCCCGCGTGCCGGTTTCACCTGGTCCTCGCGGGGTTGCCGCGATCCGTTGGTGACCTTGCGTGCCCTAGCTTAACCGGTCGCGATAGGCTCTTCGCAACGCACCCGGTCGTCCCGGGTGCGTCGCACGTCGGACGGGGTGTGGCGCAGGTTGGTAGCGCACTCGCTTTGGGTGCGAGGGGTCGTGGGTTCAAATCCCGCCACCCCGACGTGTCGGCCGGCCGCTCGCAGGTTTCGCGAGTGGCCGGTTTCGCTTCTCAGCAGAGCCCGCGCGGGAGTGATGCGCACCGCAACGGATGACCGGGTTCGGTAACGACCTGGTGAACCGGGCCGATTTCCCCTGCGTGCGTGATGCGATTCTGGCCGGTCCCGGCGTTCAGCGGTCGGCAGCCGTGGTGTGCGCGGTGCTGTGCGCCGCCGTGGTGGCGCTGATCGCCATCTCCCTGTGGGTCCCCGGCCCGCCCTCCGCTCCCGCGTCGTCTCCGGCGGCGGGCATAGTGACGGCGTCGACGCCGTCGGATCTCGGTGGTCCGCCGGTTCGCTGAGCGGCTCGGCGACCCATGCCGACCCCTTTCTCGCAACCCCGGACCGTGTCCCCGGGTGGGAAGCAATAGACTCGGTGGTCAGCCCGGCATTGGACGTGGTGTTTGGCCGCGCCCTGAAGCCAGCGCCGGGGAATCAAGCACGTTCGCACTAGGAGACCACGTGAAGAGCACCGTCGAGCACCTGAGCCCGACGCGCGTCCGGATCAACGTCGAGGTGCCGTTCGACGAGCTCAAGCCGAACTTCGACCGCGCGTACAAGGCACTCGCCCAGCAGGTCCGCATCCCCGGCTTCCGGCCGGGCAAGGTCCCGGCGCGGGTGCTGGAGAGCCGCATCGGTCGTGGGCCCGTGCTCGACGAGGTCGTCAACGAGGCGGTTCCGGCCAAGTACCTGGAGGCTGTCAACAGCGACGAGCTGCGCACCCTCGGTCGCCCGGACATCGAGGTGACCAAGATCGAGGACGGCGCGGAGATCGCGTTCACCGCCGAGGTCGACGTCCGCCCCGAGATCACCGTGCCCGCTTTCGGCGAGCTGTCGGTGAGCGTTGACGACGTCGAGGTCGCGGAAGAGGACGTCAACGAGCAGCTGGACTCCCTGCGCGCTCGTTTCGGCACCCTGGCCGGCGTCGAGCGCCCGGCGCAGGAGGGCGACTTCCTCAGCATCGACCTGTCGGCGACCGTCGACGGTGAAGAGGTCGAGGACGCTCAGACCTCCGGCTTGTCCTACGAGATCGGCTCGGGTCAGCTCGTCGAGGGCATCGACGACGCGGTGATCGGCGCGACCGAGGGCGAGACCAAGACCTTCACCACGAAGCTGGTGGCGGGCGAGTACGCGGGCAAGGACGCCGATGTCTCGGTGAAGGTGAACTCCATCAAGGAGCGCCAGCTGCCGGAGGCCGACGACGAGTTCGCGCAGATGGCCAGCGAGTTCGACACGATCGACGAGCTGATCGCCGACCTGCGCGAGCGCCTGGGTCGGGTCAAGAAGATGGAGCAGGGCATGCAGGCCCGGGACAAGGTCCTGGACGTGCTGCTGGAGACCATCGAGGTCCCGCTGCCGGAGAAGGTCGTCGAGCAGGAGATCGAGGTGCGCCAGCACGACGCGGTGCACCCGTTCGACCACGACGAGAAGGCCTTCGAGGCTTGGCTCGAGACGCAGGACAAGAACCGCGAGCAGTTCGACACCGAGACCCGCGAAGAGGCTGAGAAGGCCGTCCGCACCCAGCTGGTGCTGGACACCATCGCCGATGAAGAGGGCGTGTCGGTTTCCGACGAGGAGCTGACCCAGCGGATCATCTACCAGGCGCAGCGCTTCGGCATGAGCCCGGACCAGTTCGTCCAGCAGGCCCAGGAGTCCGGCCAGATCGGCGCGCTGTTCGCCGACGTCCGCCGCAGCAAGGCGCTGTTCTCGGTGGTCCGCCAGGCCACCGTGACCGACTCGGCCGGCAACGAGCTGGACATGGACGAGCTGTTCGGTCCGCAGGAGGGCGAGGAGACCCCCGAGGTCGTCGAGGGCGAGGCCGCTGAGGCCGAGGCCCCCGACGCGAAGGCGGAGTCCGCCAAGGAGTGACCCGGCTCTCGCCGAACAACTTGATACGCATGCTCTAAGCGAACGTGGGCGGTACTGGGAAGCTGGTGCCGTCCACGTTCGTTAGGGTCGGTTGTAGCGGATCACCCGAGTAGGGAAGCAGGACATCACCTGCGGTCACCGAGGACACCCGGTGGTTCGTCGGGTCCACTTTGGAAGGACTGCGACGAGCTCCGGCAAGACCCGACTGACCAGGGTGGACAAGGGCCCATTGTGGGAGAAGGCAGGGGAGACGTGACGCAGCACCTGACTGTTCCGGCGTCCGACGCGCAGGCGCCGTCCATGCGGACGGGCACGAACGGACTCTCGCTCAACGACTCGGTTTACGAGCGGCTGCTGCGGGAGCGGATCATCGTCCTCGGCTCCCAGGTCGAGGAGAACATCTCGAACCAGATCTGCTCGCAGCTGCTGCTGCTGGCGGCCGAGGACCCGGACCGCGACATTTCGCTGTACATCAACTCGCCGGGCGGTTCGGTCACCGCCGGCATGGCGATCTACGACACGATGGAACTGGTCAAGCCGGACGTGGCCACGGTCGCGATGGGCATGGCGGCCTCGATGGGGCAGTTCCTGCTGTCCGCAGGTGCCAAGGGCAAGCGCTTCGCGCTGCCGCACGCGCGGATCATGATGCACCAGCCCTCGGCGGGCCTCGGTGGTACCGCGGCGGACATCGCCATTCAGGCGAAGATGTTCACCAAGCACAAGGAAGAGATGGCGGGCCTGATCGCCGGGCAGACGGGCAAGTCCGTCGAGACGATCATGACCGACTTCGACCGGGACCGGTGGTTCACCGCCGAGGAGGCTCGCGACTACGGGCTCGTGGACTACGTGGCGAGCGCGGCGAACCTGCCGACCAGCTGATCACCCCTCCCGCACCCGGACCTAGTTACGAGGAGTCACCAGTAGTGAACCCTTACCAGTCTCTTCAGTCCCGGTACGTGCTGCCGTCGTTCGTCGAGCGCACCGCGTACGGGGTCAAGGAGTCGAACCCGTACAACAAGCTGTTCGAGGAGCGCATCGTGTTCCTCGGCGTCCAGGTCGACGACGCGTCGGCCAACGACGTGATGGCGCAGCTGCTCTTCCTGGAGTCCGACGACCCGGACCGCGAGATCCAGATGTACATCAACTCTCCCGGTGGCTCGTTCACCGCGATGATGGCCATCTACGACACCATCCAGTACGTGCGTCCGGACGTGCGCACCATCTGCCTGGGCCAGGCCGCCTCGGCGGCCGCGGTGCTGCTGGCCGCGGGCACCGAGGGCAAGCGCCAGGCGCTGCCCAACTCCCGCGTGCTGATCCACCAGCCGTCCGTGGAGGGCATCTACGGTCAGGTCTCCGACCTGGAGATCCAGGCCAACGAGGTCCAGCGGATGCGCGACCTGATGGAGTCCTCGCTGGCCAAGCACACCAAGCGCTCCCAGGAGCAGGTGCACGAGGACGTCGACCGCGACAAGATCCTCACAGCCGCGCAGGCCAAGGAGTACGGCATCATCGACGAGGTCGTGCCGTACCGGAAGCTCTCGGCTCAGCAGTCCTGAGGCTTCGTGGTTCTCACACCTCGCGACTGCGCCGCTCGCGCGCGGTTTCAGGAGCAGGAGCTCGAGTGTTTCCCGGGGGCTCGCGGGTCCCCGGGAAACGTTCCGGCTGGGTGAGTTCCGGTCGGTGGTCCTGAGGTGGACGGGGCGCCACGCCCGGCCACCGGGACCGCGACACGCCGAACGCGAGGCTGGTCACAGCACGCTCGGCGATGGCGGACACTGTGAGTCTCCCCGAACTCGGGGAACGACAGGTACCGTCGGAGGCACATACGGTCAGGCGCGCTACTCGGAGGGCGCGCCGGAGGGGACGGGGTCAGCGGTCATGGCACGTATCGGTGACGGCGGCGACCTGCTGAAGTGCTCCTTCTGCGGGAAGAGCCAAAAGCAGGTGAAGAAGCTCATCGCCGGCCCCGGCGTGTACATCTGCGATGAGTGCATCGATCTCTGCAACGAGATCATCGAAGAGGAGCTGGCCGAGGCCGGTGAGGTCAAGCTCGACGAGCTGCCCAAGCCGGCGGAGATCCACGAGTTCCTCGACCAGTACGTCATCGGGCAGGACCCGGCGAAGCGCAACCTCTCGGTCGCGGTCTACAACCACTACAAGCGCATCCAGGCCGGTGAGCGGCGTGAGGCGCGTGGTGAAGAGGCCGTCGAGCTGGCCAAGTCCAACATTCTGATGCTCGGTCCGACCGGCTGCGGCAAGACCTACCTGGCGCAGACGCTGGCCAAGATGCTCAACGTGCCCTTCGCGATCGCCGACGCCACGGCGCTGACCGAAGCCGGGTACGTGGGCGAGGATGTCGAGAACATCCTGCTCAAGCTGATCCAGGCCGCCGACTACGACGTCAAGCGCGCCGAGACCGGCATCATCTACATCGACGAGGTCGACAAGATCGCTCGCAAGAGCGAGAACCCGTCGATCACCCGCGACGTCTCCGGTGAGGGCGTGCAGCAGGCGCTGCTGAAGATCCTGGAGGGCACCACGGCGAGCGTGCCGCCGCAGGGCGGTCGCAAGCACCCGCACCAGGAGTTCATCCAGATCGACACGACGAACGTGCTGTTCGTCGTGGCCGGTGCCTTCGCCGGGCTGGAGAAGATCGTCGAGGAGCGGGTCGGCAAGCACAGCGTCGGGTTCGGCGCGGAGCTGCGCTCGAAGTCCGAGATCGACACCGCGGACCACTTCTCCGACGTGATGCCCGAGGACCTGATCAAGTACGGCCTGATCCCGGAGTTCATCGGCCGGCTGCCCACGGTGGCCAGCGTGACGAACCTCGACAAGCCGTCGCTGGTGCAGATCCTCACCGAGCCGCGCAACGCGCTGGTGAAGCAGTACAAGCGGTTGTTCGAGATGGACAACGTGGAGCTGGAGTTCACCAAGACCGCGCTGGAGGCCATCGCCGACCAGGCGATCCTGCGGGGCACCGGGGCGCGCGGTCTGCGCGCGATCCTGGAGGAGGTCCTGCTGCCGGTCATGTACGACATCCCGAGCCGCTCGGACGTGGCGAAGGTCGTGATCACCGAGCAGACCGTGCGGGAGAACGTCAACCCGACGATCGTGGCCCGTCAGGCATCGCGCCGGGAGCGCCGCGACAAGTCCGCCTGAGCAGTCATTTCGCGAACGCCCCGTGTCGGCCCTCGGCACGGGGCGTTTTCGCGGCCTTCACCCAACGCGGTCATTTCGGTCACGTCGTGGGCACCCGGTGCCACGTTCTGCGGTGGCGCGGTGAATAGTTGATATTGGACGGGGTGGCGACGACGAGTCCGGGAGTGCCTGCCATGAGCGAGATGCACGTTCTGCTGGTCCACGGGATGACCGGTGCAGGTCCGTGGCACTGGCAGCAGTGGCTGGCCGGGCAGCTCCGGGACCACGACGTCGAGGTCCACGCGCCGCTGCTGCCGGACCCCGACCGCCCCGATCTGCGGAGTTGGCTGCCCGCGCTTCGGGACGAGCTCGCGGCGGTGCCGCCGGAGGCGGAGCTGGTGGTGGCCGCGCACTCGTGCGGAGCGGCGCTGTGGCTGCACCACGCCGCCGGCGTGGGCCCCGAGCAGCGCAGCGCGGACCGGGTCCTGCTGGTGGCCCCGCCGGACGCCGAGTGGGACCACCCGGACTCCCACGACATCACCCCGTACCCGGCCGATGCGACGTCGCTGCGCCGCGCGGCGGGCATGACCCGCCTGGTGGTCGGCACCGGGGACACCTACCTGCCGATGCACCGCGCCCACGCCCTGGCCGAGGACCTGCAGGTCGAGATGGACGTCATCCTCGACGGCGGTCACCTCAACACCGACGCCGGCTACGGCCCCTGGCCCGCGATCCTGCGCTGGACCCTCTACGGCACGGCGCCCCTCCACGACCGCTTCGACACCGACGCCTACACCGCAGGCCGCTCCCAAGAACAACTCCGCCTCGTCTGAGCCACCCACCCCACCAGCACCGATCCCGATCACTGCGGTTGTCGGGTTGGCGTTGGCCGGGTGTTGATCGCCGCCGGGGCGGGGTGCGGTTCAGGGGCGGAGGTGGCCGCCGATGAAGTCGACCAGTTCGGGGAGGGCCTTGCGGAAGTAGCCCTTGTTGTGGCGGCCCGGAGTCGTGGAGGCGTAGGTGGGCCTGGCGAGGCGGATGAAGCGGCGGGTGCCCTCGATGAAGCGGTCGCCGTTGCCGCACCAGACGCCGACCGGCAGGTCACCGAGGCTGTCGATGTGGCGCAGCGGGTCGATCGCCTTCCACTCCGCCTCGTTGGTGAACGCGCGTCGCTTGCGCATCTCGCGCCAGTTGGTGTGCAGCGCCGGGGCGACCGCGCCCGCCGCCTGCAGCGGGTCGCCGAGCTCGCGGCGTCGCCGCGCGTACACCAGCGCGCCGAACCCGCCCATCGAGATGCCCGCGGCCGCGACCGGGGCGCTGAGCCCGCGCTCGTTCAGCCACTGCGGGACCTCGTCGAGCAGCATGCTCATCGCGTCGTCATCGGGACGGCGGTGCCAGTAGTTGTTCGGACCACCGTCCACCGCGAGCAGCATGAAAGGCGGAATCCGCCCGGCCGCAACGGAGTTCGACAGGTACACCGGCAGACCGCTGACCGAGTCCATCGCGTCGCCGAACCGCCCGTGCAGCATGAGGCAGACCGGAAGCCCTTCGGCCGGAACGTCCCTGGGGCGGATCGCCACCACGTTCACGTTCTCCTTGCGGGCGTGGGAGTAGAGCCGCTCCACGGAGACGTTCTTGGCGAGCGACACGCGCTGCTCGACCGGATGGCCGGCGCTGTCGGTGCTCAGCCCGAGCCCGACTGCCGCCAAACCGGCGACGCCCGAGGTCAGCAGCGTGCGCCGGGCCAGCGGGGCGCCGATCGATCGTCGGTGGGGCAAACCAGTCCTCCTCGAACACCTCCGGACATCATCCCAACCGCATCAGGTGTTCGTCACGCGGATTCGGTGATCTCCACGCGCTCCGCTCCGGTGTAGACGTTCATCGAAGACCCGCGGAGGAAGCCGACCAGCGTCATGCCCTGCTCCTCTGCCAGGTCCACGGCCAGCGAGGACGGTGCCGAGACCGCTGAGAGCATCGGCACGCCCGCCATCGCCGCCTTCTGCACCAGCTCGAACGACGCTCGGCCCGACACCATCAGCACGCAGCTGGTGAGCGGCACGCGACGTTCCATCAGGGCCCAGCCCATCACCTTGTCGACCGCGTTGTGCCTGCCGACGTCTTCGCGCACCACGAGCAGCTCGCCCCGCTCGTCGAACAGGCCTGCCGCGTGCAGGCCGCCGGTGGAGTCGAAGACGCGCTGGGCCGAGCGCAGCGCGTCGGGCAGTCCGATGAGGGTTTCGGGAGCGATGCTCAGCGGGTCGGTGGCGGGGGAGTGGCGGGTCCGCAGCTTCACCGCGTCCAGCGCCGCCTTCCCGCACACCCCGCACGAGGAGGTGGTGTAGAAGTTGCGCTCCACGGAGGCGTCCGGCATCGGGACGCCGGGCGCCAGCGCGATGTCGAGCACGTTGTATGTGTTGCGCCCGTCGGGTCCGGGGCTGTCGCAGTAGCGGGCGGTGGCGAGCTCGTCGCGGTCGGCGATGACGCCTTCCGTCAGGAGGAATCCGTGCGCCAGCTCCACGTCGTGACCGGGTGTGCGCATCGTCACCGACAGGGGCTTGCCGTTGACCCGGATTTCCAGCGGCTCCTCGGCGGCGAGGGTGTCCGGCCTGGTCCGGTTGCCGTTCTCGGCGATCCGGAGCACCGGCCGCCGCACCGTGACCCGTCCCATTGCGCCTCCTCGGAACTTTGTTTCATTTTGAAATTGGACGACTCTTTCCGGCCGTTGGCAACAGTATGCTCGGCGCGCTGATCAACGTCGCGAAGCCGGGAGGCCCAATGGTTTCAGGGCTGCTGTCACCCAGTCGAATCGCCGCTCCACCGGACTGGAGCCGCTGGCTGATCCCACCGGCGGCGCTGGCGGTGCACCTGTCGATCGGGCAGGTCTACGCGTGGAGCGTGTTCAAGCCGCCGCTGGAGGAGGCCCTGGGGCTGTCGGGCACCTTGAGCGCGCTGCCGTTCCAGCTGGGCATCGTCATGCTCGGGCTGTCGGCCGCGGTGGGCGGCACGCTGGTGGAGAAGCGCGGTCCGCGCTGGGCCATGACCGTCTCCGCGGTCTGCTTCTCGCTCGGATTCCTGATCTCGTCGCTGGGCGTCGCGCTCGGCCAGTACTGGCTGGTGGTGCTCGGTTACGGCTTCGTGGGCGGCATCGGTCTGGGCATCGGCTACATCTCGCCGGTGTCGACGCTGATGAAGTGGTTCCCGGACCGGCCGGGCATGGCGACCGGCATCGCCATCATGGGTTTCGGCGGCGGTGCGCTGATCGCCTCGCCGTGGTCGACGCAGATGCTGGACACCTTCGGCGAGGACCGCTCCGGCATCGCGCAGACGTTCCTGGTGCACGGCGTGGTCTACGCGGTGTTCATGTCGCTGGGCGCGCTGCTGGTGCGGGTTCCCGCGCCGGGCTGGCGTCCCAAGTCGATGCCGAAGCAGGTCGTCAAGCCGATGATCACCACGGCAGAGGTGACGGCCAACAACGCCTTGCGCACTCCGCAGTTCTGGCTGCTGTGGGTGATCCTGTGCTGCAACGTCACCGCGGGCATCGGGATCCTGGAGAAGGCGTCGCCGATGATCGTGGGCTTCTTCTCCGGCAGCGCGACACCGGTGGCCACCGGAGCGGCGGCCGGTTTCGTGGCGCTGCTGTCGCTGACCAACATGGCCGGCCGGTTCGTGTGGTCGTCGGCATCGGACGTGGTGGGGCGCAAGAACATCTACCGCCTCTACCTGGGCGGCGGAACGCTGCTGTACCTGGGAATCCTGCTGTTCGGCGCGACCGGTGTCCCGGTGTTCGTGCTGTGCGCGATCCTGATCCTGTCGTTCTACGGCGGCGGTTTCGCCACCGCGCCCGCGTACTTGAAGGACCTCTTCGGCAACCTGCAGGTCGGCGCGATCCACGGCCGGTTGCTCACCGCGTGGTCGGTGGCCGGCGTGCTCGGACCGCTGATCGTCAACGCCGTCGCCGACGCGCAGGAAGCGAGCGGCGCGAAGGGCCCTGACCTGTACGCGGTCTCGCTCTACATCATGATCGGGCTGCTGGTCGTCGGCTTCATCGCCAACGAGCTGATCCGCCCGGTCGCCCCGAAGTTCCACGAACCGGCGAAGGGAGGAGACAAGTGACGACCGCGAACCGCCGAGTCCTCCTGGTCATCGCCTGGCTCTGGGTAGGCGTCCCGTTCCTCTACGGCCTCTACGAACTCATCACCAAGGTCACCAAGCTCTTCACCGGCTGACCTGGTTGGCCATCGCGAGAGGGGCGCGGCTCGACGAGTCGCGCCCCTCTCGCGTGCGCGTGCCGCGCGTCACGCTCCTGCTGGTCGTGGCCGGTGGTATGCCCGGGGAAACCGCCGTTCGGGCACTCGTAGAATTCGACGTGTGACACAGACCCATGCAGCCGCAACCCGTGAACTCCCGTCGACCTGGAATCCGGCCGACGTAGAGGCCGAGCTGTACGAGCGCTGGGTAGCCGCCGAGTACTTCACCGCCGATCCGAGCAGCGACAAGCCGCCGTTCTCGATCGTCATCCCGCCGCCGAACGTCACCGGCAGCCTGCACATCGGCCACGCCTTCGAGCACACGCTGATGGACATCCTCACCCGGCGCCGCCGGATGCAGGGCTACGAGGCGCTGTGGCTGCCGGGCATGGACCACGCCAGCATCGCGGTGCAGGCGCTGGTCGAGAAGCAGCTGCGCGAGGAGGGCATCGACCACCGCGAGCTCGGGCGCGAGAAGTTCCTGGAGCGCGTCTGGGGCTGGAAGGAGAAGCACGGCGGGGCGATCCTGTCGCAGATGCGTCGCCTCGGCGACAGCGTTGACTGGTCCCGCGAGCGCTTCACCATGGACGACGGCCTGTCGCGCGCCGTCCAGACGATCTTCAAGAACCTCTACGACGACGGCCTGATCTACCGCGCCGAGCGGCTGGTCAACTGGTCGCCGGAGATGCGCACCGCGATCTCCGACATCGAGGTGGAGCACAAGGAGGTCGAGGGCGAGCTCGTCTCCATGCGCTACGGCGACGGTGACGACGCGATCGTGGTGGCCACCACGCGGGTCGAGACGATGCTCGGCGACACCGCCATCGCGGTGCACCCGAACGACCAGCGCTACCAGCACATGGTCGGCACCGAGGTCGAACTGCCCCTGACCGGCCGCAAGATCCCGATCGTCCCGGACGAGCACGTCGATCCCGAGTTCGGCACCGGTGCGGTCAAGGTGACCCCGGCGCACGACCCGAACGACTTCGAGATCGGCAAGCGGCACGACCTGCCGATGCTCACGATCATGGACGAGCAGGGCCGCATCGCCCACACCGGAACCCGCTTCGACGGCATGGACCGCTTCGAGGCCCGGGTGGCGGTGCGCGAGGCGCTGCGCGAGCAGGACCGCATCGTCGCCGAGAAGCGCCCGTACGCGCACAGCGTCGGGCACAGCTCGCGCTCCAAGGAGCCGATCGAGCCCCGGCTGTCCCTGCAGTGGTTCGTCAAGGTGGGTCCGCTGGCGCAGGCCGCGGGCGACGCCGTCCGCGACGGCCGGGTCGCCGTGCACCCGCCGGAGATGGCCAAGCGCTACTTCGACTGGGTCGACAACCTGCACGACTGGGCCATCTCGCGGCAGCTGTGGTGGGGCCACCGGATCCCGATCTGGTACGGCCCCAACGGCGAGGTCGTGTGCGTCGGACCGGACGAGGAGCCGCCGTCGGGCGACGGCTGGCACCAGGACGAGGACGTCCTCGACACCTGGTTCTCCTCCGGCCTCTGGCCGTTCTCGACCATGGGCTGGCCGGACTCCACGCCGGAGCTGGAGAAGTTCTACCCGACGTCCGTGCTGGTCACCGGCTACGACATCCTCTTCTTCTGGGTCGTCCGGATGATGATGATGGGCCTGTACGCGATGAAGGACCGGGACCCGGCCGAGGCCGTCCCCTTCAAGACCATCGCGCTGCACGGCATGGTCCGCGACGCGCACGGCAAGAAGATGTCGAAGTCCGCGGGCAACACCGTCGATCCGCTGGAGTGGATGGACACCTACGGCACCGACGCGCTGCGGTTCACCCTGGCGCGCGGCGCGAACCCGGGCACCGACTCGCCGATCAGCGAGGAGTGGGTCTCGGCGTCGCGCAGCTTCGGCACGAAGCTGTTCAACGCCACCAAGTTCGCGCTGATGAACGGCGCCCGCGTGCCGGAGTCGCCGCTGCGGCGGGAGTCGCTGACCGACGCGGACCGCTGGATCCTCGACCGCGCCGACGCGCTCGTGTCCTACGTGGACGACATGATGGAGGACTTCCAGTTCGCCAAGGCCACCGAGGCGCTCTACCACTTCACGTGGGACGAGTTCTGCGACTGGTACCTGGAGCTGTCCAAGGTCCAGATGGACGGCTCGGAGGAGCGCGCCGAGCGGACCCGCGAGGTCCTCGGCCACGTCCTCGACGTGCTGCTGCGCCTGCTGCACCCGACGATCCCGTTCCTCACCGAGACCCTGTGGACGGCGCTGACCGGCCGCGAGTCCGTGGTGATCGCCGACTGGCCGAAGGCCACCGGCGCCGAGGCCGACAGCGGTGCGGCCGACCGGATCGCGGCGACCCAGAAGCTGATCACCGAGATCCGCCGGTTCCGCTCCGACCAGGGCCTCAAGCCCGGTCAGAAGGTCGCGGCGCGGCTCAGCGGGGTCGAGGAGCTGGGGCTGGCAGAGCACGTGGCCGCGGTCCGGTCGCTGGCGAAGGTGACCGAGCCGGGCGAGGACTTCACCTCCTCGGCGTCCATCGAGGTCGGCCTGGCCGGCGGCAACGTCGACGTCGAGCTGGACCTCTCAGGTGCGATCGACGTCGAGGCCGAGCGCAAGCGCCTGGCCAAGGACCTCGCCGCCGCCGAGAAGGAGCTGTCCGGAGCCGACAAGAAGCTCGGCAACCAGGCGTTCCTGGACAAGGCCCCGGCCGAGGTCGTCGACAAGATCAAGGCCCGCCGTGAGGTCGCCGAAGGCGACATCGCCCGCATCACGGCCCGCCTGGAATCCCTCCCGCAGGGCTGACGCGCATCGAGAAGGGGCCCTCCCGGCGAGGGCCCCTTCTCGCGTCGAGCGGGCCTGGGCGGCCGTCCACCAGGGGCGACGTAGACTTCAACCTCGGCATTTTCGTCGTTGGTAGGGGAGTGGGCACTTGACCGGCATGGATCCCGCCGCGTTGCACGAGCTGCGCGTGGTGGAGGCCGAGCTCAACGAACGCTGGCCGGAGACCAAGATCGAGCCGTCGCTGGACCGCATCCGCGCGCTCACCGACCTGCTCGCCGAACCGCAGCGCAGCTATCCGGTCGTGCACATCGCGGGCACCAACGGGAAGTCGTCCACGACGCGCATCATCGACGCCCTGCTGACCGGGCTCGAACTGCGCACCGGCCGCTACACCAGCCCGCACCTGCAGCTGGCCACCGAGCGCATCGGCGTCGACGGCGCTCCGATCAGCCCGGCCGGCTACGTCGAGGCGTACCGCGACGTGGCGCCGTACGTGTCCATCGTGGACTCCCAGAGCGACGTCAGGATGAGCAAGTTCGAGGTGCTCACCGGCATGGCGTTCGCCGCGTTCGCCGACGCCCCGGTCGACGCCGGGGTCATCGAGGTCGGGCTCGGTGGCAGCTGGGACGCCACCAACGTCGCCGACGCCAAGGTCGCGGTGATCTGCCCCGTCGCGCTGGACCACGCCGAGTACCTCGGCACCGACCTCGCCGGAATCGCCCGCGAGAAGGCCGGGATCATCAAGCCCGAGTCCATCGTGGTCATGGCCGCGCAGCCCTCGGAGGTGCAGCCGGAGATCATGAACCGGATCGCCGAGGTGGACGCGACCGTGGCGCGCGAAGGCCAGGAGTTCGGCGTGCTGGAGCGGACCGTCGCGGTCGGCGGCCAGCTGCTGAAGCTGCAGGGCCTCGGCGGCGTCTACGACGAGATCTTCCTGCCGCTGCACGGCGAGCACCAGGCCCGCAACGCGGCACTGGCGCTGGCGGCCGTCGAGGCGTTCTTCGGCGCGGGCGCGGAACGTCAGCTGGACGTGGAGCGGATCCGCTCGGCGTTCGCCTCCGTCATCGTGCCCGGCAGGCTGGAGCGCGTGCGCGCGGCACCGACGGTGCTGGTCGACGCCGCCCACAACCCGCACGGCACCCGCGCCCTGGCCGACGCGTTGAGCTCGGAGTTCTCCTTCCGCAAGCTGGTCGCGGTGGTGGGCGTGCTGGGCGACAAGGACGCGCGCGGCATCCTCGCCGAGCTGGAGCCGGTGGTGGAGGAGCTGGTGCTGACCCGCAACTCCTCGCCGCGCTCGCTGGACCCGGACGAGCTCGCCGGGATCGCGCTGGACATCTTCGGGCAGGACCGGATCATGGTCGAGCCCCGGCTGGACAACGCGGTCGAGCAGGCGATCCAGCTGGCCGAGGAGACCGATGATCCGGGTGAGTCGGTGTCCGGCGGCGGTGTGGTGATCACCGGGTCCGTGGTGACCGCGGGAGAGGCCCGCGCGCTGTTCGGCAAGGAGCCCGCGTGAGCGAGACGGGAGCGGTCGTGGCCGAGGAGTCCCAGCCCGAGAAGGGCCTGCCGGAGCCGCCGGAGGGCGTGCGCGACCCGTGGAAGGGTCTGCGCGGCATCATGGCGGCCACGCTGGCGCTGGAGTTCATCACGTTCCTGCTGGCGCTGCCGGTGGTGTGGAAGTTCGGCGGTGGGGTCTCCAGCGCCGGCTTCGTGATCGTCATCGTGCTGTCGGTGCTGATGCTCGTGGCGGCCTTCGTGCAGCGCCGCCCGTGGGGCCTGGGATTCGCGCTGGGGCTTCAGGCCGCGATGATCCTGTGCGTCTTCATCCACCCGTCGATCGGCATCATGGGTGCGATCTTCGCGCTGATCTGGGCCTACGTGCTGCACCTGCGCAAGGACATCGCCAAGCGCATGCGCGAGGGCCAGCTCTACGACCAGCTCGGCCACCCGCCGGGCCACCCCGAGGGCACCGACTAGCCCCCACCTGCGATAACCCGGGGGTATTCGAATTTCGCGCGAAATTCGAGTCGGGACTTTCGCACTCCAATTTCGCGCGAAATTCGAATTCTTCCCTCGGTCAGGTGAGGTCGACGACGGCTCGGCCCAGGATCTCGCCGCGGTTGAGGGCGTCGAAGGCCTCCTGGACCTCCTCGAACGGGTAGCGGCGGCTGATGGCGTCCTGCGGGCGGAGCTGGCCCCGGGCCACCAGGTCGAGAAGGACCGGCATGTCCCGGCGGGGCTTGGCTCCGTAGGAGCCCTTGATCTGGAGCTTGCGCCGGGCGATCGTGGCGAGGTCGAACTCGCCGGTGGTGCCCCGGGCGGCGATGCCGACGATCACGACCTGGCCGCCTTCGACGACCGAGTCCCGGGCGACGTTGAACGTCGGGACCGCGCCCAGCGCCTCGAAGGCGACGTCCACGCCGCGCCCGCCGGTCAGCTCGCGGATCACCGCGGGAGCGTCCACTTCGGACGAGTTCACCGTGTGCGTGGCGCCCAGCCGGCGGGCGCCTTCGAGCTTGTCCTCGTTGATGTCGACCGCGATGATCGTCGACGCGCCGAAGATCGACGCCAGCTGGATCAGCGCCGAGCCGACCCCGCCCGCCGCGACCACCGCCACGGTGTCGCCGACCTGCACGTTCGCCGCGTGCCGCAGCGCGCCGTAGGCCGTCATCGTCGAGCACCCGACCGAGGCGACGTCCGACAGCTCGACCCCGTCCGGAACCCGGTACACCGAGGTCACCGGGGTCACGCAGCGCTCGGCCATCCCGCCCTGCGAGTACATCCAGACCGGCTCGCCGCCGGGCCGGTGCAGTCGGGTGTCGTCGTCGTAGAGCTTGCCCTGGCCCCGGTTGAAGCGGAAGAACCGCTCGCAGATCTCCTCGTTGCCGCGCGAGCACTGCCCGCACTGCCCGCACGGCATGATGAAGCTGGTCACGACCGGGTCGCCCACCGACAGCCCGCTGACGCCGGGACCGAGTTCGGAGACCACACCGGCCACCTCGTGGCCGAGCACGGCGGGCGTGGGGAACGGCAGCTCGCCCTTGATCACGTGCAGGTCGCTGTGGCAGGCGCCGCAGGAGCGCACGTCGATGGCGACCTCACCGGCCCTCGGCGTCGGATCGTCCAGCTGCTCGATCCGCAGCGGCTCGTTGGCGGCGGTGTGCACGGCGGCGCGCATCGGGACCTCCTCGTCTCCAGCGGCCAGTCGGTTCGGCCGTGAAGCTAGCGGTCCGACCGGTCTCACACCAGGGTCCGCGCGGTGCGGCGATTGAACACCGAAGTTTCACCTGCCCGTTCACTTGTGGTGAGCGCGGCGCGGCCTGACCCGATTAGAACCGGGGACATGACCCCCGAGAACCTGACTCGCCGCGAGCTCCTGCGCCGCAGTGCCACCGGCGCCGGTCTGCTCGCGGCCGGCGCGCTGCTCCCGGGCACCGCCTTCGCGCGATCCGGCCGCCCCGTGCTGACCCACGGCGTGCAGCTCGGCGACCCGCGCCCGGACGGCGCCGTGGTGTGGACCCGGGCCGACCGCCCGTCCCGCATGTTCGTCGAGATCTCCGCGCGCGAGGACTTCCGCGACGCGCTGCGCATCCCCGGCCCGGACCTGACGCCCGACACCGACGGCACCGGTGAGCTGCGGCTCACCGGTATCCCGGCGGGCGGCGAGGTGCACTACCGGGTCACCGCCGAGGACCTCGACGGCCGGGTGGCCAGCGAGGGCCTGACCGGCACCTTCCGCACGGTGCCGCAGGACCGCAGCGATGTGCGGTTCCTGTGGTCGGGTGACGTGGTGGGCCAGGGCTGGGGCATCAACCCCGACATCGGCGGCATGACGATCTACCGCGCGATGGCTGACCGCCGTCCCGACTTCTTCCTGCACAGCGGCGACACGGTCTACGCGGACGGGCCGGTGAAGGAGTCGGTGACGCTGCCCGACGGCCGGGTCTGGCGCAACGTCGTCACCCCGGAGAAGTCGAAGGTCGCCGAAACCCTCGCCGAGTACCGCGGCCAGTTCGCCTACAACCTGCTCGACGAGAACGTGCGCGCGTTCGCCGCCGACGTCCCGCAGCTGATCCAGTGGGACGACCACGAGGTCACCAACAACTGGTACCCCGGCGAGATCCTGGAGAACGACGCCTACACCGAGAAGCGCGTGGACGTGCTGGCCCAGCGCGCGTTCCAGGCGTTCCACGAGTGGCAGCCGGTCCGCCGGCAGGACGCGGTCGACGGCCGGGTGTACCGGAAGGTCTCGCACGGCCCGCTGCTGGACGTGTTCGTGCTGGACATGCGCTCCTACCGGGACGCGAATTCCACGGGAACCGAGCCGGAGAGCATCCTCGGCGAGGAGCAGGCCCGCTGGCTGGTCAGCGAGCTGACGAAGTCCCGCGCGACCTGGAAGGTCATCGCCTCGGACATGCCGATCGGCATCATCGTCCCCGACGGCGACAAGATCGAGGGCGTCGCCAACGGACTGCCGGGAGCTCCCAACGGCCGCGAGTCCGAGCTGGCGCGGGTGCTGCAGGAGATCAGCCGCCGCGAGGTGCGCAACGTCGTCTGGCTGACCGCCGACGTGCACTACTCGGCGGCGATCAACTACTCGCCGCAGCGCGCGGCGTTCACCGGCTTCGACGAGTTCTGGGAGTTCGTCTCGGGACCGCTGCACGCGGGCGCCTTCGGCCCCAGCAAGATGGACCCCACCTTCGGCCCGGAGGTCGCCTTCGTCAGCGCCCCCACCCGCCAGGGCGCGTCCCCGATGGAGGGCTTCCAGCACTTCGGCGAGGTCAACATCGACGGCGAAACGGAACAGTTCACCGTCGACATCCGCGACCAGCAGGGCAACGCTCTCTGGAGCACCACCCTCGACTCCCGCGGGTGACCGGATTTCAGTGGAAATCGGGAACCCGGTTTCAGTGGAAATCGGAACCCTGACTTCCACTGAAATCCGCCGGTCGCCGCGTGGGCGTGATCGATTCGGGCCCCGGGAGAGGTGGGTTCACCTGCGTCGATACGCTTGCAATCAATTCGGGCGCTGGGTCTTCGCGCCTGGCGCAACCGTGAAGTGAGGAGAGAGAACGTGAGCGAGCGCACTCTGGTGCTGGTCAAGCCCGACGGCGTCGAGCGGGGCCTCGTCGGCGAGGTGATCAGCCGGATCGAGCGCAAGGGCCTGAAGCTGGTCGCGCTGGAGCTCAAGAACGTCGACCGCCAGCTCGCCGAGCAGCACTACGCCGAGCACGACGGCAAGCCGTTCTTCGAGAGTCTGATCGAGTTCATCACCGGTGGCCCGGTCGTGGCGGCCTGCGTCGAGGGCCCGAAGGCCATCGCGGCGTTCCGCCAGCTGGCCGGTGGCACCGACCCGGTCGACAAGGCCGCCCCGGGCTCGATCCGCGGGGACTTCGGCCTGGAGGTCCAGTACAACCTGGTCCACGGCTCGGACTCCACGGAGTCCGCGGCCCGCGAGCTCAAGCTCTGGTTCCCGGACCTTTGATCGCCGGTGGTCGTTGTGCGTTGCGGTGCGGGGAGCGGAACCTGACACGCCGTCTGGACTCCGTGCGCCACTCCTGATGCATGCCAATGCACGGCGTCGCGGCGTACTCGCCAGACGACGTGTCAGAACCCGCGGCGGTGCGGGCTGCGAGGGTGCTTTCAGCCTCGCGGTCTCGCCGTTCGCACGCGCTTCGACCGACGACTTGAGATGACTGTGAGGTGGGTTTCAGCCGGGTCCTGCCCGGCTGAAACGCCCCCGCTCGGCGCTCGGTCGAGGGACCTCTACCCTGGTCGCGTGGCTGTGGAGTCCGTTTTCGACAGGTTGGAACCCTTGCTGCCGCGGGTTTCCAAGCCCGTGCAGTACGTGGGCGGCGAGCTCAACTCGACCGTGAAGGCGTGGGAGGACGCCACCGTTCGGTGGTGCCTGATGTATCCCGACGCCTACGAGGTCGGGTTGCCCAACCAGGGTGTTCAGATCCTCTACGAGGTCCTCAACGAGCAGCCGGACGTGCTCGCCGAGCGCACCTACGCGGTGTGGCCGGACCTCGAAGAGCTCATGCGCGAGCACGAGATCCCGCAGTTCACCGTCGACGCGCACCGCCCGGTGGGCGAGTTCGACGTCTTCGGCGTCAGCTTCGCCACCGAGCTCGGCTACACGAACCTCCTCGGCGCGCTGGACCTGTCCGGAATCCCGCTGCACGCGGTGGACCGCACCGATGACCACCCGATCGTGCTGGCCGGCGGTCACGCCGCGTTCAACCCGGAGCCGATCGCCGACTTCGTCGACGCGGCGGTGCTGGGTGACGGCGAGGAAGCCGTCCTGGAGATCACCGAGGCCGTCCGGCGCTGGAAGGGCGAGGGCCGTCCGGGTGGCCGCGACGAGCTGCTGCTGCGGCTGGCCGAGTCCGGCGGCGTCTACGTCCCCAAGTTCTACGACGTCTCCTACGGCGAGGACGGCGCGATCGCCGAGGTCGTGCCCAACCAGGAGCGCGCCCCCTACCGGGTGTTCAAGCGCACCACGATGGAGCTCGACGACTGGCCGTACCCGAAGCAGCCGCTGGTCCCGCTCGCGGAGAGCGTGCACGAGCGGATGAGCGTGGAGATCTTTCGCGGCTGCACCCGGGGCTGCCGCTTCTGCCAGGCCGGGATGATCACCCGCCCGGTGCGCGAGCGCTCGATCGAGGGCATCGGCGAGATGGTGCAGCGCGGCCTGGAGAACACCGGGTTCGAGGAGGTCGGCCTGCTGTCGCTGTCCTCGGCCGACCACTCCGAGATCGCCGAGGTCACCAAGGGCCTGGCCGACCGCTACGAGGGCACCAACACCGGTCTGTCGCTGCCGTCGACCCGGGTCGACGCGTTCAACATCGACCTGGCCAACGAGCTGTCCCGCAACGGACGCCGCTCCGGGCTCACGTTCGCGCCTGAAGGCGGCAGCGAGCGGATCCGCCGGGTGATCAACAAGATGGTCTCCGAGGAAGACCTCATCCGCACCGTCTCGGCGGCCTTCGCCAACGGCTGGCGGCAGGTCAAGCTGTACTTCATGTGCGGTCTTCCCACCGAGGAGGACTCCGACGTCCTGCAGATCGCCGAGATGGCCAAGGAGGTCATCCGCGCAGGTCGCGCGGCGTCCGGGCGCAAGGACATCCGGTGCACGATCTCCATCGGCGGGTTCGTGCCCAAGCCGCACACCCCGTTCCAGTGGGCCTCCCAGACCGATCCGGAGACCGTCGACGACCGGCTGCGCAAGCTCCGCGAGGCGATCAACACCGACCGCTCGCTGGGCCGCAACATCGGCATGCGCTACCACGACGGCAAGCCCTCGCTGATCGAAGGACTCCTCTCGCGCGGTGACCGCAGGCTCGGCCGGGTCATCGAGCGGGTGTGGCGCGAGGGCGGTCGGTTCGACGGCTGGAACGAGTACTTCTCCTACGAGCGCTGGGTGGACTGCGCCGAGGCCGAGCTCGCCGAGCTGGGCGTGGACCTGGCCTGGTTCACCACCCGCGAGCGTACCGAGAACGAGATCCTGCCGTGGGACCACCTGGACTCCGGGCTGGACAAGGAGTGGCTCTGGGCGGACTGGCAGGACGCCCTGGAGGCCCGCGAGCAGGACGACTGCCGGTGGACCCCGTGCTTCGACTGCGGTGTGTGCCCGACCATGGGCACCGACATCGAGGTCGGCCCGACCGGGCGAAAACTGCTCCCGATCTCGCCGGTCGGACAGGGCTCTCCGGTGCGGAATCCGGCGTTCACGAACGGCTGACCTGCATGTTCTCGCACGTTCGTGCGATCGCGCACGGACGTGCGTGCAGCCGTCGGCCAGGTACGGTCTGGATCGAAAACTTCCCGCTGGGTGTTGTCACCCCGCGGTTGAGCAAGCAAGCATCGTCGTCGACAGCGGTCCGGGGGGACCGGCGGTGACGATCATGGTCGGGGAGGCATTCTGAGTCGGCGAGATCACCCCAATCCTTCGGCGCCGCCGGTGCAGAAGCTGCGCCTGCGCTATGCCAAGAGGGGCAGGCTGCGGTTCACCTCGCACCGCGACGTGGCGCGCACCTTCGAGCGCGCGCTGCGCCGGGCCGGCGTACCGATGGCCTACTCCCAGGGCTTCAGCCCGCACCCCAAGGTGTCGTGGGCGGGAGCCGTGCCCACCGGTGTGTCCAGCGAGGCCGAGTACCTCGAGCTGCAGTTAGTCGAACGCGTCGAGCCCGAGTCGCTGCGCGCCGAGCTGGACGCCGCCCTGCCGGACGGGATCGACCTGCTCACGGCGGTGGAGGCGCGTCCGGGGCCGCTCGCGGACCGACTGGTGGTCAGCAAGTGGCGCATCGACATGCCCGGCACCGCAGTGGCCGAGCTGCGCCAGGCGGCCGAGCAGCTGATGGCCGCCGACAGCGCGCTGGTCGAGCGGATGACCAAGGACGGTCGTCGCACCATCGACGCGCGCGCCGCGCTGCTCAGCGCGGAGGTCTGGGAAGGTCCTCGGCCGATTGCGCAGCGTGATCAAAAACGCCACGCGACCGCCCAGGTGGACGATTGGCCCGAGGCGTCCGCACCGTATGGGATACTCGTAACGGTCGTGCGGCAGACAACACCCGTCGTACGGCCCGACGACGTACTGAGCGCCCTGCGTGTCGTCGCCGGTCTGGAACCGTCGGCCGCCGCGAGCGCGACCCGGCTGGAACAGGGTCGGCTCGATGACGGGGGAGGCATTGCCGACCCGTTGGCCCAGGACTCAGACGGCGACCGGACTCCGGCGGGAGAGCCCGCGGCCGGGTGACGGACGGCGTGACGTCGTCGACCCGCCGTACGGCTTCCCGGCCTGCAGGTCCGGGGCGGAGGGACCACGAAGAATTGCCGTCGCCCGCGGGCGGCGGAAACTAAAAGATCGCACATGCCTCTGTGCGGCCGCGTCCACCCGGACGCGCCCGGGGGCGGAGGAGCTGGATGTTGAACATGGATACGCCCGCTGGGAACAACGCCAGCGGGCAATCGCCCACACCCACCCAGGATGCGCAGGGCACCATCGAGTTGCCGGCGAAGCTCAGGGTGCACGCGCTCGCCAAGCTGCTGGGAGCCAGCAGCCGGGAGATCATCAAGGCGCTGGACGAGCTCGGCGAGCCCGTCCGCAGCGCCCAGTCGAACATCAACCGGGATCTGGCCCTGCGCGTCGTGCAGACGCTCAACCCGGAGCTGGTCGCCGAGGAAGGCGAGGACGCGGCCGAGGCCGCCCCGGCTTCCGAGGAGCCTGCCGCCGCGTCGAGCGAGGCCGATGAGAGCGAGCAGAGCGCTTCGGTGCCCGCTGCGGACTTCGCGTCTCCGCCGTCGGAGTCTGAGGAGTCCTCGGTCGGCCTGACGCCGCTGTTCGCGGCTCCGGAGGCCATGTTCCTGGCCCCGCAGCCGCCGGCGCAGCGCCCGGCCGCCGCCGAGCCGGAGCCCGCCGAGGCCGCACCCGCCGCGCCGGCCGCTGAGCCCGCCGCCGAGACGACCTCCGACGAGGGGGAGTCCGAATCCGACTCCGCCTCGGACGGCGATGACGACTCGGGTGACTCCGGCAGCCGTCGCCGTCGCCGTCGGGGTCGCCGGGGTCGCGGCCGGGGTCGCGGCGCCGACTCCGACAACGAGTCCGGTGGCGAGGACGGTTCCGAGGACAGCCAGTCCGAGGCAGCCCAGGCCGAGACCTCCGGTGAGAGCGCCGAGGAGTCCTCCGACGAGCAGTCCGGTGACTCCGAGGGCCAGTCCGAGGGATCCCGCCGCCGTCGTCGCCGTCGTCGCCGCAAGGGCTCGTCGGACGACGAGAGCGGTAATCGCGAGGACGACCCGCCGAACACCGTCGTGCACGTGCGCGAGCCCGCCCCCGAATCCTCGCGGCAGGACTCCAGCGACGACGAGGTCCGCGCGGTCAAGGGCTCGACCCGCCTGGAGGCCAAGCGCCAGCGCCGCCGGGACGGCCGCGAAGCCGGACGGCGTCGCGCGCCCGTGCTGTCGGAGTCGGAGTTCCTGGCCCGCCGCGAGTCGGTCGACCGCAAGATGGTGGTCCGCCAGAACGGCGACCAGACCCAGATCGCGGTTCTGGAGGACAACGTCCTCGTCGAGAACTTCGTGACCTCCTCGGGCACCGGCTCGCTGGTCGGCAACGTCTACCTCGGCCGCGTGCAGAACGTGCTGCCCAGCATGGAAGCCGCCTTCGTCGACATCGGCCGGGGCCGCAACGCGGTCCTCTACGCCGGTGAGGTCGACTGGGACGCCGCCGGGCTGGCGGGCAAGGCCCGCCGCATCGAGCAGGCCCTGCAGACCGGTGACAGCGTCCTGGTGCAGGTCACCAAGGACCCGGTCGGTCACAAGGGCGCGCGGCTGACCACCCAGATCAGCCTGCCGGGCCGGTTCCTGGTCTACGTGCCGGGCGGCGGCGCCACCGGCATCAGCCGCAAGCTGCCCGACAACGAGCGCAAGCGGCTCAAGGAGATCCTCAAGCGGATCGTGCCGGACAACGCCGGCGTGATCATCCGCACCGCCTCCGAGGGCACCAGCGAAGAAGCGCTGGACCGCGACGTGCGGCGGCTGCAGGCGCAGTGGGAGGTCATCAAGGAGAAGGCCGAGACCCCCGGCGCGAACGCCCCGCAGCTGCTCTACGAGGAGCCCGACCTGCTGATCAAGGTCGTCCGCGACCTGTTCACCGAGGACTTCTCGTCGATGACGGTCCAGGGCAACGACGCGTGGGAGACCATCGAGGCCTACGTCCAGCACGTGGCGCCCGACCTGGCTTCCCGGCTGGACAAGCACGTCGGCAAGAACGACGTGTTCCACGAGAAGCGGATCAACGAGCAGATCTCCAAGGCGCTGGACCGCAAGGTCTGGCTGCCCTCCGGTGGTTACCTGGTCATCGACCGCACCGAGGCCATGACGGTGATCGACGTCAACACCGGCAAGTTCACCGGTTCCGGTGGCAACCTGGAGGAGACGGTCACCCGCAACAACCTGGAGGCCGCGGAGGAGATCGTCCGCCAGCTCCGGTTGCGCGACATCGGCGGCATCATCGTCATCGACTTCATCGACATGGTGCTGGAGTCCAACCGGGACCTGGTGCTGCGCCGCCTCACCGAGTGCCTTGGCCGGGACCGCACCCGCCACCAGGTCGCCGAGGTGACCTCGCTGGGTCTGGTGCAGATGACCCGCAAGCGGGTCGGCACCGGTCTGCTGGAGGCGTACAGCAGCACCTGCGAGCACTGCCGCGGGCGCGGGCTGATGGTGTCCACCGAGCCGATCAACCACCAGCACGGCGGTGGCGGCAACGGCGGTGGCAACGCCCAGAGCGGTGGTGGCAACGGTGGCCGCCGCAACCGCAACCGCGGCAAGCAGCAGGACACCGACCAGCAGGCCCCTGAGCCCAAGGCCGAGCAGAAGACCGAGTCCAAGCCGGAGCCGAAGGCCGAGGTCAAGGCGGACGCCAAGCCGGAGTCCAAGCCCGACACCAAGCCCGAGCCGAAGCCGGAGCCGAAGGTCGAGGCGAAGGCCGAGGAACGCAAGCCCGAACCGGCCCCGGTCGAGTCGAAGCCGGTCGAGCCGAAGGCCGAGGAGCCGAAGGCCGTCGAGCCGAAGCCGGAGCCCGAGCCCGTCGAGGCCACCAAGCCCGTCGAGCCGGTCGCCGAGCCGAAGCCGCAGGTCGCCGAGCCCCCGGCTGCCCCGGCCGCTCCGGTCGAGCAGAAGCAGCCGGAGCCGGCCGAGTCGCAGGCGGAGTCCAACGGGGCCCGTCCGCGCCGCAAGGCCGTCCGGTCCGCCGGTAGCGCCGGCGCCCCGGCCCAGCCGCTGGTGGTGTCCAAGCCGGAGCCGAAGCAGTCGACCGACGACGGCCTGGCCAACATCGAGCCGGCCGCCCCGGTCCGCAGGGCCCGCCGCCGCGCGGTCTCGCGCCCGTCCGGTCCGCCGGTCGAGGGCTGACCCGATCAACACCGGAAATGGCCGATCCGTTCAAGAACGGGTCGGCCATTTCCGCTTAACGTCGGTGGCATGACTCGTTGCACACCGCAGCGCCTGGCGGACGCCGAGCGCTTCATCTGGCTCACGGCCCGCGTGCTGGAACAACGCCGCTTCGAACACCTCCACGCCGACGGCTCGGCAGCGGCGGTCCACACCGCGCTGGAGGCCTACCGCTGCTCCGACGGCGGGTACGGCTACGGCCTGGAACCGGACGCGCGCGGCCCCATCAGCCAGCCGCTGCAGACCTGGACGGCGCTGACGATCCTGGACGAGATCGGCCGCTGCGCCGAGGCCGCTCCGGCCATCTGCGACCACCTCGCCACCATCACCCGCCCGGACGGCGGCGTGCCCGGCGGTGACGTGCGGCTCGGCGACTACCCGCACGCCCCGTGGATCCCGGTGGTCGAGGAACCCGAGGGGTCGTTGCTGTCGACCGCGCTGCTGGCCGGGGTGCTGCACAAGAACGCCGTCGAGCACCCGTGGCTGTCGGGCGCGACCGAATTCTGCTGGAAGCGCGTCGACGCGCTCACCGAGACCCACCCCTACGAGGCCATCGCCTCGGTCGCGTTCCTCGACCAGGTGCCCGATCGGGAGCGGGCCGAGCGAGCGGCCGAGCGCGTCGGCGGGTTGATCCGCGAGGCCGGTTACGTGCTGCTCGATCCCGAACGCCCGGAGCTGGCGCGGGTGGCTCCCGGCTACGCGTCCGGTGAGATCCCGGGGGTCTGCGACTACGCGCCGAGCCCGGCGAGCCTGGCCCGGCGGTGGTTCAGCGACACCGAGATCGAGCGGGGACTGGATCACCTGGCGGAGCAGCAGCGCGAGGACGGCGGCTGGCCGATCCACTGGCTGGAGTGGTCGCCGAGCACCGCGCTGGAAGGCAGGCCCCGGGTCACGCTCGACGCGCTGCGCGTCCTGAGCGCCTACGACGCGGCCTGATCCCGCGCGAAGTACTGCTTCGGGGTCAGGCCGGACAGTCGGCGGAATTCCCTGGTCAGGTGGGCTTGGTCGGCGTAGCCGCAGCGGTGGGCGAGCTCGGCGAGCCGGTGCTCGCCACCGCTGCGCACGGTCCGCTGGAACCGCAGCACGCTCACCAGCGTCCGCGGCCCGTACCCGACGGCATCGCCGATCCGGCGTCGCAGCTGACGTTCGGACACCCCGATCCGCCCGGCCAGCGCGCGCACCGACGGCGGTCGTGGATCGTCCAGGGCGGCGACCGCGACCGCCACGGCGGGGTCGGGTTCCCACTCGGCCAGGCGCTCCCGCGCGAAGCGCTCCAGCAGTGCGGGGGCCAGCTCGGGATGCTCGTCGACGGCGTCGGCGAGGTCGCGTCCCCGGGACCCCCAGAGCTCGGTGGCGTCGACCCTCAGGTCCTGCAGCTCAGCCGCGGGGACGCCGAGCAGCAGCCGGGCCATCCCCGGTCGGGCGCGGATGCCGTACATCGGCACCCCGGCGTCCAGCCCGGAGACCCACGCCCCGGTGTCGGGACCGACGGCCTCGACGCGTCCCGCTCGCCAGATCAGGTCGACGCACCCGTCGGGCACGACCAGCTGCGAGCCTTCGACCGGAGCGGCGCCGTGCCCCCACAGGCACGACACGAAGCTCCGCAGCTCCGCTGAAGACGAGGACTCCCAGTACCGCACATCCAGCAGTATGCGATGCCACCCGGACAGGACCACCCGCCGGCCAGGAACGCGCGAAGCCCCGGTCCCTCGGGACCGGGGCTTCGCCTGGGTGGATCAGTTCTCGTCCGAGTCGAAGGCCGGGATGTCGGTCCTGTCATCGGAACTGGGCATGTCGCCAGGCAGGTCCAAACCCTGCGCGGGCGGCCCGGGGGACCACAGGCCGGAGTGCGTCTCGGTGTGCAGCTCCAGCGCCGCCGAGGCGGGCAACGCGTCCGGCGTGTAGGGGTGCACCTGGTACAGGGAGCCCCAGTCCTTCTGCGGGTCGTTGGTGAGGTAGGTCGGCAGGTTGCGCACGCTCGAGGCCACCGTCATCCAGCCGAAGGTCCCACCGGCGTCCGGCGAGGACCATCCCTCACCGGTGCCCCGGACCTGCTCGCCCGCGCTGACCCGGAACTTCGGCATCTCCGCGATGCCGTTGTACAACCCCGAGATCTCCAGGCAGGGGTGCACCAGCCCGGCCGGCCACTCCACGAACGTCGGGTCGTTGCCGACGAACTGCGTGAGCTGGGTCAGCTTCGGCACGCGCGGTGCCGACACGGCCAGCCAGCCCGACTGACCCAGGGACTGGTCGACCAGCACCATCCGCAGCTTCGTCGCGCCCTCGGCCTCCCCGCCGAGCATGTAGCGGTGCTCGCGCCATCCCGGCGGCGGGCCCTGCTGGACCGGGTACCGGTTGGTCAGCTGGAAGCCCTGCGGCGTGTCCTTGCCCAGTTCGAAGTAGACCTGGTTCGCGCCCGTCTCCGAACCCGCGATGCTGATCGCCACCGGCAGCTTGCCCGACCGGGCCTCCTCCGGGATGTCGAACCACGGAGTGCGCAGCTCGCCGGTGCCTTGGCCCTCTTCGTCGTAGCTGCCCCACACCGGGGCCTCGGGTCCGCCGAACTGGTTCGGCGGGCGCCAGCTCGGCGCGTCCGGGGAGGACTCGTCGGTCGGCGGCACGCCCGGGTCGGTGAAACCGACCTCCTTGGGCTGCAGGTACTGCTGGGCGTTCTCCTGGTTGGCCAGGCGCTGCGGCGGCAGCTTCAGATCGGGCTGCTTGGCCGGGGCCGGAACCGTCGGCTGCTGCGCGGACGCCTTCAGCACGCCCTCGCGCGGATTGGTCTCCACCCCGACCGAGTCGGACAGACCGCAGCTCTGCTGGGTGAGCTGCTTGATGTTGTCGGTGGCCAGGGTGTAACTCCGCCCCTGCTCGACGATGCCCTTGCCGAACGCGGCGAGCTCACCGAGCACCATCAGCGCGCACAGCACCGACAGCGGCGCCGTGCCCCAGCGCAACGCGAGGTTGCGCTTCTCCTTGCTCTCCCAGCTCTCGTCGACGATCTTCGGGTTTCTCTCGTCGATCCGCAGGTGCTCGACCACGGCGATGATGCCGGTGATCGCGGCCACGACCAGGATCATCGTGCTGGCCCGGTAGCCCTTGATCGACGGCGGCTTGTCGAACCACGGGACGCCCCAGCCGGACACGTACCACCAGGCGTTCGGGCCGGTGGCCGCGAAGGCCAGCAGCACCAGCAGACCGGTCACGAACGCCATCCGGTTGCGCCGCGAGCGCAGCACCGTGGTGCTGGTGGCCAGCGCCGTGAGCGCTGCCAGCGCGCCGCCGACCGCGGCGAAGATGCCGAAGTGGTGGGTGTGCTTGGTGGGCGTCAGCGCCAGCACCGCGAAGGACATCGCGGCCACCGCCAGCAGTCGCCGGCTCGGGCCGAGCGCCGCACCGCGGATCCGGCCGCGGCGCAGCAGCACCACGCCGCAGGTCGCCACGCACAGGATCACCAGCAGCACCGGGAACCGGCGGCTCAGCGAACCGTCCGGGCTCTCGCTGAACAGGAGCAGGTAGCGGCTGAGCTCCTCGTACCAGTGCCCGTTGGGGCCGAAGGTCGTCTTGAGCTCCATGGCGTCCATCACCGAACGCCACGTCTGGTCGTAGAACACCAGCGTGAGGATCACGAACCCGGACGCGGCCAGCGGCGCCAGCACCGGCAGCCAGCCGAACTGCTGCGCTCGCTTGCGCACCATCCGGTGCAGCGGCTTGAAACCGGCGATGTAGGGGAGCACGGCGATCAGGCCGTGCGGGTTGACGCCGACCGACAGCGCGGCGGCGACCAGGCCCAGCGCGGCGGGCGTGAGCCGCTCGGTGCTCACCGCGCGCTCGACGGCGCACAGCGCGAGCAGCGAGAACAGCACCACGACCGGCTCGGCGCGCAGACCGTTGTTGTAGGGCAGCCAGAAGGCGAGGAACACCGCGGCCGCGGCCCAGCCGGCGGCGTTGCTGCGCCGGACCTGCTGGCCCAGCCGGGGGAGCACCTCGCGGGAGATCAGCAGCCAGCTGATGATGCCCATCAGCAGCGCGGGCAACCGGACCCACGGGGTCGCGGTCGACACCCTCACCCACAACGAGTAGACCTCGTAGAACCAGCCGAACGGCGATTCCGGGTTGGCGAACCAGCGGTAGTAGTTGCTGACGTAGCCGGCGCTCTGCTCCGAGCGCACCATGCTCAGCACGTAGCCGTCATCGGAGGTCATCGCCCCGATCAGCCACCAGATCCCCAGCGCGGCGAACACCGAGATGTCGCGCAGCGTCGGCTTCCACCATCGCTTCGGCGCGAGGCGTGGAGCGCGCCGGCCGGCGAGGACGTCCAGCCGTCGCAGGCACAGCACGGAGCCGATGAACGAGGCCAGGGTCAGCACGATGACGGTCGTCTTCAGCGGCGTCGCCCACGAGCTGAACCGGTTGTCCACCCTGGCCTGGAAGTCCAGCCCGCGAACGTCGTCGCGAGTGTTGTCCAAAGTGGAGTAGATGCCGGTCAGTTGGGGACGCTGGTCGCCGGTCAGGTTGACCCAGCGCTCCTTGCCGATGCTGGCGGTGGTGCCTGCTGCGTCGGCGTGCACCTTCAGGGTGCAGTCACCGGCGGGCAGCGGCGTGGTGCCGATCTGCTGGCCCTTGGAGTAGAGCAGCGCCTGCCCGTTGTCGACCTGCAGGACGAGACCGGTGAGCTGACCGGAGTCCGAATCGGGCGAGTTGGTGCTCAGCAACAACCCCGGGCCCTCGGTTCTCGCGTCCAGGCTCCGCGCCGAGGCGCACGGGACCTTCGCGTCCAGCCACACCGGTGCGTAGGTCACCAGCGGGGCCGAAACCGACTTGGTCCCCTCCGCTGTCGGCCACCGCAACGTCCCCACCTTGTGGTTGACGGGGAGGAACGGGACCAGTAGCGCCAGGACGGTGCCCACCAGCCCGAGAAGCGTGGCGAGCAACCGCAATTTCTTCGCCGACTCTTGCTGCACGGGGGAGACCCTACGGGCGATGACAGGGTGTGTTCTGCCGCCCCCCGGCCTATTTCGCATTTGCGTCAGGTAATGCGCAATCGCTTTGTCAGGAGCTCGTTACCGCGCTGTGTTCCGCGTTGAAACGTTCGGTCACGAAGCGTGTTGATCTGAATTCGCGGTTCGCGTGGTCTGCTCCGCGACCAGCACCGTCACGTCGTGTTCACGTCCGGTTCGGTGCAGCACGAGTTCGGCCAGAAGACCCAGCGAGATCATCTGAACTCCGAAGATCTCCAGCAGAATCCCGAGCGTCAGAAGTGGACGAGTTCCGATCGATTCCTCGGTGAACAACCACACCCCGGTCAAGTACAGCAGCACCAGAGTTCCCAGCGTTCCCGCCAGCATCCCGAGCCCGCCGAACAGGTGCGCCGGACGACGTCCGTAGCGGGTCAGCGCCATCACCGTGAGCAGGTCCAGCGCGCCCCGCGCGTAGCGCTCCAGCCCGTACTTGGACACCCCGTGCTGCCGCGGCCGGTGGTTGACCGTCCGCTCCACGACCCGGTAGCCGAGCTGGTGCGCCAGCGCCGGGATGTAGCGGTGCAGCTCCCCGTACAGCGGAACTCGCCGGTACACCTCGGTGCGCGCCGCCTTCAGCCCGCAGTTGTGGTCCGACAGCCGCAGCCCGGTGATCAGCCCGGTGAACCAGTTGAACACCTTCGACGGCAGCCGCTTGCCCAGCGGATCCTTGCGCTGCGCCTTGTGGCCGCTGACCAGATCCGCCCCGGAGTCCAGCTCGGCCAGCAGCCGGGGGATCTCGGAGGGATCGTCCTGCAGGTCGGCGTCGAGGGTGACCATGAGCTCGCCGCGCAGCTCGGCGACCCCGGCGGCCAGCGCAGCGGCCTTGCCGAAGTTGCGGCGCAGCCGGATCCCCCGGATGCGCGGGTTCAGCGCGGCGTGCTCGGTGATGACCTGCCAGCTGTCGTCGGTGCTGCCGTCGTCGACGATCAGCAGCTCCCACTCGCGGTGCTGTCCCGCCATGGCCTCGCTGATCTCGGCGAAGAGCTTCGGCAAGCTGTCGCGCTCGTCCTTGGCGGGAGCCAGCAGCGAGACTTCCGGGACCTTCATCGCGCCACCTGCGGATTCTCGGTGAGCGGCCGGATCCACCAGCCGTCGGGGAACTGGAACGCCACGCGCAGCGGACCGGACCGGGCGGGGGCGACGGCTTGGAAACCGAGCCCGCTCTCGATGCCGGGTGTGGCGGCCTCGGCGTCCGGGCGCGGGAGGTCGACCACGCCGCCGCCGACGACCGTGCCGGTCTGGTCGAGCACGGCCACGCAGCGCGCGCGTTCGATGCCGGAGATCGCCCAGCCCTTGAGCATCCGCGCGCCGCCCTGGACCTGGTCGGTCTCGGCGTTGAGCACGACGTCGCGGCCGTCCGGTCGCGGTTCGCGCAGCGAGTCGACGCTGGGCGTGCGCCAGGTCGCGGTGCTGACCCGGTCGCCGACGTCGAGCCCGTCCGGGCAGCCGAGGGAGAACTCGGGGGAGAAGGGGTAGTGCCCGAGCGCCTGGAGGCGGGGCAGCAGCTGACCCGGCGAGGGGAAGCGGTCGGTGAATGCGTCGGGGTGCCCGATCCGCGCGGCCACCGCCAGCAGCTGCTGGTTGGGCGCGTCGGCCCGCACGCTCTGCGCCATCGGCGCCCCGAGCGCGACCGTGGCCAGCGCGGTGGCGCCTACCGCGACCGCGCGGAACCGCGGCCAGCGCGCCCAGGCGACCACGATGACCAGCACCGCGATCCACAGCGCGGCGGTCATGCTGTTGTAGCGGCTCTGCAGCCCGGCCGACTCGCCGAACGCCGCGCGCGAGCCGGAGATCATCACCGCGCAGCCCAGCGCGTACAGCGCCAGCCCCCACCACGGCGCGGCGATCCGCCGCTCGGCGGTGGTCTGGTTCGCGTGCAGCACCAGCACGCCGAGCCCGGCCACACCCGCCAGCAGCGCGACCGAGGGTTCGGTGCCGGTCCACACCATGCCGAGCATGCTCAGCCCGGCCAGCATCGCCTGCGCCGGATCATCGGTCGGCGAGCTCCCGCCACCGCCCTGCGGGCCGCGCAGCACCAACCAGGTCGCGACCACCACGAACCCGACCACCATCGGGGTCGCGATCCACTTCCGCCGGTCGCCGCGCAGCCAGGCCACCAGGGCCAGCGCCGGCCACACCGCGAACGAGGTGCCGTAGCTGATCGAGGCCAGCAGGCCCAGCACCACGGCGATCGCGCGGTGCTCCCGGTGCATCGCCAGCAGCGCCCCCAGGACCAGCAGCATCGCCAGGATCCACGAGGCGCCGCTCATCGAGCGCACGTAGTTGTGGATGCCGTGCGGGTTGAACACCAGCGTCGAGGTCGCCGCGAGGAGTCCCGCCCGCTGCCAGGGGTCGAGGTGCTTCGGCAGCATCGCCTGCACCAGCAGGACGCAGCCCACGCCCATCGCGAGCACGGCCAGGCCCAGCGGTTGGTTGAGGCCGTGCCCGAAGCGGGCGCTGAGCCAGAACAGCAGGCTCGGTAGCACGAACGGGTGCTCGTTGCGGAATCCCAGCAGCGCTTCGGGGCGCAGCGAGCCGTCGACGTCGGTGATGTCGAGCAGGACCCACCAGTAGTCGTAGAAGTGCATCTGCGGGTAGCGCAGGATCTCGCGCAGCATCATCAGCGGCGGCACGACGGCCGACAACCCCAGCAGCAGCGGACCCAAGCGGCGCACCGGGCCGGGGGCGGCTGGTGTCGTGGGTGCGGCGGCCCGGCGGTCGGTCTCCGAAGCGGTGTCAGTCACTCTGCGTTTCCCTAGATCATCACGAGCAGCCACTGACGGTAGCAAGGGCAGGTCACGATGGTCGCGGAACGGGGGAATCTGGCCGGGATGCGCCATGACCGCGGGGGCGGTTCGCCGGTGCGCGGCGAGCTCGCTTATGCTGTTCCGGCTCGCCCGTCAGCGCGTGATCCGCGGATCCGCACTGGTGGTACCGCCCCGGTCGATCGGGGACGGAAACCTGGTCTGTATGATGGGTGAGAACTTCTCGCCGCCGGACGGGCGGAGAGATTAAACGCCTGTTTCGAGTGCGGTCGCTCGCGCGGTCCTCGCTGCTGAGACAGGAACCCACCGAGACGCTGCACCAGCGGCGTGGTAGGAAGCCCCGGTCCTCGTGATCGTGGCGGACGTCCGCCGCAACCTGGTGAATTAGCGAAACCGAGCAGCAGGAGACTTCCGACTCATGTACGCGATCGTCAAGACCGGCGGCAAGCAGTACAAGGTGGCTGTCGGGGACGTCGTCGAGGTCGAGAAGCTCGATGGCGAGCTGGGCTCCGAGGTCGCGCTCCCGGCGGTTCTGGTCGTCGATGGCTCCGAGGTCACGACCGACGCCGACGCGCTGACCAAGGTGTCGGTGACCGGCGAGCTGGTCGAGCAGACCAAGGGCCCCAAGATCCGCATCCACAAGTTCAAGAACAAGACCGGCTACCACAAGCGCCAGGGTCACCGTCAGAAGCTGACCCGGGTGAAGGTCACCGGCATCAACAAGTGAGGACCTGAGTAGTCATGGCACACAAGAAGGGCGCATCCAGCTCTCGGAACGGCCGCGACTCGAACCCCAAGTACCTCGGGGTGAAGCGCTACGGCGGCCAGGTCGTCAAGGCCGGTGAGATCCTGATCCGTCAGCGTGGGACCAAGTTCCACCCGGGTCTGAACGTGGGTCGGGGCAACGACGACACCCTGTTCGCGCTGTCCGCCGGTACCGTCGAGTTCGGACGTTACCGCGGCCGCAAGGCCGTCAGCGTGCAGCCCGTCGAGGCCTGATCCGGCTCTCGACGCAGGCCAGCAACTTCCCGGCGAGGGGCGGAACCGGCATGACCGGGCCGCCCCTCGCTTTGTGTTGTCCGGGGTGACCCGCGTCGCGGCCGGGAAGCGCGCCGGTCGCGCCGTTGTTGCAATCGAGACCAAGAGCTCTACCCGCCGGGCTGCCGCTCGGCTTGATCTTCCTGGAGGCATTCGTGTCGCGGTTCGTTGACCGCGTGACCATCAGCGTCGCCGCGGGCGACGGTGGAAATGGCTGCGCCTCGGTGCACAGGGAGAAGTTCAAGCCGCTGGGCGGTCCGGACGGCGGCAACGGCGGCAAGGGCGGCGACGTCCGCCTCGTCGTCGACTCCGGCGTGCACACCCTGCTCGACTTCCACTACCGGCCCAACGCCCGCGCGGTGAAGGGTCAGCCCGGCAAGGGCGGCCACCGCAACGGCGCCCAGGGCGAGGACCTGGTGCTGCCGGTCCCGGACGGCACCGTCGTGCTGACTCCCGACGGTGAGGTGCTGGTCGACCTGGTCGGCACGGGCACCACGTTCATCGCGGCGGCCGGCGGTCGCGGCGGCCTCGGCAACGCCGCGCTGGCATCCAAGGCCCGCAAGGCGCCGGGCTTCGCGCTGCTGGGCGAGCCCGGCGAAGAGCTGGAACTGGTGCTGGAGCTGAAGTCGGTCGCCGACGTCGGCCTGCTCGGTTTCCCGTCGGCGGGCAAGTCCTCGCTGATCTCGGTGGTCTCGGCCGCGAAGCCGAAGATCGCCGACTACCCGTTCACCACCCTGGTCCCCAACCTGGGCGTGGTGACCGCGGGCGAAACGGTGTTCACCGTCGCCGACGTGCCCGGCCTGATCCCCGGCGCCAGCCAGGGACGCGGTCTGGGCCTGGACTTCCTGCGGCACATCGAGCGCTGCGCGGTGCTGGTCCACGTGGTCGACTGCGCGACGCTGGAGCCGGGCCGCGACCCGATCTCCGACATCGACGCGCTGGAGAACGAGCTCGCCGAGTACACCCCGGCGCTGGCCGCCGAGCAGGGCGGCGCCGACCTGGCCGACCGCCCGCGCATGGTGGTGCTGAACAAGATCGACGTGCCGGAGGCCCGCGAGCTCGCCGACTTCGTGCGCGCGGAGGTCGAGGAGCGGGGCTGGCCGGTCTTCGAGATCTCCACCGCCTCTCGCGAAGGCCTGCGCGAGCTGAGCTTCGCGATGGGCGCCGAGGTCGAGCGCTATCGCGAGACGCTGCCCGAGCCGGAACCGGCGCGCGTCGTGGTCCGGCCGACCGCGGTCGACGACGGTGGTTTCACCGTCGAACCCGACCCGGAGGACGAGGACGCCTTCATCGTTCGCGGCGAGAAGCCGGAGCGCTGGATCCGGCAGACCGACTTCAACAACAGCGAGGCCGTGGGCTTCCTCGCCGACCGGCTCGCGAAGCTGGGCGTGGAGGACGCGCTGGCCAAGCAGGGCGCCGAGCCCGGCAGCCAGGTCACCATCGGCACCATGACCTTCGACTGGGAGCCCTCCACCCCGGCCGGGATGGCCAACCTGCTCGGTCGGCGCGGTTACGACCTGCGGCTGGAGTCCGACGACCGGGTTTCGGCGCACGACCGCAAGATCGCCAAGCAGGCGCGCCGCGGCAGCGGGCTGGACGAGTTCGGCCGCTACGTCGGGGGCGAGGAGGAGGACGACGAGTGAGCCTCTCGGCGACTCGGCAGGCCGTCGCGGCCGCGCAGCGGATCGTGGTGAAGGTCGGTTCGTCCTCGTTGACGACCACCGAGGGCGGCTTGGACTCCGAGCGGCTGGCGATCCTGGTCGACACGGTCGCGAAGCGGGTCGCCGCCGGGGGACAGGTCGTGCTGGTCTCCTCGGGCGCCATCGCCGCCGGGATCGCGCCGATGGGCCTGCGTCGCAGGCCGAAGGACCTGGCGACGCAGCAGGCCGCGGCGTCGGTGGGGCAGCTGGCGCTCGCGCACGCCTACGCCGAGTCGTTCGCCCGCTTCGACCTCACCGTCGGCCAGGTGCTGCTCACCGCCGATGACGTGGTGCGCCGCAGCAACTACCGCAACGCGCAGCGCACCCTCAACCGGCTGCTCGGGCTGGGCGTGGTGCCGGTGGTCAACGAGAACGACACGGTGGCCACCACCGAGATCCGCTTCGGCGACAACGACCGGCTGGCCGCGCTGGTCTCGCACCTGATCGGAGCCGACGCGCTGATCCTGCTGTCCGATGTGGACGCGCTCTACGACGGTGATCCGCGCAAGGGCGGCGCGAAGGTGATCCGCGAGGTCGCCGGTGCCGCCGACATGGCCGGCGTCGACGCGGGCAGCTCGGGTGCGTCCGGGTTGGGCACCGGCGGCATGGCCTCGAAGGTCGCGGCGGCGAAAGTCGCCTGCACCTCCGGAATTCCGGTCCTGCTCACGTCTTCGGCCAACGCCGAGAGCGCGCTGGGCGCGGCGGACGTGGGAACGGCCTTCGCCGCGACCGGGAACCGCCTGTCGGCCCGGCGCTTCTGGCTCGCCCACGCGGCCGGGGCCAACGGCCGCCTCTGGCTGGACGAGGGCGCGGTCACCGCGGTCGTCAAGCGCCGCCGCTCCCTGCTGGCCGCCGGGATCACCGCGGTCGAGGGCGCTTTCGACGGCGGCGACGTCGTCGAACTCCTCAACCCGACCGGCAAGGTCGTGGCCCGCGGTGTGGTCGCCTACGACGCCGAAGAGCTCCCGACCCTCATCGGTCGCTCCACCCACGACCTCCCGCCCGAGCAGCGCCGGGAGGTCGTCCACGCCGACGACCTCGTGCCGCTGCGCTGATCCGGGAGGTTCAGCGCAGTTCGGTGGCCCGGGTCTCGGGCAGCGTGCGGATGACGAAGAACGCGATCACCGCGCCCACCGCGATGTACCAGAAGAAGCCCGTGGCGATGCCGAACTCGGCGAAGGCCTGGATGACCAGCGGTGCCGTGCCGCCGAAGACGGCGACGGTGAGGTTGTACCAGGCACCGATGCCCAGCCCGCGCAGCTCGGTCGGGAACAGCTCCGACATGATCGCCGGCGCGATCGAGGTCATCGCGGTGTAGAGCCCGACACCGACGCAGAACACGACGAGCAGGCTGCCCAGGCCCGGCCGCACCAGGCTGGACAGCGGCACGATGAGGATCGCGATGGCCGCCGACCACACCAGCAGCTGCGGTTTGCGGCCGTAGCGGTCGGACACCAAGCCCATCGGGTACTGCAGCGCGATGAACAGCGCCGTCGCGATGGACAGCGCGAGGAACACGTCGGTGGCGTCCGCGTCGCGGTTCTTCACCGCGAACGGGGTGAGCGCGCTGAAGAACGTGTAGTAGCACAGCGTCGAGAGCATCGAGAACCCGATGAGCTGCCCGACGGCCTTGGGGTGATCCCGCAGCGTCATCATCAGCGGGTTCTTCAGGGCCTTGGCCTTGGTCTTGTTCTCCTCGTACTGCTCGGTCTCGGTCAGCGTGCGCCGCAACCACATGCCGACGAGCCCGAGCACGCCGCCGACGATGAACGGGATCCGCCAGCCGTAGGAGGTGAGCTGGTCCTCGCTGAGCACGGAGGTCAGCAGGAACCCCAGCAGCGAGGCGATGAGCAGCGCGGCACCGGTGGAGATGTAGAAGAACGACGAGTACCGGCCGCGCCGCGACGGTGGCGCGATCTCGGCGAGGTAGGCGGAGGCGTTGGAGACCTCGCCACCGAGCGAGAGGCCCTGCCCGATGCGGGCGAGGATGAGCAGGATCGACGCCAGCCACCCGATGGACTCGAAGGTCGGCAGGATGCCGATGATCAGCGATCCGCCTGCCATCAGCGAGATCGTCACCAGCATCGCGGTCTTGCGGCCGCGCAGGTCGGCGAAGCGGCCGAGCATCCAGCCGCCGAGCGGGCGGAAGAAGAACGCGAGCGCGAAGGTCGCCAGCGTGTTGATCAGCGCCCATTCGCCGGGGAAGAACGCGGACGCGAAGTACACGCTGAACGCGGTGTAGATGGTCCAGTCGTACCACTCGATGGCGTTCCCGATGCTCGCCGCGACCAGCGTTCGGACCGGGAGCTTGTGGGCCACCGCTTCGTCCTGGGACATTGCAACCTCCGTGCCGCGCCAGGGAATGAGGTGCCGACACGGTAAGCGCTCGTGGGTCCGCACGAAAGATCCGAATCCAATTTGGAATCACCGAAATCCGGATGAGAACCACGCAGGTCTTGGGGTAGCCGGGAAGGTGTCTCGTGCTGCACGGACCGACCCTGTCGACGGTGGGTAACTGTATGGTCACTGCGTGCAGCTTCGATACCGTTTCCGTCTGTACCCGACACCGGGCCAGCAATCCGTGCTGGCCCGGGCGTTCGGGTGTGCGCGTGTGGTGTTCAACGACGCCATGGCGGCCCGGCGAGACGTCTATGAAGCAGGCGGCAAGACCCCGACGGCATCGGAGCTGTCCAAGAAGCTGATCACCGACGCCAAGAACACCCCGGAGCGGGCTTGGCTAGGCGAGGTATCGGCTGTTGTCCTGCAACAGGCGCTTCGGGATGCTCAGCGGGCGTATGAGAACTTTTTCGGCTCACTGAGCGGGAAACGCAAAGGCCGTAAGGTGGGTGCGCCCCGATTTGAGACTCGCCGTGATCGTCGTCAGTCGGTGAGGTTTACCGCCAATGCACGCTGGTCGATCACGCCGGGCGGCAAGCTGCGGTTGCCGAAGGTCGGTGAGGTGCCGGTGCGCTGGTCCCGCACTTTGCCGTCGAAGCCGTCGAGCGTGACCGTGATCAAGGACGCCGCTGGGCGGTACTTCGCGTCGTTCGTGGTCGACACCAACCCCGAGTCCCTTGTCGATGAGGCTCCGGAGATCGGTGTGGATCTGGGCTTGGAACACTTCGCGGTGCTCTCGGACGGCATGAAGATCAAGTCTCCGAGGTTTCTACGCAGAGCGGAGAGGAAGCTCAAGCGGGCACAACGAGACCTTTCCCGAAAGGAGATGGGAAGCAAGAATCGGGATAAGGCCAGGACCAAGGTGGCTCGTGCGCACGCGCGGGTGGCTGATGCGCGTCGGGAGTTCCATCACCAGCTTTCCACTCGGTTGATTCGCGAGAACCAAGCGATCGCGGTCGAAGATCTGGCGGTATCAGGACTTGCGCGTACCCGTCTGGCGAAGTCGGTGCACGATGCTGGATGGTCGTCGTTTGTGGCGATGTTGGAGTACAAAGCCGCACTGTATGGGCGCAAGCTGGTGAAGATAGGGAGGTTTGAACCCACATCTCAGGTGTGCTCGAAGTGCGATGTGCAGGACGGCCCGAAACCGCTGCACGTCCGCACCTGGCAGTGCCTGGCCTGTGGTGTGTGGCTGGATCGGGATATCAACGCGGCGGTCAACGTCGCGAAGGCCGCCGGGCTGGCGGTGACAGCCTGTGGAGCGCAGGTAAGACCCGAACCCGTTCGGGCACAGCGCGAGGAAGCAGGAACCCACCGAGGCGACCCGATGCGCACGGAAGACCGTGCCGTCGGGCGCGGTAGGAATCACCGGTTTTCACAGCGGTGAGGAAGTCAAGTCGAAGCTCCGGGCCAGGCGCTGTCCTACATGGTCGGACGGCTGGAGATCCAGCGGCTGCGCGAGCAGGTCGAACGCCACCGGGCGTTCGACCTTCACGCCTTCCACGACCTGCTGCTGGCCAACGGCCCGCTGCCGATGTCGGTGCTGGCCGAGGTGGTCGCCAGGTCCGCGCCCTAGCTGGTCGAGGCGAGGGTGAACGGCAGCACCGCGGGCGCACCGGCTCGGCGGATCATGCGGCCGACGACCGTTGCGGTCCAACCGGTGTCGGCGTAGTCGTCCATCAGCAGCACCGGACCGTCCAGGGCCGCCAACTTGCCCGCCAGCTCCTCGTCGATCTTGAACTGGCGCCACAGCGAGGCCACCCGCTGCGCGCTGTTGGTGGCGCGGTTCGGCGTCGTGTTCGGGTTGGTCAGGACCTCACCGAGCAGCGGCAACCGGCCGATCCCGGCGATGCGCTCGGCCAGGCTGCCCACCAGCTTCGGCCGAGTCCGCGAGCCCAGGGCCACGACACCGACCGGACGCTGCTCCCACTCCCAGGCGGCCAGCACCTTGATCGCGGCCTGGAACAGGTCGTCCGGCAGCTCCTGGTCGGGAGCCCCGGTGGCCAGCAGCTCCCGCAGCCGGTTGCCCCAGCCGATGTCGGTGAGCCTGCCGATCGCGCGACCCGTGGTGGCCTGCTCGTCGGCGGGCAGCTTGCCGGAGGCGTCCACGCCCAGCGCGGACATGCCGCTCGGCCACATCTTGCGCGGCGCGATGTCCACGCCCGGCCGCTGCAACCGCTCCTGCGCCTGCTGCACGGCCTGCTCGTCGACCTCGGCGGAGTAGCCCGACCCGGTGCAGTTGTCGCAGCGCCCGCAGGGTTCGGCGTGCGGGTCGTCGAGCTGGCGGCGCAGGAACTCCATCCGGCAGGACGACGTGGTCTGGTAGTCGATCATCGCCTGCTGCTCGGCCTGGCGTTCGGCCTCGATCCGCCGGTAGCGGTCGGCGTCGTAGTGCCACGGCTCGCCGGTGGCCTCCCAGCCGCCCTTGACCCGCTGGACCGCGCCGTCGACGTCGAGGACCTTGAGGACCATCTCCAACCGGTTGCGGCCCAGCTCCACGTGCGGTTCCAGGGCGGCGGTGGAGAGCTTGCCCTGCTCGGCGAGGGTGTCGAGGACGGCGCGCACGGTGTGCTCCGGCGGGAACGCCAGCGAGGCGAAGTAGCTCCAGATCTCGCGGTCCTCCGGGCCGGGCAGCAGCAGCACCTCGGCTCGCTGCACACCACGACCGGCACGACCGATCTGCTGGTAGTAGGCGATCGGCGAGGACGGCGCGCCCACGTGCACCACGAAACCGAGGTCGGGCTTGTCGAAACCCATGCCTAGGGCGGAGGTGGCCACCAGCGCCTTGACCTTGTTCTCCAGCAGGTCGGCTTCGGCCTGCTCCCGCTCGGCCGGGTCGGTGCGGCCCGAGTAGGCCGCGACCTCGTAACCCTGCTCCCGCAGGTAGGAGGTGATCTCGTGGGCCGCGGCGACGGTGAGGGTGTAGATGATGCCCGAGCCGGGCAGTTCGTCGAGCCGCCCTGCCAGCCAGCCCAGCCGGGCCTGCGCGGTGGGCAGCCGAACCACGCCGAGCCGCAGGCTCTCGCGGTCCAGCGTGCCGCGCAGCACCAGCGTTTCCTGCGGATCGGTGAACTCGCCGCCGACGCCGAGCTGATCGGAGACGTCGGCGACCACGCGGTCGTTGGCGGTGGCAGTGGTGGCCAGCACCGGAACGCCCTCGGGCAGTTCGGTCAGCAGCGTGCGCAGCCGCCGGTAGTCGGGGCGGAAGTCGTGGCCCCAGTCGGAGATGCAGTGCGCCTCGTCGACCACCAGCAGCCCGGCGTTCTGGGTGAGCTCGGGCAGGATCGTGTCCCGGAAGTCGGGGTTGTTGAGCCGCTCCGGGCTGACCAGGAGCACGTCGATCTCGCCGGCGGCGACGCGCTCCTCGATGTCGGTCCACTCCTCGGGGTTGGCCGAGTTGATGGTGGCGGCGTGCACCTCGGCGTTGGCCGCGGCGGCGACCTGGTTGCGCATCAGCGCCAGCAGCGGCGAGACGATCACGGTCGGCCCCTCGCCGAGCTCGCGCAGCAGCGCGGTGGCGATGAAGTAGACCGCCGACTTGCCCCAGCCGGTGCGCTGCACGACCAGCGCGCGACGGCGTTCGAGCACCAGCGCGCGGATCGCCGCCCACTGGTCCTCGCGCAGCGCGGCCTCGGGGCCGGCCAGTGCTCGGAGTCGTTCTTCGGCGAGTTCCCGCAGCGCTTCTTCGTCCACGTCCCGAATTCCTACCGGACGCCGTTGACGCCACGCGTCCGGGGCGGCGCGGGCGTGTCGGGGCCTTGCTCGGACCCGCAGCGCTTCGCGCAGCCGTTCGACCCCAGCTGTCCTGAGGGGCGGGAAATGCGTTGCCGGGCGTGCGCGGGCACGGATTAGTCTGGTGGGGTGACCGTCATCGAGTTCCCCACCTCTGACAAGGCGACCGGCGACGACCTGCGCGACCAGGTGCGCGAGGCCGCCCGCCGCGCCCGCGAGGCCTCCGCCGAGCTGGCGCAGGCCACCCGCGCTGCCAAGGACGCGCTGCTGCAGGACATGGCCGACGAGCTGGTCAAGCGCGCGCCGGAGATCTTGGAGGCCAACGAGCGCGACGTGGCCGCGGCCCGCGAGTCCGGGATGACCGAGGCGCTGATCGACCGGTTGATCCTGAGCACCGGCCGCGTCGAGGCGATGGCCGACGGTCTGCGCACGGTCGCCGGACTGCCGGACCCGGTGGGGGAGGTGCTGCGCGGCCAGGTGCTGCCCAACGGCGTCCAGCTGCGTCAGGTGCGGGTGCCGCTCGGCGTGGTCGGCATCGTCTACGAGGGACGCCCGAACGTGACGGTCGACGCCGCCGGTCTGACGTTGAAGTCGGGCAACGCGGTGCTGCTGCGCGGCTCGTCGTCGGCGGAGAGCTCCAACACCGCCTTGGTGTGGATCCTGCGCGACGTCGTCGCCCGGCACGGCCTGCCGATGGACGCCGTCCAGCTGCTGCCCTGCCACGACCGTGCCTCGGTGCACCACCTGATCACCGCTCGCGGTCTGGTTGACGTGGTCATCCCGCGCGGTGGCGCGGGTCTGATCTCGGCGGTCGTCGACCAGTCCACGGTTCCGGCCATCGAGACGGGTGTCGGCAACTGCCACGTCTACGTCGACTCCAGCGCCGACCTCGACATGGCGCTGCGGATCCTGCTGAACTCCAAGGCTCGCCGCCCGAGCGTCTGCAACTCCGCGGAGACCTTCCTGGTGCACGCCGACATCGCCGAGGAGTTCGTGCCCCGCGCGATCGCCGAGCTGAGCGAAGCGGGCGTGACGGTGCACGGCGACGAGCAGGTGGTGGCGGTCGGCGGCCCGAACGTCGTGCCGGCCACCGACGAGGACTGGGGCACCGAGTACCTGTCGCTGGACATCGCCGCTGCCGTCGTCGAGTCGCTGCCCGCTGCCGTCGAGCACATCCGCGAGCACGGCTCCGGGCACACCGAGGCCATCGTGACCAGCGATTTCGGCGCTTCTCAGCGCTTCACCGCGCAGGTCGACGCGGCCGCGGTGATGGTCAACGCCAGCACCGCCTTCACCGATGGCGGCGAGTTCGGGATGGGTGCCGAGATCGGCATCTCCACCCAGAAGCTGCACTCGCGGGGTCCGATGGGACTGCCGGAGCTGACCTCCACCAAGTGGCTCGCGTTCGGCGACGGCCACGTGCGGCCGGGTTCCGCCCCGGCCAAGCCGGGGAGCTGAACTTGACGCAGGCGCCGCGACGCAAGCGCGACTCCGCCGCCACCAAGGAAGCCCTGCTGCAGGCCGCCTCGGAGCTGTTCACCGAGCGCGGCTTCAGCGCGACGACGGTGCGCGACGTCGCGGCCCGCGCCGGGGCCAACCAGGCGCTGCTGTTCCGCTACTTCGGTTCGAAGCAGGAGCTGTTCGCGGCGGTTCTGACCCGCAACAGCGAGCAGGTGATCGCGGAGCTCTCCGCGGAGGAGCTGCCCCGGCAGCTGCTGATCAACCTGCTCGACAGCGCCGAACCCAACGGGGAGCACCCGCTGGTGGCGATGCTGCGCTCGTGGAGCGATGAACGGGCGGCGGAGATGCTGCGCGGCGAGTTGGGCGCCCGCTACACCGAGCGGCTCTCGGAGCTCTCGGACGCCGAGGACGCGCAGCTGCGCGCCGATCTCGTGCTGGCGTGGTTGTTCGGCATCGGGATGGTGCGCTCGGTGCTCGGGAAGAGCCCGTTGGCGGAGGCCGACCCCGAGGTCATCGTCCGTTACGTCACCCGTGCGGCGTCCGTCCTGCTGGAGCGAACGGACCTTTCGGACGATCGCTGATCGCGGCGTGCGCAGCGTCTTTCCCAAGCGTAGCGTGGGATTGTAAGCGACTGCTTACAAGATCGGGAGCTGCGCATGACCGCCACGGAGCCGAGGACGTATCCGTTCAACGTCGCCGAGACGCTCGATCTCGACCCGATCTACGCCCGGTTGCGCGAGCAGGAACCGCTGAGCCGCGTGAAGCTGCCCTACGGCGAAGAAGCATGGCTGGCCACCCGCTACGAGGACGTCAAGGTCGTCCTCGGCGACCCGAGGTTCAGCCGCGCCGAAACGATGGAGCGCGACGAACCGCGACTGCGACCGCGCCAGCAGGTCGGCGGGATCCTGAGCATGGACCCGCCCGACCACACCCGGCTGCGTCGGCTGGTGGCCAAGGCGTTCACCCAGCGCCGCGTCGAGAAGCTGCGCCCGCGCACCCAGGACATCGCCGACGACCTGGTGAGCTCGATGATCGAGCGCGGCGGCCCGGTGGACCTGGTCGAGGGCTTCGCTCTGCCGCTGCCGATCACGGTGATCTGCGAACTGCTGGGCGTGCCCGTCGAGGACCGCGCGGACTTCCGGGTCTGGTCGGACGCGTTCCTGTCGACCAACAAGCTCACCGCGGAGCAGGTCACCGACTACACGGACCGGATGATGGACTACATCGCAGGTCTGATCGCGCAGCGCCGGGCCGAGCCCGCTGACGACCTGATCACCGGGCTCATCGCCGCCCGCGACGAGCACGACAAGCTCAGCGAGGACGAGATGGTCCTGCTGGCCGCTGGGATCCTCGTCGCCGGGCACGAGACGACCGCCTCGCAGATCCCCAACTTCCACTACGTCCTGCTGACCCACCCCGAGCAGCTGCGGCGGTTGCGCGCGGACCTGGACCTGATCCCGTCCGCCGTCGAGGAGCTGCTGCGCTTCGTGCCGCTGGGCGTCGGCGCCGGTTTCGCCCGGTACGCCACCGAGGACGTCGAGCTCGGCGGCGTGCTGGTGCGCGCGGGCGAACCGGTGCTGTCGAGCGTCGGCTCGGCCAACCGGGACGACGCGGTCTTCGACGACCCGGAGACGTTGGACCTGGCGCGTGCGGAGGCATCGCACGTCGGCTTCGGTCACGGCCCGCACCACTGCCTCGGCGCCCAGCTGGCCCGGATGGAGCTGCAGGTCGCGCTGCGCACCCTGCTCACCCGATTGCCGGGCCTGGAGTTCCCGAACTCGCCCGAGCAGGACGTGACGTGGAAGTCGGGACTTCTGGTTCGGGGTCCCCAGCGGATGCTGGTGTCGTGGCAAGGTGTCGAGTGATCTCGCTCATGCGGACAGAAGAGGTGAGCTGATGAGTTGGTCGATCGAGATCGACACGAACACCTGCATCGGGTCGGGGATGTGCGCCGGGGTCGCCCCGGACCACTTCGAGCTGGTCGAGGGCTATTCGAAGACCCTGCAGGACCAGTCCGAGCCGTCCGAGGAGGTCGTGGACGCCGCCGAGTCCTGCCCGGTGGAGGCGATCCTGGTCAAGGAGGTCGCGACCGGGAAGGTCGTCGCGCCCGAGGAGTGATCGGCATCACAGCACAAGCACCGTCATGATCCCCGGTGCGCGCGGGTCCCACCTGTGCGCGCCCACGAGGCAGCGCCCGCGATCCGAAGTGGGCCCCCAGCCGCGGAGGATCGCGCAGGGCGGCGAGGTCCGGTCGAGGGGGGAGCCTGGGCCGGACTTCGCAGCCGGCCGCGGTCCCGGCGTGGGGTTGAGGGGATCCGCGCTGGGACCGTGGCGTCCGACACCTCGGGGTGCCCCGCTGACGTGCCTGGTCGTGACGCTTATCTAGGCTTGTCAGCTATGTCTCGTCGCCGGATCGGGGTCATGGGTGGCACCTTCGATCCCATTCATCACGGACACCTCGTGGCCGCCAGCGAAGTGCAGGCGCAGTTCGGCCTCGAACAGGTGATCTTCGTGCCCACCGGGCAGCCGTGGCAGAAGAGCCACGAGGTCGTCTCGCCGGCCGAGGACCGCTACCTGATGACCGTGATCGCCACCGCCTCCAACCCGCGGTTCCTGGTGAGCCGGGTGGACGTGGACCGCAAGGGCCCGACCTACACCGCCGACACGCTCACCGACCTCCACGAGCAGTTCCCGGACGCTGATCTGTACTTCATCACCGGGGCCGACGCCCTGGAGCAGATCCTGTCCTGGCACCGGGTCGAGGAGATGTTCGAGCTCGCCCACTTCATCGGCGTGACCAGGCCCGGCTACTCGCTCAACAGCGCGCACCTGCCCGACGGGTCGGTGTCGCTGGTCGAGATCCCGGCGATGGCGATCTCCTCCACCGGCTGCCGCGACCGGGTCCGGGCGGGCCTGCCTGTCTGGTACCTCGTGCCCGACGGCATCGTGCAGTACATCACCAAGCGCGGCCTCTACCGCGAAACCCCGGCCGAGTGGGGCCCGTAGCAGGGGAAACGCTCGGCGTTCGTCCGTTCGACGTGTCCCTCGGCGGGGGCGGAGGGGATCCGCGCCCGCGCCGAATCGCCACCACGGCGGACTGACCCGACGGCGGCGGCAGATATCATTCAGCTGGCCGAGGATGCTTCTCTGGGGTGTTGTCGCTGGTCGTGGGGGTTTCGTGGTGCACTTCATCATCGAGCGCGGCCTCTGCCGCGAGGCTCCGGTGGGGTGGGGCCCGCAGGGGTGATTGAACCCGAGCGCACCGCTCGGGCATAAAGGACTTGTATGCGAAGGCCGGGCGGGTCCTGGTCGGGACTGGCGGCCTATCCTGCTACCCGGCGTGGGCACACCGAGCCCGGCCGAGAGGAGTGACGTGGCAGCCACCGAGAACGCCCGCGAGCTGGCCCTGATCGCCGCCCAAGCCGCGGCTGACAAGAAGGCCACCGACGTGGTCCTGCTGGATGTCTCCGAGCAGCTGGTCATCACCGACTGCTTCATGATCGCATCGGCCTCGAACGAGCGGCAGGTCGAATCGATCGTCGACTCGGTCGAGGAGAAGCTGCGAGCGGCGGGCATCAAGCCGGTCCGGCGCGAGGGAGCCCGCGAGGGCCGGTGGGTCCTGCTGGACTTCGTCGACGTCGTGGTGCACGTCCAGCACGCCGAGGAGCGCTCCTTCTACCAGCTGGAGAAGCTGTGGAAGGACTGCCCGCGCATCGAGTTCGTCGATCAGGGCGTCTCCTCCGAGGAAGACGAGTGAGCCTCGCCCGGCTCGTGCTGTGGAGGCACGGCGAGACCGACTACAACCTCGCCGGCCGCATCCAGGGTCACCTCGACAGCTCGTTGACCGCCAACGGCGTCGAGCAGGCCGAGCAGGCGGCTCCCTCCATCGCGGCCTTCGAACCGACGGTGGCCCTCAGCTCCGACCTGAACCGCGCGCGCACCACCGCCGCCGCCTACGCCAAGGTCAGCGGCGAGCCGGTGAAGCTGGACAAGCGGCTGCGGGAAACCCACGTCGGGGAGTGGCAGGGGCTCAGCGGAGCTGAGGTCGAGCACGGCTGGCCCGGTGCGCTGAACACCTGGCGGGCGAACCCGGACTGGGCGCCGCCCGGTGGGGAGTCCCGCATCGAGGTCGCCACCCGTGCCGTCGAGGTCGTCACCGAGCTCGACGACCAGTACGAGGGCACCGCTCTGCTGTGCGCGCACGGCGGACTGATCACCGCGCTCACCGCGAAGCTGCTGGCCCTGCCGGTGGAGCTGTGGCCGGGTCTGGGCGGGGTGCGCAACTGCCACTGGGTGGTCCTCAGCCGTCGCAGCCCCAGCGATCACCGTTGGCGCCTGATGGTCTACAACGCCGGGGCGCAAGCCCACGTGTGATCGCATCTGCCGTCTGACGTCGTAGGGTTGCGTCCGTGTCCATTGCCGTCGTCACCGATTCCACGGCGTACCTGCCGTCCGGATACGCCGCGCGGTACGGGGTTCGGGTCGTTCCGCTGCACGTCAGCGTGAACGGTGGCAAGCACGTCTACGAGACCGAGTTCTCGCCTCGCGACCTCGCCGAGGCGTTGGCGAACAAGCATCGGGTGACCACCGCGAGCGCCACCTCGGGAGAGCTGGCCCGCGCCTATCGGCAGGCGCTGGACGACGGCGCCGAGGGGGTCGTGGCGGTGCACCTGTCCCGGCAGCTGTCGGGGACGTGGGACGCCGCTCGGCTGGCCGCGCGCGAAACCGACCCGGACCGGGTTCGGGTGGTGGACTCGCGGTCGGCGGCGATGGGACTGGGGTTCTCCGTTCTCGGCGCCGCCGACGCCGCTCAGGCGGGCGCCGACCTGGACGAGGTGGAGCACACCGCTGCGGTGACGGCCGCGCGCACGACCACCGTGTTCTCCGTGCAGACGCTGGAGTACCTGCGACGCGGAGGACGCATCGGCACCGCGGCGGCGGTGCTGGGCACGGCGCTGTCGATCAAGCCTCTGCTGCACGTCGACGACGGGCGCATCGACGCGCTGGAGAAGGTGCGCACAACGACTCGCGCGATGGCGCGGCTTCGCGACCTCTCGCTGGACGCGGCCGGTTCCGGTTCGGCGGCGATCGCGGTGCACCACCTCGCCGCCGCCGAGCACGCCGAGGAGCTGGCGGCGCGATTCACCGCAGAGCTGGGGGAGTCGGCGGAATGCGTCGTCTCGGAGGTCGGCGCGGTCATCGGGGCGCACATCGGGCCCGGATCTGTGGGTGTGGTGGTTCTCCCGAACGGGTGGCGTTTCGGCGCGTGAAAACCCTTCGGGGTGCGGATTCCACACCATCGAGCTGAATCTCGTCGACTGCTGGTCCACAGTGGTCAGATACATGAAAAATAAAGGTGCGCAGCCGGTTTCGCGCGAGCTAACGTCGTCTGCATGTTCGACACCAAGCTCTTCCGCGCCACTGACGACGACTCCTACGAGCACCTCGACACCCGGTCCCGGCTGCAGACGCTGCGCCGCGAGGCCGAGCACGACGAGCCGACGCGACGACTCGAGCCCCACTACTCGGTGAAACCGCCCGGCGGCGGCCGAAGTTCGCCGCTGACGCGATTCGCCGAGCGCTGGCTTCCCGAACCCCTGCTGAGGTCGAGAGTGGACCCCGGTCGCGCCGGCGTGCTCGCGCTGTCGTTGGTCGCGGCCCTCGTGCTGCTCGGCGTTCTCGTCATCGCCTGGTCCGGCCGCCCGACGGCCGAGTCCGCTCCGCCACCGCTTCCCGCACCGCCACCACCGGTGTCGACCAGCGCCGCCGCTCCCGCTGAGCTGGTGGTCAGCGTCGTCGGCCGAGTCCAGCGCCCCGGCCTGGTCACGGTCGACGCCGGCGCGCGGGTCGCCGATGCGGTGTCGGCTGCGGGCGGGCCGCTTCCCGACACCGACCTGACCGGACTCAACCTCGCCCGTCGTCTGGCCGACGGCGAGCAGCTCTACGTCGCCATCCCGGTGCCACCGGAGGCCCAGCCAGGGCAGCCCGGAGCCGGTGGGGGCGGCGACGGCGAGGTCAACCTCAACACCGCGACGAAGGAGCAGCTCGATGGACTACCAGGGGTCGGCGAGGTCACCGCCGAGCGAATCCTGCAGTGGCGCACCGAACACGGCCGCTTCGACTCGGTGGACCAGCTCCGGGAGGTCGGGGGGATCGGCGAGGCTCGGCTGTCCAAGCTGCGCGATCTGGTGCGGGTGTGATCCGGCGGCTGGACCTGCGGTTGGTCCCGGCGGCAGCGGCGGTCTGGGCGGTGACGCTGCTCGGTCTGCTGGCGGGCTGGGTGCCGGCCGCGGTGACGGCGCTGGTGGCGGCGCTCCCGGTGGTCCTGATGATCGCGCGGCGGACGGGGTCCAAGGCGGTGCTGGTGGTTCTGCTGCTCGCCGCGGTCTCGGCGACCGCCATCGCGATCCGGGCCCACGACGTCGAGGAACATCCGCTCCGCCGCGCGACGGGTTCCGGTGAGCAGGTGGCCTTGCGGGTGGAGCTGACGGCCGCGCCAACTCCGCTGCGAGGGGCTGCTTTCGGCGCCAGCCGGGCGCAGGACCGCTCGCTCGCCAGAGCGGAGGTGCTGACAGCCGAGATCGCCGGACGTCGTCATGCGGCAGGCGGTTCGGTGGTGCTGCTGGTGCCGACCGAGTCGTGGCGCGGACTGATCGCCGGGCAGCGGCTCACCGTCCGAGGCAAGGCGGCAGCGCCGCACGACGGACAGCTCGTCGTGGCGGTGGTACCGGTCTACCGGGCACCGGGTGAGGTCGCGGCGCCGCCGGAGTGGCAGCGCGTGGCCGCGGGCATGCGTGCGGGGCTGCGCGAGGTCGCCGGACGGCACCTGGGGCCGGAAGCGGCCGGGCTGCTGCCCGGACTGGTCGTCGGCGACACCAGCGGGCTGGACCCGGAGGTGGAGCAGGAGTTCGAGACGGCGGGCCTGAGCCATCTCACGGCCGTCTCAGGGGCGAACCTGGCGATCGTGTGCGGCGCGGTCCTGGTGCTGCTGCGCCTGCTGGGCATGGGTCCGGTGGTCTGCGCGCTGGGTGCTGGTGCGGCGCTGGTCGGGTTCGTCGCTTTGACCGGGCCCGAACCGAGCGTGCTGCGCGCCGCGGTGATGGGAGCCATCACGCTGCTCGCGCTGGTGCTGGGCCGCCGCCGATCGGCGCTGCCGGCGCTGGCGGCGAGCGTGATCGGGCTGCTGCTCCTGTTGCCGGAGCTGGCGGTCAGCGCGGGGTTCGCCCTGTCGGTCGCGGCCACGGCGGGTTTGGTGCTGCTGGCGCCGGTGTGGGCGGCGGCGTTGCGGGCGCGGGGCGTGCCGGTCGGACTGGCCGAGGCGATCGCGGTTCCGGTGGCCGCGCACGTGGTCACCGCGCCGCTGATCGCCGCGATCTCCGGAGGCGTGAGCCTGGTGGCGGTGCCGGCCAACTTGCTGGCGGCCCCGGTGATCGCCCCGGCGACGGTGTTCGGCGTGCTGGCCACCGTCCTCGCACCGGTGTCGGCGTGGGCGGCGGCGGTCGGCGTCGTGCTGGCCGGACCGGAGTTGGAGTGGGTGCTGCTGGTCGCCGGTCGCGCCTCGGCGGTGCCGGGCGCGGTGTTCGACTGGCCGACGGGCACCGGTGGTGGACTGCTGCTGGCGGTTCTGCTGCTGGTGGGCTTGATCGCGTTGCGAGGGAGGAGGATTCGGCTGCTCGCGGTGGTCGCGGTGCTGCTCAGCGCGTTGGTCGTGCTGCCGGTGCGCACCATGCTGCCGGGCTGGCCCGCGCAGGGCTGGAGCGTGGTGGCCTGCGACGTGGGGCAGGGCGACGGACTGGTGCTGGCGACCGGGAGGCCGGAGGAGGCCGTCGTGGTCGACACCGGCCCGGACCCGCGCCGGGCGGCGAACTGCCTGCGGCGCCTGGGGATTCGCCGGGTATCGATGGCGGTGCTCACGCACCTGCACGCCGACCACGTCAGCGGGCTGCGCACGGTGCTGGGTGAGGCATCGGTCGGCGCGGTGGCGATCGGGCCGTTGCGCGAACCGAAGTGGGCCTTCGACGACCTGGTGCGCGACACCCGCGCGCACCGCACGCCGATCGTCACGCTGCAGGCCGGGCAGCGGTTGGCGTGGCCCGGCCTCGTGCTCGACGTCCTGGCCCCCGACCCCGGCGTGACCCGCACGCAGACCGCCGACGACGCCAACGATTCGTCGCTGGTGATCCGCGCGACCACGCCGGCGGGACGCGTGCTGCTCACCGGTGACGTGGAGCTGCCGGGGCAGGGACGTCTGGTGTCCTCCGGCGCGGATCTGCGTGCGGACGTGCTCAAGGTGCCGCACCACGGATCCCGCTACACGACACCGCGCTTCCTGCGCGCGGTGCGGCCGAGGCTCGCGCTGATCAGCGTCGGCGCGGGCAACGACTACGGGCACCCGAACCCGTTCGTGATCGACACGCTGGCCCGCGCGGGCACCCGGGTGTTGCGCACCGACCAGGAAGGAGACATCGCGGTCCTCCCCGGACCGCGGGGACCTCGCTTCGTCGCACGTGGAGACCCGCTGCGCGCCACCGACAACTGAGCGCCCGAAGTGGACAAAAAGGTGGGTGGTCGTCCCGCCGGGACAACCACCCACCTGTGAGAGAGGAGGATTCGCCTACAACTGAATCAGAGGCCCAGAGCCTGGTTCACCGACTCGGTGTTCGGGGCGACGGTGGCCTTCGGGCCGAGCTGGCCTTCGACGGCGTCCAGGGTCTTGAGGCCGTCACCGGTGATCAGCAGGACCGTCTCGGCGTCCGGGTCGATCTTGCCGGCCTCGATGAGCTTCTTGGCGGTCGCCACGGTCACGCCACCGGCGGTCTCGGCGAAGATGCCCTCGGTGCGGGCCAGCAGGCGAATGCCGGCGCGGACCTCGTCGTCGGTGACGTCCTCGATGGCACCGCCGGTCTTGCGGACGATGTCGAGCACGTACGGACCGTCGGCGGGGGCGCCGATGGCCAGCGAGCGGGCGATGGTGTCCGGCTTGACCGGCTGCACCACGTCGTGGCCGTTGCGGAAGGCGGTGGAGACCGGGGAGCAGCCGGACGCCTGCGCGCCGAAGATCTTCACCGGGCTCTCGTCGACCAGGCCGACCTGGGCGAACTCGTTGAAGCCCTTGTAGACCTTGGTCAGCTGCGAGCCGGAGGCGATCGGCACCACGATCTGCTCGGGGATGCGCCAACCCAGCTGCTCGGCGACCTCGAAGGCCAGGGTCTTGGAGCCCTCGGAGTAGTAGGGCCGGACGTTGACGTTGACGAACGCCCAGTCCTCGTGCTCCCCGGCGAGCTCGGTCGCGAGCCGGTTGACGTCGTCGTAGTTGCCGTCGACGGCCAGCAGCGAACCGTCGTAGACCGCGCTCATCAGGATCTTGGCGCGTTCGAGGGTCTTGGGCACCAGCACGACCGAGTCCCAGCCGGCGCGGGCAGCGGCGGCGGCCACGGCGTTGGCGAGGTTGCCGGTCGACGGGCAGGCCAGCACCTTGAACCCGAACTCGCGGGCGGCGGCCAGTGCGACGGCGACGACGCGGTCCTTGAAGGAGTGCGTCGGGTTGCCGGTGTCGTCCTTGATCCAGATCTTCTTCACGCCGAGGGCCTTGGCGAGGTTGTCCGCCTGGATCAAGCGGGTACAGCCGGGCTCGGTGTTCGGGATCTGGTCGACGTTGCCCGGGACCGGCAGGAACTGCTTGTAGCGCCAGATCGAACGCGGACCGGCCTCGATCTCCTCGCGGCGGATCTTGCCGAAGTCGTAGGCGACCTCAAGGGGCGAGAAGTCTTCGAGGGAGACGAACTCGGGGGCCAGCGGCTGCCGGTGTCCCTCTTCCTTGGACACCAGTTCGACGGCGTTGCCGAGATCGAACTTCTTGCCGGCGGTCGTGTTGGCGGGGGCAGCAGCAGTCATCGCGCGAGGTCCTCTCCTCATCTGTCCCGCGGACGGGTCGGAATTGGCACCTGTTCCGTCCGTGACCTCGCGCGGGTTTTTGCACGATGCATCGGACGAACGGTTGCCGGGGCTTCAACGGGCCGTTCCCTCTGCCCCTCTGGATGAGCTATTCGGTTGTGAGGGCAACGTTAGTTGAACCAATGCATTTCTGGCCAGTGCGCATCCAGATGGCGAGACTGTCGCGGGCCCGTGGGACCATTCCTCCATGAGCTCACCGACCGTTGTCGCGGACCCGCTGCACCTGGTTCTCGGAGACGAAGAGCTGCTGGTGGAGCGCGCGATGTGGGCTGCGGTCGGGGCAGCTCGCGCGGCCGATCCGGAGGCCGATTTCAGCCGGGTGAAGGTGAGTGAGCTCACCCCTCCGGAGCTGGCCGAAATGCTGAGTCCCTCGCTGTTCGCAGAGGCTCGCGTGCTCGCGATCGAATCGGCGCAGGACGCCGGGAAGGAGATCGCCGAGGCCTTACTCCTGCACGCCAAGCAACCGGCCGAGGGCGTGACCCTGATCGTCCTGCACAACGGTGGCGGGCGGGCCAAGCACGCCAAGGAACTGCCCAACGCGCTGAAGAAGGTCGGCGCCCGGGTCACCGAGTGCAAGAAGCTCACCAAGCCCGCCGACCGCGAGGCGTTCGTCCGCGACGAGATCCGCCGCGCGGGCGGCAAATCCGACTCCGGCGGGGTCAGCGCGCTGATCGAGGCGGTCGGCTCGGACCTGCGGGAACTGTCGGCCGCGGCCTCGCAGCTGGTGGCCGACACGGGCGGCAAGATCGACGCGGACGCGGTCGGCCGCTACTACAGGGGCCGCGCCGAGGTGACGGGGTTCGCGGTCGCGGAGAAGGCCGTGGTCGGTGACCGGGCGGGAGCGTTGGAGGCGCTGCGCTGGGCGATCCAGCTCGGCGTGCCGCACGTGCTCATCGCCGACGCCCTCGCGGACTCGGTCCGCACCATCGGCCGCGTCGCGGCGGCGGGAGGGCGCAACGATCCCTACCGCCTGGCAGGCGATCTCGGCATGCCCGCCTGGAAGGTCAAGAAGGCCCAGTCGCAGTCGCGCGGCTGGACGCCGACGAGCCTGGCCGCGGCGCTGCAGGTCGTCGCCGAGGTCAACGCGGGTGTGAAGGGCATGGCCGCCGACGCCGACTACGCCCTGGAGAAGACAGTTCTGCGCCTGGTCTCGCTGCGCAACCAGCGCAACTGATCACGCCACGCCGAGCAGCACCACTCCGGCGAGCACCACGACCGCACCGGTCATCCGCCGCACCGGTTGCGCCTCGCCGAGCAGCCGCCAGGCCAGCAGCCCGGCGATGACGATGCTCAGCTCGCGCGCCGGGGCCACCAGGCTCACCGGCGCCATCTGCATCGCGAACAGCACCAGGATGTAGGCCAGGGGAGACAGCAGCCCGACGGCGAGGATCTCCCGCCGGTGTTCGGTCCATGTCCGGACGAGCGCATCGCGCCGCCGTGCGGCGTAGGGCGCGAGCATGGCGCTGCGGGAGAGGTTGTTGGCCCAGTCGAACAGCAGCGGTGACAGCGCCAGCCCGGTCACCGCGTGCGCGTCCCACACCGTGTAAGTCGCGATCAGTGCTCCGGTGAGCAGTCCGAACCCGACTCCGGCGAGGTTCGCCCCGGCGCGCGGCACCCCGTCGGACAGGCCGATCACGAAGACTCCGGCGACCACCAGAAGACCGCCGCACACCCCGAGCCATCCAGGCCGCTCGTGCAGCACCAGCACCGCCACCAGCATCGACAGCATCGGCCCGGTGCCCCTGGCCAGCGGGTACACCACGGACATGTCGCCGACGGCGTAGCCGTGCTGCAGCAGCAGGAAGTAACCGAGGTGGATGACGGCGCTGACCAGCACGCCCACCAGCCACGCGCCCAGCGGGGGAGCGCCGGTCACCAGCAGCGCGCCCGCGGCCACCGGCAGGTACAGCACCGCCGAGCAGGTCGCGGTCAGCCACACGAAACCCGCCCCGGACGAGCCTGCGCGCTTGGCGAAGAAGTTCCAACCGGCGTGCGCGAAAGCGGCCAGGACGACGAGAACGACTGCGGCAGCCCCCATGAGTCCGGGGAGCTTAGTTCCGATCAGCTGCTGAGCGCGATCTTCCAGCCGAGGCTGACCACGAGTCCGACCACGACCGTCAGGAACACCCGTCGCACGAACGCCGATCCGCGACCGGCGGCCAGCGTCGCGCCCAGCACGCTGCCCGCGATGTTGCTGGCGGCCATCACCAGCCCCAGACCCCACAGGACCTTTCCGGCCGGGATGAAGAAGAACAGCGCGCCCAGGTTGGTGGCCACGTTGACGACCTTCGCGGTCGCCGATGCGGTGACGAAGGCGAAGCCGACCAGGATGACCAGCCAGAAGACGAGGAACGAGCCGGTTCCGGGCCCGGCGATGCCGTCCCAGAACCCGATCACCGCACCGCCGAGCAGCATCAGCACCAGCTGGAGCCGACGCGTGAACCGGGGAGCGTCCACCGAGCCGAGATCGGGCTTGCGCCACGTGTAGATGCCGACCACGACAAGCGCGACCAGCACCACGACGTTGAGGACCGAGGAGGGCAGCGCATCGGCCAGTGCCGCTCCGCCCAGCGATCCGACCAGCGCCACCAGGGCCATCGGCAGCGCGGCCCGCCAGTCCATCGGGGTGCGCTTGGCGTAGGTGCGGGCCGCGGCCGAGGTCCCGGCGATCGCGGCGACCTTGCTGGTGGCCAGCGAGTAGATGACCTCGCCGCCCGGCAGCAGCATCAGCATCGCGGGCAGCTGGATGAGGCCACCGCCTCCGACGATCGCGTCCACGGCTCCGGCGAGGAACGCCGCCGCGCAGAGGAACAGCAGCCCGGCGAGGGTGAGATCGGCGAATCCGGGCCAGTTCAACGCGGTCAGCACGAGGGATCACCGTATGGCCTGCGCACAGCGGATTCCGAGCGGTTGTGAGCGTCCTCGCGGCGCGCGGACCACCCGGCGAACGCGCAGGTGAGCCTTGTTAACATGGACGACCGTGTCGTACGGCATTCCGCCGTGGAGGAAAACCGGTCTTCGGGCCGGGCCGATCGAGTGCGGCACGCGATTCGACTGACGAGGAAGAGGCGCACCAGTGGCCAACATCAAGTCCCAGATGAAGCGGATCAAGACCAACGAGGCGAACCGCCAGCGCAACAAGGCCGTGAAGACCACGCTGAAGTCCGCCATCCGCAAGTTCCGCACGGCTGCTGACGCCGGCGAGAAGGACAAGGCCGTCGAGCTGCAGCAGACCGCCGGTCGTCTGCTGGACAAGGCCGCGAGCAAGGGCGTCATCCACAAGAACCAGGCCGCCAACAAGAAGTCGGCGATGGCCGCCCGCGTGAACAAGATCTGAGTTTTCTCAGTCGAAGAAACGGCCCCTTTCCCGTGGCGGGAAAGGGGCCGTTCCGCGTTTCACCAGTCGTGCATCGAGCCGTCGCGGCGGCGGTTGACCGGCAGGTACCGGGGCTCGTACGGGAACCGCTCCGCGGCCTCCTCGTCGACCCACACGCCGAGTCCGGGTTCATCGCTGGGGTGCAGGTAGCCGTTGGCGAAGGTGTAGCCGGAGTGGAACACCTCCGCGGTCTGCTCCGTGTGGCCCATGTACTCCTGGATGCCGAAGTTCGGCACGGCCAGGTCGACGTTGAGCGCGGCCGACAGCGAGATCGGTGACAGGTCGCCGGCCCCGTGGCAGCCGGTGCGCACGCCGTAGAGCTCGGCGAGCGAGAAGATCCGCCGCAGGTGCGTGATGCCGCCTGCGTGCGAGACCGAGGTGCGGATGTAGTCGATCAGCCGCTCGGTGATCAGCTGCTGGCAGTCCCAGATGGAGTTGAACACCTCGCCGACCGCGATCGGGGTCGTGGTGTGCTCCCGGATGAGCCGGAACGCGCTCTGGTCCTCGGCCGGGGTCGGGTCCTCGATCCAGAACATGCGGTGCTCTTCGAGGTCCTTGCCGAGTCGTCCGGCCTCGATGGGGGTGAGCCGGTGGTGCACGTCGTGCAGCAGGTGGAAGTCGAAGCCGAACCGCTCCCGCACCGCGCCCAGCACCTGCGGTGCGTGCCGCAGGTAGGACTCGGTGTCCCAGTGGCCTTCCTCCGGGACCGCTGAGGACGCGGGCTCGTAGAACTCGCCCTTGGCAGGAACCCCGTAGGCCTTGTCCACGCCGGGCACCGACGCCTGCGCCCGGATCGCCAGGAACCCCTGGTCCAGGTGCGCTGCGACGTCGTCGAGCAGCGCGGGGACGTCCTCGCCTGTGGCGTGGCAGTAGGTCAGCACGCCGTCTCGGGCGGGGCCGCCGAGCAGCTGGTAGACGGGCATCCCGGCGACCTTGCCCTTGATGTCCCACAGCGCGATGTCGACCGCGGCGATCGCCGTCATCGTCACCGGGCCGCGCCGCCAGTAGGCGCCCTTGTACAGGTACTGCCAGGTGTCCTCGATGCGCTGGGAGTCGCGGCCGATCAGCAGCGGGCAGACGTGGTCGCGCAGGTAGGACGCCACGGCGAGCTCACGCCCGTTGAGCGTGGCGTCACCCCAGCCCACCACGCCGTCGGCGGTGGTGAGCTTGAGCGTCACGTAGTTGCGGCCGGGAGCGGTGACGATGACCTTGGCATCAACGATCTTGGACAACTCGGTCCTCTCTGCGATCGGCTAGTTCGATTCGGTGCGGGGCCAGTCGGCGTACTCGGTGCCGCCGCGGCGGTTCGGCGCGGTTTCGGGGAGGAAGCGCAGGCCGATGAGGCTCAGCACGATCAGCGCCGCCACGTACACCGCGACCCAGGTGAAGCCGCCGCCGGCGAGCACCAGCAGCGCGGAGGCCACGACGGTGAACGGGCCGCTGGCGATCATCGCGCCGAACTGCCACACCACCGACACGCCGCTGTAGCGGGCGCTGGAGGGGAACAGCTCGGGGAAGTAGGACGCCTGCGGCGCGTAGGTCCCGGCGTGACCGAAGGCCAGCCCGGCGATCATCAGCAGCGTGATGAGCACGACGTTGCCGCTCTCCACTGCGAGGAACGCGGGCACCACCAGCACCAGGTTGAGCACGGCGGCCCCGATGAACGTGGTGCGGCGGCCGATGCGGTCGGTGAGCTTTCCCCAGAACGGCAGCAGGATCAGCTCGGCGACGATCGCGATGATCACCGCGTCCAGCACGATCCCGCTGTCGATGTCGTGCGCCTTGGCGTAGGAGACGAGGAAGACGGTGTAGAGCGGGAAGACGGCGGCCTCGACGAACTTGGCGAGCATGCCGCCGAAGACCTCGCGGCGGTGGTCCGACAGCAGCACCTTCACGGGTGCGCGCTGCGGTTCCTGCTCCTTGACGGCCTCGAAGGTCTCCGATTCGGGCACCCGCATCCGGATGTACAGGCCGATGATCACCACGAATGCGCTGAGCAGGAACGGGATGCGCCAGCCCCAGGAGAGGAACGCCTCCTCGGGCAGCTGCGCCTCCAGCACCGCGAACAGCACGGTCGGGATCAGGTAGGCCGCGGGCGAGCCCATCTGCACGAAGCTGGCGTAGAAGCCGCGCTTGTCCGGTGGCGCGGCTTCGGCCGTGAGCAGCAGCGCTCCGCCCTGCTCGCCGCCGACTCCGAAGCCCTGCAGCAACCGGACCAGGACCAGGATGATCGCCGCCCACAGCCCGATCTGCTCGTAGGTGGGCATCAGGCCGACCACGAAGGTGCCGAGGCCGGTGAGCAGCAGCGTGTAGACCAGCGTCTTCTTGCGGCCGAGCCGGTCACCGACGTGGCCCCACACCAGGCCGCCGAGGGGACGGGCGAAGAACCCGACCGCGTAGGTGGAGAACGCGGCGAGGGTGCCCACGAGCGGGTCGACCTCGGGGAAGAAGACCTTGTTGAACACCAGCGCCGATGCGGTGCCGTAGATGAAGAAGTCGTAGTACTCGGCGATCGTGCCGATCACCGAGGCGGCGACCGTGCGGCGCAGCGATCTGGTCCCGCCGGTGCGGGGTTCGAGGTCCGTCGGCATTGACCCTCCTCAGTTCATGAATACCAGCGGTACCATACAAGCGCTGGGATGCCACTGGTCAAGGGTGGTCGATAAGGTGGTGACCATGGCGACTACGGCGGGCAAGACCTCGGCTCGGGTGACGGTGCACCGCGAGATCCGGCAGCGCATCATCACCCTGCAGCTGCCGCCGGGGCATCCGCTGTCGGAGAACGAGCTGGCCGGTGAGCTGGAGGTCTCCCGGACCCCGGTGCGCGAGAGCCTGCTGCTGCTCGCCGAGGAGGACCTGGTCCGGGTCTTCCCGAAGCTCGGTTCGTTCGTCGCCAGGGTGGACCCCCAGCGCATCGCCGACGCCCAGTTCGTCCGCGAAGCCGTCGAGGTCGCTTCGCTGGCCGACGCCGTCGAGCACCGCACCGACGAGGACGTCGAAGCCCTGCGCGACCTGCTGCGGCAGCAGCGCGCGGCCGCCGATGACGTGGGCAGGTTCTTCGAGCTCGACGAGGCGTTCCACCAGCGCCTGCTCACCGCGGGCGGTCACACCAACGCCTGGCGCACGGTCGAGCAGGCCAAGGCCCACCTCGACCGCGCCCGCCGCCTCGGCCTGCGCACGGTCAGCCCGGTCTCGGCCCTGATCGACCAGCACACCGCGATCGTCGACGGCTTGGAATCCCGCGACCTCGAATCGGCCCTCGCGGCGCTCCGCGGTCACCTGCGCGCCGTGTTCGAGGACGTCGAGAGGATCCGAGCGGAGTCCCCCGAACTCTTCGTCGACAGCACCGACGAACGCCCGGTCAGGCGCAGCATCACCGTCCTCCGGTGACGATTTGATCAGCACCCTTGGGGTGCCTCGATCGGGCGACGCATTCCAATTTCGCGCGAAATTGGACCGGGATCTTCGCGGCTCGAATTTCGCGCGAAGTTTGAATCCCCGCGCCCGCGGTGCCGAGGTCCAGGCTTGGTCGCTGTCGCGGAGCGCGCTGATCTGCCCGTGTTCGGTGTTTCGGGGTGTTTGCCGGTAGAAATGCGGGCATGGAGGTCTTGAACAGCCGGATGATCCTGCGGCCCGGTGACCACGATCGGTCGGTGCGGTTCTACCGCGACGTGCTGGGGCTGGCGGTCTGTCGCGAGTTCCCCGGTGGCACGGTGTTCTTCCTGGGACAGGGGTACCTGGAGGTCTCCGGTCAGGGGGATCAGGGTCCGAGCCCGGACCAGGTGTTGTGGCTCCAGGTCCGGGACCTCCGCGCGACCTTCGACGAGCTGCGCGAGCAGGCCGTCGCGGTCCTCGCCGAGCCCGAGCACAAGCCCTGGGGCCTGCACGAAGGCTGGATCGCCGATCCCGACGGCATGCGCATCGTCCTCGTCGAGGTCCCCGCCGACCACCCCATCCGCCGCGACACCCGCGGCGACTAGATCGCGGCGATCAACATCGCTGATTTCTCGTTCCTCGAGAGCGGCAGCCGAAAACGCCCGCAGCGCCTCCGTGCGGGCATCGACATCGGGGCGGCCTTCGAGGAGCAGGTTCGAGGTCCGCGTCCCCGGGTGGATGACGGGGCTGTGCTCGAACACCCCGCAGCTTCCCCCCGAGGCGGTGGGGCTTGCCGCCCCGGCAACCTGGGCTCGGGCGGGAGGACCGGGAGTTGGGCGTTGGGTAGTGGGCGTGGCGTGGGACGATGGGGTGACCCCGTGCGCGTCATCCGCCCGGGGGAGACCGGGCCGACGTCTGCCGACGAACGCCGACAGCCGTAGGAACGCCGCCGACATCCGAGGAACCTGAGTGAGCAGTTTCGCCGACACCACGTTCACGCCGCCGGAGCGGATCCGGAACTTCTGCATCATCGCGCACATCGACCACGGCAAGTCGACGCTGGCCGACCGCATGCTGCAGCTGACCGGTGTGCTGGAGGAACGCGCCTACCGGGCCCAGTACCTCGACCGGATGGACATCGAGCGCGAGCGCGGCATCACGATCAAGGCGCAGAACGTGCGCCTGCCGTGGGTCCTCGACGGCGACGAGCACGTGCTGCACATGATCGACACCCCCGGTCACGTCGACTTCACCTACGAGGTCAGCCGTTCGCTGGCCGCCTGCGAAGGCGCGATCCTGCTGGTCGACGCCGCGCAGGGCATCGAGGCGCAGACCCTGGCGAACCTCTACCTCGCCATGGAGCACGAGCTGCAGATCATCCCGGTGCTCAACAAGATCGACCTGCCGGCCGCCGAGCCGGACAAGTACGCCGCGGAGCTCGCGCACATCATCGGTTGCGAGCCCGAGGACGTGCTGCGCGTGTCGGCCAAGACCGGTGAGGGCGTGGACGCGGTCCTCGACGAGGTCGTGAAGCAGGTGCCGGCGCCGCAGGGCGAGGCCGACTCCCCGCCGCGCGCGATGATCTTCGACTCGGTCTACGACACCTACCGGGGCGTGGTCACCTACATCCGGGTCGTCGACGGCAAGATCACCCCGCGCCAGCGGATCAAGATGATGTCCACCAACGCCCACCACGAGCTGCTGGAAGTCGGCATCATCTCGCCCGACCCCAAACCGTCGAAGGGCTTGAGCGTCGGCGAGGTCGGCTACCTGATCACCGGTGTGAAGGACGTCCGCCAGTCCAAGGTCGGCGACACCATCACCGCCGAGCGCAAGGGGGCCACCGAGCCGCTGGCCGGTTACCGCGAGCCCAAGCCGATGGTCTACTCCGGGCTCTACCCGATCGACGGCTCCGACTACCCGATCCTGCGCGAAGCGCTGGAGAAGCTGCAGCTCAACGACGCCGCTCTGACCTACGAGCCGGAGACGTCGGGCGCGCTGGGCTTCGGCTTCCGCTGCGGTTTCCTCGGTCTGCTGCACCTGGAGATCACCCGGGACCGGCTGGAGCGGGAGTTCAACCTGAACCTGATCTCCACCGCCCCGAACGTGGTCTACGAGGTCGAGATGGAGGACGACACCGAGCTCGTGGTGACCAACCCCTCCGACTGGCCCGAGGGCAAGATCAAGGAGGTCTCCGAGCCGATCGCGAAGTGCACGGTGATCGCCCCGTCCGAGTTCGTGGGCACGATCATGGAGCTGTGCCAGAGCCGCCGCGGTCAGCTCGAGGGCATGGACTACCTGTCGGAGAGCCGCGTCGAGCTGCGCTACACGCTGCCGCTGGGTGAGATCGTCTTCGACTTCTTCGACCAGCTCAAGTCCCGCACCCGCGGCTACGCCTCGATGGACTACGAGGAATCCGGGATGCAGGCGTCGAACCTGGTCAAGGTCGACATCCTGCTGCAGGGCGAGCCGGTCGACGCGTTCAGCGCGATCGTGCACCGCGACGGCGCCTACGCCTACGGCACCAAGATGGCCACCAAACTGCGCGAACTCATCCCGCGCCAGCAGTTCGAGGTGCCGATCCAGGCGGCCATCGGCTCGCGCATCATCGCCCGCGAAACGATCCGCGCGATCCGCAAGGACGTGCTCGCCAAGTGCTACGGCGGTGACATCAGCCGGAAGCGCAAGCTGCTGGAGAAGCAGAAGGAGGGCAAGAAGCGGATGAAGACCATCGGCCGTGTCGAGGTCCCGCAAGAAGCCTTCGTCGCAGCCCTGTCCACGGACGAGGGCAAGGACGACAAGTCCAAGGGCGGCAAGAAGTAACCCGCAGTGCAACTCCGATGATCGACTGTCGGTGCCCTCCTTCGGTTTTCGTCGAAGGAGGGCACCGGCGTGTTCGGAGCTCTCGTCGCGCTCGTGTCCGGTGACGGGCGTGGCGCGCGGGAGTGGGTGCCCGGTGGGATAGAAGTCCTCTATGGCGCGTATCGAGCATTGGTCTGCTCTGCTGATGATCTGGGAAAACCCGTGTGAATCGTGACCCGGGTCATGGTCCCAGCCGGTGGATCGGGGTTGTGCGGTTCGGACCTGTGGATAGCATTCGATCGCAAAGGTCTTGCGGTGTTTCGGTTTCCGCCGAGCACATCGATGTTTTCCCCTGGTGCGCCACCAAAAGTGGCGGGCTCGACGCTGCCTGGAGGTTGCTGGTGGACTTCTCCCGCGAACGCTTGCCGATCCCCGACCCTCAGCCCCCCGCCGCCACATCCCTCGACGCCCGCGACCAGGACCCGGCCTTCCAGCCCCGCCAGCCGTTGCGCCCGCCGCAGGGCGCGCCGAACGTCGTCGTGGTGCTCATCGACGACATGGGCTTCGGCGCCCCGAGCGCGTTCGGCGGGCCCTGCAACATGCCCACCGCTGAGCGCTTGGCCGATGGTGGCCTGCGCTACAACCGATTCCACGTCACCGCGATCTGCTCGCCGACCCGGCAGGCGCTGCTGACCGGTCGCAACCACCACTCCGTCGGCATGGGCGTCACCACCGAGATGGCCAGCGCCGCGCCCGGCTACTGCGGGATCCGCCCGCTCAGCGCCGCCACGATCGGCCAGATGCTGCAGGGCAACGGCTACAACACCGCGGCCTTCGGCAAGTGGCACCAGACCCCGGCCCGCGACGTCAGCGCCGCCGGGCCGTTCGACCGGTGGCCCACCGGTGAGGGCTTCGAGAAGTTCTACGGGTTCCTGTGCGCGGAGATGAACCACTGGTACCCGGTGCTGTTCGACGGCACGAAACCCGTTGAGCCCACCCGCAAACCCGAGGACGGCTACCACCTGTCCGAGGACCTGGTGGACAACGCGATCGACTGGGTGCGCGACCAGACCTCGCTCAAGCCCGACAACCCGTTCTTCGCCTACCTGCCCTTCGGTGCCACCCACGCGCCATACCACGTTCCGCAGGAGTACCGGGAGCGCTACCGGGGCGAGTTCGACCACGGCTGGGACCGGCAGCGCGAGATCACCCTGGAGCGGCAGAAGGAGCTCGGCGTCGTCCCGCAGGACGCGGAACTGGCGCCGTGGTCGGAAGGCGTGCCGCACTGGGACGAGCTCTCCGCCGAGGAGCAGCGGGCCGCGGCGTCGCTGATGGAGCTCTACGCCGGGTTCGCCGAGCACACCGACGACCAGGTCGGACGCTTCGTCGACGCCCTCGACGAGCTGGGCGAGCTCGACAACACGCTGTTCGTCTACATCCTCGGTGACAACGGCGCCTCCGCTGAAGGCGGTCTGGGCGGCACGCTCAACGAGCACCGCTTCGCCAGCGGCATCCCCGACAGCGCCGAGTTCATCAACGCCAACGACGGTGCGCTGGGCGATGCGAGCACGCACGCCCACTACCCGGTCGGCTGGGCGCTGGCGATGAACACGCCCTACCAGTGGACCAAGCAGGTCGCCTCGCACCTCGGCGGCATCCGGGACGGCATGATCGTGCACTGGCCCGACGGCATCGCCGAGCGCGGCGGGCTGCGCGACCAGTTCCACCACGTCATCGACGTGGTGCCGACGATTCTGGAGGCCGCGGGCCTGCCGCACCCGACCGAGGTCAACGGCGTCGCGCAGCAGCCCATCGAGGGCACCAGCATGCTCTACAGCTTCAACGACGCCGACGCGCCCGACCGGCACCGCGTGCAGTACTTCGAGATGGTCGGCAACAGGGGCATCTACCAGGACGGATGGATGGCCGTCACCCGCCACGGCACGCCGTGGGTGATGGTCCAGGACGGTGTCCGCCGCTCCTTCGACGACGACAAGTGGGAGCTCTACGACACCAACGTGGACTGGACGCAGTCCCACGACCTCGCCGAGCAGCACCCGGAGAAGCTGCGCGAGCTCCAGCAGCTGTTCCTGGTGGAGGCCGCCAAGCACAACGTGCTGCCGCTGGACGACCGGATGACCGAGCGGGAGAACCCCCTCGAAGCCGGTCGGCTGGACCTGATGGGCGACCGGCGATCGGTCACCTTCCACGCCGGCGCCAAGCGGCTGACCGAGGAGACCGCGCCGAACGTCAAGAACCGCTCGCACACCCTGACCGCGACGGTCGAGGTGCCCGAGAACGGCGCCGCAGGCGTGCTGGTCGCCCAGGGCGGTCACACCGGTGGGTGGTCCTTCTACTTCCACGACGGCAGGCCCAGCTACGCCTACAACTACTTCGGCTCGGTCGTTCAGCACGTCCGCGCTCCGGAGCCGGTGCCCGCGGGTGAGCACGAGGTCAGCCTGCGGTTCGACTACGACGGCGGCGGTGTCGGCAAGGGTGGCGCGGTGACGCTGCGCGTGGACGGCACCGAGGTCGCTTCGGGCCGGGTCGACGCGACGATCCCGTACTACTTCGCCTTCGACGAGACCTTCGACATCGGCGTGGACCGGGCCAGCCCGGTCACCGACGACTACGCGCCGGTCGACAACGCCTTCACCGGAGGGCTGCGGCGGCTGCGCGTCGACCTCGACGACGACCAGTGGGCCGACGTGGAAGCGGCGTCCGCGTTCCGCACCGCCCACGAGTAGGAGGTACTGGCCTGGCGATGTCCCGCCTGGCTGGTGTAATGCCGGGCAGGCGGGATCTTCGCGTGGAGGTGGCATGGACCGGCGGGAGTTGGAGTACTTCCTGGCGATCGTCGAGCACGGCAGCTTCACCGCCGCCGCGCAGGCGATGCACGTCGCCCAGCCGTCCCTGTCGCACGCCATCCGCAACCTGGAGAAGCAGCTCGGCGGCAAGGTCTTCCACCGACTGCCGCACGGCGTCTCGCTCACCCCGGCCGGGGACGCGCTGGTCGAACCCGCCCGTCAGGTGATGCGCGACCTGAGCACCGCGTCGGCCTCCGTCCGCGAGGTGCTCGGGCTCTCCAGCGGTCGGCTGGACGTCGTGGCGCAGACGACGCTGGCCGTGGATCCGCTCGCCGAGCTCATCGGGGTTTTCCTGCGCGAGAACCCGAAGGTCGCGGTCAACATCGCCGACCCCGAGCTGGGGACGGACGTGACCTCGGCGGTGCGGGCCGGTGAGTGCGAGCTGGGCTTGGTCGACTCCGAACACCCCATCGGGGACCTGGGGAGCATGGTGCTGCGCGGCCGGGAGATCTTCGCCGTGCTGCCGCCGGGTGCCGCGCCCGGTCAGAAGCGGTTGAGCGTGCCGGAGATGTCCACCCTGGACTGGATCGCCACCCCGCCCGGCACCGCGACGCGGGCGGTCATCGAGGACACCGTGGGGGCCCGCGGTGGCGAGCCGACTTTCGCGGTGGAGACCGCGCACCAGGCGATGATCGTGCCGCTGGTGCTGGCCGGAGCGGGTGCGACGCTGCTGCCGCGCGCGATGGCCCGCGACGCCGCCGCGAGTGGCGCGGTCGTGCTGCCGCTGCGACCGAAGGTGGTCCGCCGGGGTGTCCTGTTCTGGCGCCGAGGCCCCCTCTCACCAGCAGCGGCGCAGTTCGTCGCGATGGCCGAGACCATCGCCGAACTGCGCCGCTGAGATCGTTCGGTGTTGTTCGATTGGTGAAGTGCTCGGCGGTTGCGGGCTGAGTCCCGCACCGGTTCTCAGGCCTGGTGGGCCTCCACGAAGGCGTAGACGTCGGCTTCGTCGACACCGGGGAAGGTGTCGGCGGGCAGCGCCGCCAGGACGTGGGAGTGGGCTCGGGCCGACGGCCACACCATGCCCTCCCAGCGGCTGGCGAGCTCGGCCGGCGGGCGCTGGCAGCACTCGCCGTTCGGGCAGCCGGACTTGGAGTGGTTGTTGGTGTCGCGCCCGCGGAACCAGCGCGACTCGGCGTAGGGCACGCCGAGGGTGATCGCGAAGTCCCGGCCGCGGCTCGGGTCGACGTGCGCGACGCACCAGTGCGTGGCTCCCGGCTTGTCGGTGTACTGGTAGTACGTCGAGTACCGGTCCGGTGAGGAGAAGACCTGGCGCCCCGACCAGTACCGGCACATCCGCTGGCCTTCGATCGCGCCCGTCGGGTCGGTGGGGAAGACCAGCCCGTCGTTCTCGTAGGCCTTGTGGATGATGCCGGTCTCGTCGTTGCGGACGAAGTGGCACACCAGGTCGAGGTACTGGGTGGCGAGGTTGGTGAACCGGTGCGCGGCCATCTCGTAGGACACCGAGAACACGTCGCGCAGGTCCTCCACGGCCAGGTCGCGCTCGGACTTGGCGTCCTGCAGGAACGGCACCGCGGACTGCTCCGGCACCAGCACGGCGGCGGCGAAGTAGTTGGCCTCGACGCGCTGCCGCAGGAAGTCGGCGAAGTCGCGGGGCTGGCTGTGGCCCAGCGTCAGGTGCCCCAGCGTCTGCAGCAGGATCGTGCGCGGGCTGTGCATGCCCAGCGACTCCCGGCGCAGGAAGATCCGGCGGTTCTTCATGTCGGTCACCGACCGCACCGAACGCGGCAGGTCGGTGACGAACTTCAGCCCGAAGCCCATGTGCGTGGCGATGGACTGGATCATGCCTTCCGACAGCGGCCCACCGTGGTACCCGGAGCGCTTGAGCAGGTCGCTGGCGGCCTTCTCGATCTCCGGGAAGTAGTTGTTGTGCTTCCGCATCATGCCGCGCAGCTCGGCGTTGGCCTTGCGGGCCTCTTCCGGCGTGGCGACCTTCTGCGTCTCGCGGCGCTTGAGCTCCTCGTAGAGGGCGAGCACGTGTTCGAGTGCTTCGGTGGGCAGTCGCTTCCCGACCTTCAGCGGCGGCAGCGAGAGCCGCTGGTAGATCGGGTCGAGCTGGGCCTTCTCCACCGCGATCTCGAGCTCGGCACGCCGGTTCGGGGCCTTCTTCGACAGCAGTTCGTCGACGGAGGTGCCCAGCGCGTCGGCCAGGGATCGCAGCAGCGACAGCTTGGGCTCGCGGTGGCCGTTCTCCAGCAGCGACAGCTGTGACGGCGCTCTCCCCACGCGGTCGCCGAGCTCAACAAGAGTCAATCCAGCGGCTCGGCGCAAGTGCCTGAGCCGCTGTCCAAAGACCAGAAGGTCGTGTTCCGTAGAAAAACTACGGTCTTCTTCGCTGGCGAACTCCGTCATGGCGTTGATGCTAACAGAAAAACCCCGAAATTTACCTGGAAAATCTGGCCCAGTTTCGCTTGGCAGCGCGCAATATTGATTGCAGCAGGTCGCCAGCGATCCCGGAAGGGGAAAAAATCATGAGCATCCGCGAGCAGGCGAAGAAGGCCGCTGAGGAGCTGCAGCGCGATTGGGACACCAACCCGCGCTGGAAGGGCGTCGAGCGTACGCACTCGGCTGAGACCGTCGTCCGCCTCCGCGGCTCGGTGCAGGAAGAGCACACCCTGGCCCGCCAGGGCTCGGAGCGGCTGTGGAAGCTGCTGCACGAGCTCGACTACGTCAACTCGCTGGGCGCGCTGACCGGTAACCAGGCGGTCCAGCAGGTCCGCGCGGGCCTCAAGGCCATCTACCTGTCCGGCTGGCAGGTCGCCGCCGACGCCAACCTGGCGGGCGAGACCTACCCGGACCAGTCGCTGTACCCGGCCAACTCGGTCCCGCAGGTCGTCCGCCGCATCAACAACGCCCTCAAGCGCGCCGACCAGATCAACTGGGCCGAGGCGCTCGACCCGGAGGGTGGCGCCATCGAGGGTGAGGACACCCACTGGCTCGCCCCGATCGTCGCCGACGCCGAGGCCGGCTTCGGTGGTGTCCTCAACGCCTACGAGCTGATGCGCGGCATGATCGGCGCCGGCGCCGCGGGTGTGCACTGGGAGGACCAGCTCGCTTCCGAGAAGAAGTGCGGTCACCTGGGTGGCAAGGTGCTCATCCCCACCAGCCAGCACGTCAAGACGCTGAACGCCGCCCGTCTGGCCGCCGACGTCGCCGGTGTGCCGTCCCTGGTCATCGCGCGTACCGACGCCGAGGCCGCGACGCTGCTGACCAGCGACATCGACGACCGCGACAAGCCGTTCCTCACCGGTGAGCGCACCGCCGAGGGCTTCTACAAGGTCAACAACGGCATCGAGCCCTGCATCGCCCGCGCCAAGGCGTACGCGCCGTACTCGGACCTGATCTGGATGGAGACCGGTACTCCGGACCTGGAGATGGCCCGCAAGTTCGCCGAGGCCGTCAAGTCCGAGTACCCGGACCAGATGCTGGCCTACAACTGCTCGCCGTCGTTCAACTGGAAGAAGAACCTGGACGACGCCACCATCGCCAAGTTCCAGCGCGAGCTCGGCCACATGGGCTTCAAGTTCCAGTTCATCACCCTGGCGGGCTTCCACGCCCTGAACTACAGCATGTTCGACCTGGCCAAGGGCTACGCCAGCGACGGCATGACCGCCTACGTCGAGCTGCAGGAGAAGGAGTTCGGCTCGGAAGACCGCGGTTACACCGCGACTCGCCACCAGCGCGAGGCCGGTACCGGTTACTTCGACACGATCAGCACTGCAATCAACCCGGACTCGTCGACCACCGCGCTGGCCGGTTCGACCGAGACCTCGCAGTTCCACTGATCGTGTGGTTGATGGTGGCCGGCGCGCCTGCTGCGCCGGCCACCCCCTGAACGCACCAGCGGCCCTGTGGCGGGGTGTCGGAAAAATCGCAATGGTGCGAGTGAGCGGGAACCCATGGCGTCGGGTTCCCGCTCACTTTTTTGTCTTTTGATCGTGGCGCCTTTGCTTGGCGGTGCGGGTGGGGAACCTGTGCCGCGCTGTGGACTCCGCGCGCCACTCCTTGAGTGTGTGAATACGCGGCGTCGCGGCGTGCTCGCCACAGCACGGCTCAGAACCCCCGGCGGTGCAAGTTGCTCGGGTGGGTACTGAGAAGCACCTTCGGTGCTTGCCTGACGGTGGGTCCGCGGACGCTGTTCGGGATCGTTGAACGCGGGTGCTGCGGTGGAGTGTTCGGAGGTAGCGTTTTCAACATGATCGTCGAGTCGAGGGTTCCGCTGGTGGCCGCGCCGATGGCCGGAGGTCCCAGCACGCCGGAGCTGGCCGCCGCGGTGAGCGGAGCCGGGGCGCTGGGGTTCCTGGCGGGCGCGATGCTGACCGAGGACAAGCTCGTCGAGCAGATCGCGCGAATCCGCTCGCTCACCGACGAGCCCTTCGGCGTGAACCTCTTCGTGCCCAGCGAGCGCAGGGACGTCGACCTCGACGACTACCGGTCGCGGGTCGCGGAGGCCGCCGGGAGGTACGGGGCGGAACCGGGCTCGGTCGACTGGGACGACGACTCGTACCCGGCCAAGGTGCAGCGGCTCGTCGACGAGCGGATCCCGGTGGTGTCGTTCACCTTCGGACTTCCCGAAGCGTCCACCGTGGACCAGCTGCACGCGGTGGGATCGGAGGTCGTGGTCACCGTGACCACCGCCGACGAGGCCCGGCAGGCGGCACGCGTGGGCGCCGACGCGGTGTGCGTGCAGGGCATGGAGGCCGGCGGGCACCGCGGCGTGTTCCACGACGACCCCGAGCTGCCCGGTGGCGGGCCGCTGCTCGGCCTGCTGCCGGCCATCCGCTCGGTGCGCGCGGCGGTGGACCTGCCGGTCATCGCCGCAGGCGGGCTGGTGCACGGCGCGGACGTCGCGGCCGTGCTGACGGCCGGAGCAACCGCCGCGCAACTGGGGACCGCGTTCCTGGTCTGCGACGAGGCGGGCACCGCGCAGGCGCAACGGGCCCAGATGGCCGAAGGTCAGCGGCAGACCGACATCACGCGGGCGTTCAGCGGTCGCCCCGCGCGCGGTCTGGTGAACCGCTTCATGCTCGACAACCAGGACGCCCCGGCGGCGTATCCGCAGGTGAACAACCTGACCAAGCCGATGCGCGGCGCCGCGGGCAAGGCGGGCGACGCCGAGGCGATCTCGATGTGGGCGGGCCAGAGCTACGCCCACGCCCGCCCGATGCCCGCCGCCGACCTGGTCGGATTGCTGCGCCGCGAGGCGCGCGAAGCGCTGCAGGCGGTCACCGGACGACTGTGACCTTCGCGGTCTTCAAACCCGTTGGGGCGGCTCGGAGAGGTCACGTAGGTTGATCGCCATGAGCGTCGTGTCGTCGGTGAACCTGGCAGTCGTGCGGTCCGGGGAGTGGGCCGGGCGCCTCGGCGAGAGCGGCATCGACAAGCGTCCCGCCGACGCGCCGGTGCTGTTCACCGAAACCGGCGTCCAGGGCGATGCGGTGTGCGACACCAAGCACCACGGCGCCTGGTACCAGGCCGCCTACGCCTTCGACGGCGAGGAGCTGGCGCACTGGTCGGCCGAGCTCGGCAAGGACCTCGTGGCGGGCAACGCGGGCGAGAACCTGACGCTGACCGGCGTGGACAGCACCTCGGCGCTGATCGGCGAGCGCTGGGCGATCGGCGATGCAGTGCTGCGGGTGACCGGACCGCGGCAGCCCTGCCGCGTCTTCGCCGGCTTCTGGGACGTCCCCGGCCTGGTCAAGAGGTTCACCCAGCACGGGCGCACCGGCGCCTACCTGGCCGTCGAGCAGCCGGGCGAGATCAGCGCGGGCGACGAGGTCCGCGTGCTGTCCCAGCCCGATCACGGCGTCCAGGTCGCGGAGGTCTTCGCGCTGACCATGCACGGCCGCGACGACCTCGCCGACCACGTCGCCGGCTGCCTGCCCCACCTGCCGGAGAAGTGGCGGGCCACCGTCGCGGCGAAGATCGACACCGCCCGCGCGCACCGCACCCCCGCCTGAGCGCGCCCGGCGCTGAGAAGACGGCTCGACGGCCTGAGTCCTCGCGCCGTGCATCCGCGCGGCTCCGTCGCCGCCGTCGGCCGGCGGCAGCCCTCGCGCTCCGCGCAGTGCCCGCGGACCGGGACGCTTCGGCTCGGCTCGTCCTCGCGAGACGTCCCTCAAGTGGTGCTCCTCGCGCCTGGATAAAACGGCGTGAAGTGCGCAGAATCGATACTGTGACGCGGCACACCCTGTTGTGCGTGCGTTCCTTGTGGGAAAGATTGGGCTACAAACAGTTTGGCTTCCTAGTATTTCGATGGCCGGTTCGGCGGAGGTGCGGTGCGAGATGACACGCGAGCTGGAGCACTTCATCGGTGGAAAGCGGGTGCCGGGCAACTCCGGTTCCTTCGGTGATGTGTTCGACCCCAACACGGGCCTGGTTCAGGCCAGGGTGCCGCTGGCCTCGACCGACGAGGTCACGGCGGCTGTCGACAACGCGGCTGCGGCGCAGCCGGCGTGGGCCGCGATGAACCCGCAGAAGCGGGCTCGCGTGCTCATGCGGTTCGTGCAGCTGATCAACGACGAGATGGAGGACCTGGCACGCGTGCTGTCCTCCGAGCACGGCAAGACCGTCGCCGACGCCAAGGGCGACATCCAGCGCGGCCTGGAGGTCGTCGAGTTCGCGATCGGCGTCCCGCACCTGCTCAAGGGCGAGTACAGCGACAGCGTCGGCTCCGGCATCGACGTCTACTCGCTGCGCCAGCCGCTGGGCGTGGTCGCGGGCATCACGCCGTTCAACTTCCCGGCGATGATCCCGCTCTGGAAGGCGGCACCGGCGATCGCCTGCGGCAACGCCTTCGTGCTCAAGCCCTCCGAGCGCGACCCCTCGGTACCGCTGCGACTGGCAGAGCTGTTCATCGAGGCCGGAGGCCCGCCCGGGATCTTCAACGTCGTCAACGGTGACAAGACCGCCGTCGACGCGCTGCTGACCGAACCGCGCGTCGAGGCCATCGGCTTCGTCGGGTCCTCCGACATCGCCGAGTACATCTATTCCACCGCCGCGGCGCACGGCAAGCGCGCGCAGTGCTTCGGCGGTGCCAAGAACCACCTGATCGTCATGCCGGACGCGGACCTCGACCAGGTCGCCGACGCGCTGATCGGCGCCGGCTACGGCTCGGCGGGGGAGCGCTGCATGGCGATCTCGGTGGCCGTGCCGGTCGGCGAGGCCACCGCGAACGCGCTGGTCGACAAGCTCGTCGAGAAGATCCAGGGGCTCAAGGTCGGCACCAGCTTCGACGCCGACGCCGACTTCGGCCCGCTGGTGACCAAGCAGGCGTGGCAGAAGGTGCACGACCTCGTGGGCGCCGGCGTCGACGAGGGCGCGCAGCTGGTGGTCGACGGGCGCGACTTCTCGCTGGCAGGCAACGAGGACGGCTTCTTCATGGGCGCCTCGCTGTTCGACCACGTCACGCCGGAGATGCGCATCTACCGCGAGGAGATCTTCGGCCCGGTGCTGTCGATCGTGCGGGCTGCCGACTACGAGGAAGCGCTGCGGCTGCCCAACGAGAACGAGTACGGCAACGGCGTCGCGATCTTCACCCGCGACGGCGACGCCGCGCGCGAGTTCGTCAACCGGGTCAACACCGGCATGGTCGGCGTGAACGTGCCGATCCCGGTGCCGATCGCCTACCACACCTTCGGCGGCTGGAAGCGGTCCGGATTCGGCGACCTCAACCAGCACGGTCCGGACTCGATCCGCTTCTACACCAAGACCAAGACGGTCACTTCGCGCTGGCCCTCCGGACTCAAGGAAGGCGCCAGCTTCACCATCCCGACGATGCACTGATCGCGCGGGCGGGGGCCGGTGATCCCGGTCCCCGTCCGAGCGCGAGGAGGGAGTCGACGTGTCCGTCGCAGCAGTGGTGAGCTCGCCTTTCGAGCTCGCCGACGACCAGCGCGCCATCCGTGACGCCGCGCTGGAATTCGCCCAAGACCAGCTCGCCCCGCACGCCGTGGAGTGGGACCAGGACAAGTACTTCCCGGTCGAGACGCTGCGCGCAGCAGGGGAACTCGGTATCGGCGGCGTCTACGTCGACGAGGCCTTCGGTGGCAGCGGCCTGAGCAGGTTCGACTCGGTTCTGATCTTCGAGGCGCTGGCCAGCGGAGATCCGTCGATCGCCGCCTACATCTCCATCCACAACATGTGCGCGGGCATGATCGACCGCTTCGGCGGCGACGCCCAGCGGGCGCGCTGGCTGCCGGGGCTGTGCTCGATGGAACGCCTCGCGAGCTACTGCCTGACCGAGCCCGGCGCGGGATCGGACGCCGCCGCGCTGCAGACCCGGGCGGTCCGCGACGGCGACGACTACGTGCTCACCGGGGTCAAGCAGTTCATCTCCGGTGGCGGCAGCTCCGACGTCTACGTGGTGATGGCCCGCACCGGAGAACCGGGGCACAAGGGCATCTCCACCTTCGTCGTGGAGGCCGGAGCCGAGGGGCTGTCCTTCGGGGCCAACGAGAAGAAGATGGGCTGGAACGCCCAGCCCACGCGCCAGGTTATCTTCGACGGCGTCCGCGTCTCCGCTGATCAGCGGCTCGGCGACGAGGGCATCGGGTTCCGCATCGCCATGGCCGGGCTCGACGGCGGTCGGCTCAGCGTCGGCGCCTGCTCGCTCGGCGGCGCGCAGGCCGCGCTGGACAAGTCGCTGGGATACGTGCGCGAGCGCAGCGCGTTCGGCTCCAAGCTCAGCGAGTTCGAGGCCTTGCAGTTCAAGCTCGCCGACATGGCCACCGAGCTGGAGGCCGCACGCCTGCTGCTGTGGCGGGCGGCGTGGGCGCTGGACACCAAGGACCCGGCGGCCACCCGGTTGTGCGCGATGGCCAAGCGACTGGCCACCGACGCCGGGTTCACCGTGGCCAACGAGGCACTTCAGATCCACGGTGGATACGGATACCTTGCCGAGTACGGCCTGGAGAAGATCGTCCGCGACCTGCGGGTGCATCAGATCCTGGAAGGCACCAACGAAATCATGCGGCTGATCATCTCCCGTGGTCTGCTGGCGGCCTGACCGCCGCCCCGGGGGCAGCGCCTTCGCACAACGATGGAGTTTCGCACCATGACGGAGTCCGAGATCCTGGTGAGTGAGAACGGCTCGCTCGGGCGGATCACGCTCAACCGCCCGAAAGCCCTCAACTCGCTGACCCTCGGCATGGTCCGGGAGATGACCGAGGCGGTCGAGCGGTGGCGCGACGCCGAGCACATCAGGGCGATCCTGATCGACGGCGCCGGCGAGCGCGGTCTGTGCGCCGGCGGCGACGTGCGCGCCCTGCACGACGCGGCCAAGGCCGGTGACGAGTCGCTGCCCGCGGCGTTCTGGACCGAGGAGTACCGGCTCAACTCCGCGCTGGCCAACTACCCCAAGCCGGTCGTGGGGATCATGGACGGCATCTGCATGGGCGGGGGTGTCGGCATCACCGCGCACGGATCGCACCGGGTGGTCACCGAGCGATCCAAGGTCGGGATGCCCGAGACCGGCATCGGCTTCATCCCCGACGTCGGCGGCACCTACCTGATGTCGCGCACCCCCGGCGAGCTCGGCACGCACCTCGCGCTGACCGGTGGGGCGGTGGGCGGCGCGGACGCGTTGTACTGCGACCTGGCCGACCACTACGTCGACAGCGCCCGGCTCCCGGAGCTCGTCGAGGCCCTGAGCAGCGGTGACGTGGACGAGGTGCTGGCGGCCTTCGCCGCGCCGGTGCCCGAACCGGCGCTGGCCGAGCACCGGGAGTGGATCGACGCGGCCTACGCGGGCTCCGACGTCGAGTCCGTTCTCGCCCGGCTGCGGGACCGTCCCGAGCAGGCCGCGCAGGACGCCGCGACGACCATCGAGACCAAGTCGCCCACGGCGCTCAAGGTCACCCTGCGCGCGATGCGCAGCGGGTACGACTCGCTGGAGCAGGCGCTGACCCTGGAGTACCGGCTGGCCATGGCGTGCGTGCGGATCGGCGACTTCGTCGAGGGCGTGCGCGCCGCGCTGGTCGACAAGGACCGCAACCCGCAGTGGTCTCCCACGACTCTGTCCGAAGTGGACGAATCCCGGGTGCAGAAGTTCTTCGAACCGGCCTCCGACGAGCCGAAGCTGTTCGGCTGAGCGCGGAGTCGCCGGTCTTGGCGGAAGTTCGAGCAGAAAGGTAGTGACAATGGCTGTCATCGGTTTCATCGGACTCGGTCACATGGGCGGTCCGATGTCGGCGAACCTCGTCAAGGCCGGCCACACCGTGCAGGGCTACGACCTCGTCCCGGCCGCCCTGGCCGCCGCCGCGGACAACGGCGTGACCACGGTGTCCTCGATCGCGGACGCGGTCCGCGGGGCGGACGCGGTGATCACCATGCTGCCCAGCGGCAAGCACCTGCTGGACGCCTACGACGAGGTGCTGCCCAACGCGGCCTCCGGTGCGCTGCTGGTCGATTCCTCCACTGTGGACGTCGCTGACGCGCGCGCCGCGCACCAGCGCGCGCAGGAAGCCGGTTTCGGCAGCATCGACGCACCCGTCTCCGGTGGTACGGCCGGTGCCGAGGCGGGAACCCTGACGTTCATGGTCGGCGGGTCCGAAGCCGACTTCCAGCGCGCCGAGAGCGTCTTGGAGCCGATGGCGCGCAAGGTGATCCACTGCGGTGGTCCCGGCAACGGCCAGGTCACCAAGATGTGCAACAACCTCATCCTGGGCGCTTCGATGATCGCGGTCAGCGAGGCGTTCGTGCTCGGTGAGCGCCTCGGCCTCTCGCACGAGGCGCTCTACGACGTCGCTGCGGTCTCCACCGGCCAGTGCTGGGCGCTGACCACGAACTGCCCGGTTCCCGACCTGGTGGAGACCAGCCGCGCGAACCACGACTACGAGCCCGGTTTCGCGGCGGCCCTGATGCTCAAGGACCTCAACCTCGCGCTCTCCGCGGCGGAGCAGTCGGGCACCGACGCGTCCATCGGCCGTCTCGCCACGGACCTCTACCGCCGCTTCAACGAGGAGGGCGGAGGCGGCCAGGACTTCGGCGCCATCATCAAGTCCATCCGCGAGCACTCCGGCTCCTGACACCGCTCAGCAGCGGGAGCTCGTTCACGCCGTTGATGTCGTACGACCGCATGAACGTCGGCGGACGTCGCGGATCCGTGCTCAACTGCGGGAAGTGGTCCAGGAGCAGGCCGAGGGCGATCCTGCCCTCCAGCCTCGCCAGGGGTGCGCCGAGGCAGAAGTGGATGCCCCGGCCGAACCCCAGGTGCGGGTTGGGGTCCCGGCGGACGTCGAAGGTCGCAGGGGAGTCGAAGCGGCGCGCGTCCCAGTTGGCGGCGCTGAGCCGCACGGCGATCACCTGGTCGGCGGGCACCTCTAGCTCGCCGATCTCGGTGGCCCGCGTGGTCGCGCGGTAGACGACGGCGAACGGGCTGAGGTAGCGCAGCGATTCCTCGATCGCGCTCGGCAGCAGCGCACGGTCGTCGCGCACCGCCGCGAGCTGGTCCGGGTGCTCGTCCAGGCACAGCACGGTGTTGCCGAGCAGCAGGGTCGTGGTGATGTGGCCGGCCAGCAGCAGAACGCTGGCGAAGTTGACGATCTCGTCGTCGCTGAGCCGCTCGCCGTCGACCTCGGCCTGGACCAGGTCGGTCAGCAGGTCCCGGCGGGGTCGGCGTCGTCGTTCGGCGGCGTGGCCGAGCAGGTAGTCGCGCATCTCGGTGACCATCCGCAGCTGCCTGGCGGCCTCGTCGCTCTCGGTGTCGATCTCCCGCGCGTTGAACTCGGCCTCGGTCGTCAGCAGGCCGTCGGCCCAGGTCCGGAACTGCGCGCGATCACCGGCCGGCACGCCGAGCAGTTCGGCGATGACGATCACCGGCAGTGGGTGGGCGAGCGCGGAGATCAGGTCGAACTCGTCACCGAGGGGTTCGAGGAGTTCCGCCGTCAGCTCCGCGATCCGAGGTTCCAGGTCGTTGACGACCTTCGGCGTGAACGCGCGGCTGACGAGGTTGCGCAGCTCGCGGTGCCGGGGCGGGTCGAGCTGGAGGAGATTGCCCTCCTGCAAGGGGTTCTCGCCCTCCATCCGCAGCACTCGGGCGATGTCGGAGGAGAACGCGCCCGGGTCGCCGAGCGCCTGCACGGCCTCGGCGTGGCCGTAGACGTTCCACACCCCGGTCTCGTCGTCGAAGCGCACCGGAGATTCCGGTGCTGCGCCGCGCATCCAGAACTTGCCGGGGTCGATTTCCCACTTCTCGGCCGGGCAGGTCATCGCACCATCTCCGTTCGTCGGACGGTTACGTCGCCGAAGCCGGTGCGGGCGTGCACCTCGGCGGTCTCCGCGTCGGGATCGGGTTCGTCCGCGTGGTCCATGTTGTTGTGGACGCGGCCGTGCTTGGCGTCGAGGTCCAGCCACGCGGTGGTGCCGGGCCGGATGCCGATGCGCAGGTCGCCGAGCGAGGTCGCCAGCTGCACCGAACCGCGCACGATCTCGTCGATGCGGACGCTGCCGTTGGCGGTCCGCGCCTCGACGTCGGCCAGCGAGCGCTGCACGGTGATGTCGCCGTTGGCGGCCTTGAGCCGCAGGGCACCGCCGACCTCGCCGAGCCGCGTCGCGCCGTTGGAGTTCTTCACCACGGCGGTGCCGTCGATGCGGTGCAGCTCGACCTCGCCGGTCCCGGTGCTCACCTCCGCGTTGCCCGCGATGTGCCGGGCGGTGACGCGCCCACCTGCGGTGTCGGCCTTCAGCGCCCCGGTCTCGTCGACGTCGATGCTGCCCATCGCCGTCTTGATCCGGGTGTCGCCGAGCCGGCCTTCGGTCGCGAAGGAGCCGGCGCCGGCCTGCCCGTTCAGGCTGGAGCCCGCGGGCAGTTCGACGGTGATCTCGACCGATCCCGGCTTGGTGAACAGGCCGCGTGATTTCGGCCCCTTGACCTGCAGGGTTCCGGCGGCGAAGGAGACGTCGGTGTTCTCCGCGGTCGTCACGTCGGCCTTGGTCGCCGCGTCGGTGGGCCGGACGTCGACGGTGGTGCGCGCGGCGTCGGTGGCGAGGATCCGCGCGGTGCCCCACGCGAGTTCAATGGTCGCCGCGATCGGCTCGGGAGTGTCGAATTCAGGCATGGCGGTGCCCTCCAAGGGTGGTGGATGAGCGTCTCCGCTGGTCGGAGACGTGTGGTGAGTCAGGTGGGGAAGCGCCTCAGCGCACCCAGCCGGTGAAGCGCTGGCCGACCTTGCCGTGCGGCCGGGCGCGTGGTCGGTCGCCGTCGAGCGCTGCTGCGGCGGCGCGCACCAGCCAGGCGTTGACCGACAGGTGCTGCGCGGCGGCGGCTTCCTCGACGCGGTTCTTGAGGGATTCCGGCAGTCGCAGGTTGATCCGCGACATCGCGCCCTCGTCGGTCTCCGGGGCCGGTGGTGCCGGGGTGGCCTCGTCTTCGGCGTCCTCGGTGTGGGCCGGCGGTGTCACGACGAAGCCGGGCTCGCCGCCGCGCAGCCGCACCTCGACCGAGCCGGGGGCGAGATCGCTGGTGATCTCGTCGGCAGCGGCCGACAGCGCGTTGAACAGCGTCAGCCGGACGGCCGATTCCAGCGGGGCGGTGAGCCGTTCGGCGAGCTCCCGCGCCTCGTCACCACCGGCTTCGGCGGCCACGGCGAGGTCGCGGCGCAGGTTGTCGACGTACGTCGTGAGGTCCATGATGCCATCATGGCACCACTGTGGCACACGGTGCAACCGATCTGGCTCAGGAAGGTGCCACGCGTGCGCGCCGGGGGTGCGCGCAGCGCGGTGGTGGCGCGCGTACGCTGCGCGTTGTGTTGGAGTTGCTGGTCGAGTGGTACGACGGCGTCGAGCTGTGGTTGGTGCAGCTCGTCTATCCGCTGCAGGTCGCCCTGGTCCTTGCGGTACTGGTGCCGTTGTGCTGGGGGGTGGCGCGAGTCGTCGACCGCGCGGTGGACGGGCTCGGCGCCAAGTTCACCCGCGTGCGCGGCGCCGAACCGCAGGTCGGCCACGACGGTGAGACCGGGCGGAGGGGAAAGACGGCGTGAGCTCGCGCAAGCGCATTTCGTCCGCGTTGGTCGGGCTGATCGCCCTGGTCGTGCTCGGGTGGTTCGGCAAGGACGTCGTCGCCGACTCGCCGAGCACCGAGGTGCCCGGTGCCGCCCAGTCCGGACTGCAGGTCGAGCAGCTGTCGAAGCTGCCGCCCGAGACGGGCAAGACCTACCAGCTCATCGTCAAGGGCGGGCCGTTCCCGTACCCGGGCAAGGACGGCTCGGTGTTCGGCAACCGCGAAGGCGAGCTGCCCCAGCAGAAGTCCGGCTACTACCACGAGTACACCGTGCCGACCCCGGGCTCGAAGGATCGCGGCGCGCGCCGACTGGTCACGGGTGGTCAGGACGAGGTGTACTACACCGGTGATCACTACGAATCGTTCGTGGTTGTGGATACGGCGGGTTGAGTGCCATGTTCGGAGCGAAACTGGCCAGCAGGTTGCGGAAGGAGCAGCCGGTGAGTGATCAGCCGGGCGCCGACATCACGGCTCGCGAGGCCGTCATCACGGCCGAGGAGCGAGGTGCGACCGCCCACGTCCTCGACGGCGTCGACCTGACCAGCAAGCGCACCACCCTCGACGGCATCGCCGCCGTCCTCGACTTCCCCGAGTGGGCCGGGCGGAACCTGGACTCCCTCTTCGACTGCCTGACCGACCTGTCCTGGCTGCCCGAAGGCGAGCACGTCCTGATCTGGTCCGGGTTCCAGGACCTCGCCGACCACGACCCCAAGGCGTTCAACGGCATCAACTCGGTCCTGCGCGACGCGGCGGAGCGCCCCATGTGCGGGCGCCGCTTCACCGCGGTGCTGACCCGATCTTGAGCAGCAGTCGCTCGTAATACTGGATGCGGATGGTCAGTGGCGCCGCAGCGGCGCCACTGACCACCGTTCACCTCAGCGCTTCCGGGACCCAGCCGGGCTTGCGCTTCTCCGCGAACGCCGTGATGCCCTCCTGGCCCTCCTCGCCCGCGAAGTGCCGGGCCGACAGCTGCAGCATCTCGGCGAAGTCGTCGGTCATCGATTCCGGCCGCTGGCTGGTGAGCATGTTCTTCGTGGCGGCCAAGGCGGTGGGTCCGCCGAGCGCCAGCATGTCGGTGTAGCGCTTGACCTCCGAGTCCAGATCGTCGGCCGGGACGGCGGAGTTGAGCAGGCCGATCTCCGCGGCGCGCCGGCCGTCGAAGGTCTCGCCGGTGAGGAAGAGCTCGTGCGCCTGGCGGGCGTTGAGCCGGGGGAGCACCGTCACCGAGATGACCGCCGGGACCACGCCGATGCGGACCTCGGTGAAGGCGAACGTGGCGCTCTCGGCCGCCACCGCGATGTCGCAGGCCGCGACGAGCCCCACACCCCCCGCGCGAGCGGGTCCGGCGACCTTGGCCACGACCGGCTTCGGACTGGTCCAGATCTGCTCCAGCAGCGCCGGGAACTCGTTGACGCCCTGCTGATCGGAATCCGCCGAGCGGGACTCCTTGAGATCCATGCCGGCGCAGAACACCTTGCCGGTGTGCGCCAGGACGATCACGCGCACCGCGTCGTCGTTCGTCGCGGCGTCCAGGTGTCCCTTGAGCTCCCGGCGGAGCTGGGCGGACAGGGCGTTGCGGTTGTGCGGCGAATCCAGGGTGATCGTTCCGACCCCGTCGGCCACCTCGAAGTGCACGAGCTCATCCATGCCGGAGACGTTAACCAGCCCCGCACCTCTTGCGCCACACCCGGAGACCCACGCCCCAGCCCCGGATCAGGTGGGTGGGTAGCGGGCGTCCCAGGTGGGCGGGCGAGGACCGAACTCCTGGGTGGCGTCCTGGGTGATCCGGGTGATGACGTCGTGGAGTTCGAGCTCCGCGGTCCAGCGCTGGGGGATCTTCGCGGCGCCGGTGGTGGCCGCGGTGAGGGCTCCGGCGACGGCCGTGGTGGTGGAGCTGTTGCCGGAGTGGTTGGCGGCGATCGGCAGGGCGGTGTCGAAGTCGCCGTCGGCGGCCAGCGCCGCGTAGGTGCCGATGGCGAGGGCTTCGGCGGCCGTGCCCGCCGTGCCGAGTTCGCGTTCCAGCTCGTCCGGGGTCAGGCGGGCGCCGCCGGAGAGGTCCTTGGCGGCGGTGAGGCGGCGGGTGACCTCCTCGTGGCCGGTGTGCGGGGCGAGTTCCGCCAGAGCGCCGGTGACCGCCTCGGCGAGCGGCTCTCCGACCAGCAGCTTGGACGTCATGAACCCGAGCGCGCCCGCGCTGAGCAGGGCGGTGGGGTGGCCGTGGGTGAGCGCGGCGCTGCGCATGCCCAGCGCGAACACCTGCGACGGGTCGTCGGACCACAGGGCCGCCGGTACCGCGCGCATGATCGCGCCGCTGCCCGCCGAGTCGCTGGCCGGCTTCTCGGGGGTGCCCATCGGCTGCTGGCCCTTGGCGAAGGCGATCAGCGTGCGCATCATGGTCCGGCCCGGGTTGCGGGTCTGGAACAGCGCTCGCTGCTGGACCAGCCAGCCGTCCGGTTCCGGTGCCTCGCGGAGGAAATCGCCCGCCGCCCGCGGCCAGCTCAGGTGCTGGGTGTGCAGCCAGCGCTGGTAGGCGTGCTGCAGATGCCGGATCGGGTCGTCGGTCTCGCCCGCGCGGCGAGCGACGTTGGCCCGCAGCACGCCCTCGACCGAGAACAGCAGCAGCTGGGTGTCGCTGCCGAGCCGTCCTGACGGATGCCCGGCGGGCACGTACTCGGTGAGCCCGTCGGCGCCGTGACGCGCGCGGATCTCGTCCCAGCTGTCGGAGGCGACCGGCATCCCCAACGCCTCGCCGACCGCGCAGCCCAGCACCGCGCCGAGGAACCGGTCCCGCGATACGGCCAGTCGCGGCACCCCGGTCAGCCCGGTCCGGTAGTCCGACGTCCCGGCAGCGGCGGTCGGCGTGGAATCGTCGGCGGGGTAGCGGTTCTCCCACGCGGCGGACTCGTCGGGCTCGGGGCCGAACTCGGTCGCCGCGTCCCGGCCCAGGCGCTCGATCACGCCGAGGATCGGCAACGTCTCCAGCAGTTCCGCGGGGATCGCGGTGGGGCCGCGCAGCGCGCCGAGCAGCTGCCCGCACAGCATCGCTGTGGTCGCGGTGTCCCCGTCGTGCTCGGCCGCTGATGCGATGGCGGCAGCGAAGTCGTCCTCGCAGGCCAGCGCCACGCGCGCGGCGACGGCGAGTGCACCGAGCCCGCTGCGGTTCGCGCCCAGGTGCGCGGGTCCGGGGCGGAAGCCCGCCGGGCTGAGCAGTCCCAGCCGCAGGGCGTCACCGAGCGCGGTGCGGCCCGACTGCCACCCGGAAATGCCCTGGCGCAGCGAGGTTTCCAGGTCGTGCCCGCGCAGCAGCCACAGCGTCGTCGTGCCCAGCACGCTGGCGGGGCTGTGCCCGTGCGGATGCCCGTGGGTGAGCGCGGCCAGATCACCGCCGAGCGCGAACACCGCGCCCGGGTCGCCCGACCACAGCGCGGCCAGCGCCCCGAACGGGACGGCGGTGGCCGTGTCCGCGCTGTTGATCGGCTGCTGCCGGGTGCCCTGCGGATGCCCGGCGACGAGCTTCGCCGCCGAGGTCAGCAGCGTCGGCTCATCGGTCGCCGGATCGTGCAGACCTCGCTCGGCGACCAGGAAACCGCTCGGCCGGGGTGAGTCGCCGCCGCAGTCCCGCCACGGCACACCCCGGGTGTGCAGCCAGCGGCGCAACGCCGCCAGCGCCGCCGAGGTCGGTTCGCCGGAAACCGTCGACCGCAGCTGCGTGTGCGCGCGGATCAGCCCTTCCAGCACGAACAGCAGTGCACCGGTGCGCTGACCGACGCGGCCGAGCGCGGCGAACTCGCCGACCGCGCCCCCGAGCAGCATGCCCAGCACGCGGGCCGAGGAACCGGGCAGGGCACCGGCGCGGTCGGCCAGCCCGGTCGCCGGGGCCGTCTCGTCCGAAGCCGCCGCGATCCGCTGCTGCAGCTCAGCGGCCCACAGCGGACGGGTCGCGGGATGGCTCTCCCAGTGCCGCCAGACCGTCAGCAGCCGGCGTTCCACCGGGTCCCGCCGACATGCGGCCAGCAGCGCGCGTTCGTCCTCGTCGAGCCCGCGTTCGTCCACTGCGGCTTATCCGGCGCTGTTGGCGGCGGGTTGGGGCTCGGGCGCCTCGACCTCGGAGACATCCATCTCGGCCAGCAGACGATCCAGGACCTCCCGCAGTTCCAGCCCGTCGACCCACTCCTCGGGCAGCTCCTCGACGCCGCGCGCGGTGCCCATCAGGGCGCCGCAGATCGCCGCCGTCGCCGCGCTGTTGCCCGCGTGCGTGGCCGCGAGCGAGATCGCGTCGGCCACCGAGTTCGGGTGCGACAGCGCCGCGACGACCGCGATGGCCAGTGCTTCCGGTGCGTGCCAGCCCAGGCCCAGCGACTCCAGCACCGTCGGCGACACGGGACCGCCGGTGGCGATCTCCACCGCGGCGCGCAGGCCGCGCGCGGTGTTCTCGGCGCCCTCCATCCGGTCGAGTTCGGCCAGCACCGACTGCACGGCCTCGATCAGCGTCCGGCCGCCGTCCAACGCGCACACCAGGCCCGCGAGCGCGGCCGCCGGCAGGTAACCGTCCGGGTGGCCGTGGGTGAGCACGCCGATGCCGGCGCCCAGCGTGATCGCCTCGGCCGGATCGGTGGCTTCGAAACCGACCACGGCCCCGCGCACGGTGGCGGCGGCGTTGCGGGCGTCGTTCGGCGGGTTGCCCGGCGTCGGGTTCTCAGCCCGGTCGCCCCAGCGGGCCACCGCGGTCAGCGTCGCCTCGTCCGGGAATCGCTGCGCGCGAAGGGGTTCCACGTCGCTGAGCTTGCCGCCGCCGTCCGGGGTCGGCCGACCGCCTTGGGTGCGCACCCAGTCCCGCAGCGAGGCCCGCACCAACGACGGCCGGTCGGGGTTCTCCCCGCTCAGCGCGGCCAGCACGAACGCGGTCTGCTGCGTGTAGGCGGTGGCGGCGCCGAGGCGGCCGAACAGCTCGGCGTGCGCGCGCACCCCGTCGGGGTTCTCGCGCAGCGTGGTGAGCAGGTCGCTGAACATCCAGGGCGCGCCGAGGGCATCACCCGCGGCGCTGCCGAGCACGCAGCCGGCGAGCCGGTCGCGGCGGCTGGGCCGGACCTGCTCCTCCTCGACGGCTTCGACCTCGTCCTCGACCTCGACTTCCTCGGCGGCGGACTCGCCGATGAGCTGCGCCGCGCGCTCCTCGCCGAACGCCTCCACCAGGAGCTTGTGCAGGCCGTGGGTGAGGTCGGCGTTGCCGTTGCCGTCGTCGTTGTCGCGGAACTTGCGCCACGCCAGCAGCAACCGCAGTTCCTCGTCGGACAACCCGTCGTCGGAGTCGTCCTTGTCGGCGGGGGCTTCCTCGGCCGCGGCCGTCGCTTCCTCCGCCGCTTCCGGCGTGGAAGGTTCCGGCTCGCCGGGTTCTGGCGTGGTCGCTTCCGGCTCGGCCGCTTCCGGTTCGGGTTCCTCCTCGGCCGCGACCACTTCCTCGGGTTCCGCCTCGACCGGCTGCTCCTCGGGCACCGGGTAGCGCGCCGCCCACAGCTGACCGGACGGCGGGTTGGGGCCGAACTCCAGGTCCGCGTCGGCGGCCAGGAACTCCAGGGTCTCGCGCAGTTCCAGCTTGTCCTGCCAGTGCTGCGGGATCGCGGAGGCGGTGTGCGCCGCGCCCATGATCCCGCCGCAGATCGACGCGGTGGAGTCGCTGGCGCCGGAGTGGTTGGCGGCCAGCACCAACGCCTCCGGGAACGACTCCGGGTGGGTCAGCGCCGCGCACACCGCGATCGCCAGCACCTGGGCGCCCGAATGCGCGGTGCCGAAGGCCTCCTCGATCTGCTCCGGCGTCGGCGTGCCGGTCGCGGCCAGCTCGACGGCCTTGCGCAGCGCGATGATCGTCTCCTCGTGACCGTCCCATTCGGACAGTTCGAGGAGCGTGCGGTCCACCGCCTGCGGCAGCGAGCGGTCGGCCAGCAGCTGGTGCACCAGCACGGCGAGAGAACCGGCGGGCAGGTAGGCGCTGACGTGGCCGTGGGTGAGCAGCGCGGTGCGGGCCCCGGTGCGGAACGCCTCGGACGGGTCGTCCGACCACAGGGCCGCCGGAGCCGCGCGCATCACCGCGCCCCAGTCGGCCGCGTCGTTCGGCGGCTTGTCCAGCGAACCCGGCTCGTTGCCGCCCGCGAAGCCGCGCAGCGCCTGCATCGTGGTCATGCCGCGGACGCGGCGGTCGAACAGCTCGCGCTGGCCGACCAGCCAGCCGTCCGGTTCCTCCGCGCTGCCCCCGGCCTCGGCCCACTCGACGCCCTGGGTGTGCAGCCAGCGCTGGTACGCCTGCTGCACGTGGGCCGCCGGGTCGGCGGACCCGTTCTCGCGGCGCGCGGTCGAGGCGCGGATGAGTCCTTCGGCGGTGAACGCGGTCAGCTGGGTCTCGTCGCTGATCGACCCGGCCGGGTGGTGTCCGTCGACGTAGTCGATGAGTCCGGAGTCGCCGTACTTCGCGCGGATCTCGGCCAGCGAGTCGGCCTCGATGGGGAAGCCGAGCGCGTCACCGGCGGCGGCGCCCAGCAGCATCCCGAGGATCCGCTGCGTGCGCAGGTCTTCCGGGGAGGACGGCGGTGGCGGTGCGGCCGATTCCGGTGGGGAGACGACGGATTCGACCTGCGGGGCGGCCACTTCCGGTTCGGACTCCACCTCGGGCGCGGCGTCCTCCGCCTCGTCGGTCTCCGCCGGCGCCTCCGCGCTCTCAGCCGGGCTCTCGGCGCGGGGAAGCGACGAGGCGAAGTCAAGGTCGGAGACGTCGCCGGAGGCGGGGTAGCGCTTGGCCCACGCGTCCCCGGTGGGCGGGGTGCCCCGGAACTCCAGCAGTCCGTCCTTGACCAGCGACTCGACGACCTCGCGCTGCCGCAGGTCGCGCAGCCACACGCCGGGCAGCGCGGCGGCCCCGTTGCGGGCGCCGACGATGTTGCCGCAGATCGAGGCCGTCGAGTCGCTGTCGCCGGAGTGGTTGATCGCGAGCATCAGAGCGTCGGCGACGGTGTCGGTGCACAGCGCCGCGCACACCGCGATGGCCAGCGCCTCGTGCCCGGCCCAGCCGCTGCCGAGGGTGTCCTTGAGCTGCTCGGGAGTGGGTTTGCCCTTCTCGGCGAGGTCTTCGGCGGCCTGCAGCGCGCGTTCGGTGTCCTCGTGATCGCGGTAGGCGGCCAGCAGTTCGCGGGCCTGCTTCAGCGCCGAGGGCAGCGACTCCTCGCGCAGCAGCCGGTGCACCAGCACCGCCAGCACACCGGCGGGCAGGTAGGCGTTGGGCTGGGAGTGGGTCAGCGCGGCGGTGGCGGCCGCGAGCTCGAAGACCGAGCGCGGGTCGTCCGACCACAGCGCGACCGGGGCGGCGCGGACCACGCCACCGCAGTCGTCGGAGTCGTTGATCGGCCGCTCGAACGTGCCGGGAGCTCCCACCGAGGCGAACTCGCGGAGCGCGCTGATGGATCCGCTGTTCGGCGCGCGCACGGCGAACAGGTCGGACTGCTCGATCAGCCAGCCGTTGGCCTTGGGGTGCTTGGCCGCGAACGGCCCGGCCGACCGCATCCACGCGTAGCCCTGGGTGTGCAGCCAGCGCTGGTAGGCCAGCTGGACGGCGGGCAGCGGACCGGCGGAGTCGCCGCTGCGGGCCAGGCTGTGCGCGCGGATCAGCCCTTCCAGCGTGAACAGCGTCAGCTGGGTGTCGTCGGTGAACTCGCCCGGGTGCTCGCCGCTGCGGTCGTACTCGGTGACGCCGTCCTCGCCGAAGCGGCTGCGGATCTGGTCGATCGGGTAGAACTCCACCGGCGCGCCCAGCGCGTCACCGATCGCCCCGGCCAGCATCGAGCCCAGGAACCGGCGGCCGAACTCGGTCTCGGCCGGGTCCGCCGGAGCGGCCGGGGGCTGGGGAACGATCGGGGTCGCGGGACCGACCGGGACCGCGGGAGTGGCGGTGGGCGCCGGCATCCCGGCGGGCGGCGAGACCGGTGTTCCCGCGGGCGGTGACATCGGGGTGCCTGCGGGTGGCGAGACCGGGCTTGCCGCGGGGACCGGAGGCATGAGCGTGCCCGCGGGCGGCGACATCGGAACGCCCGCCGGCTTCGGCGGGACCGACGCGGCGATCTTGACCAGGTCCTCACCGGGCATCCGGGCCTTGACCGGACTGGTGGGGTTGATCTGCAGGTCGACGCCGGTCAGCTGGTTGGTCGCCAGCTGCCGCCCGGTCATGCGCTGCCAGGTCGTCCAGTTCGGCGGCAGGAAGCCCTCGGAGGTGAACACCTGCAGCTGGCGGCGGCCCGACTCGTGCTCCATCGTGAACAGCCCGCTGCCCTGCGGCTGGGCGAACAGGATCAGCTCGGAGTCGAGCATCGCGGCGAGCAGGGAGTGGCCCTGCGCGTACCCGGTGGTGGTCAGCTGCAGCGCGCGCTCGACGTCGTTGGTCGGCGCGGGCAGCCGCAGCGCCACGGGCGAGGGCCGGTAGTTCGGGTTGGGGGAGAAGTCGTCGGTGATCTCACCTTGCTCGTCGACGCGGTAACCGCCGATGAAACCCCACGGCGGCACTTCGGCGTTGGGGTCGGTGAAGATCGGGTCGACCACGTACAGCCAGGTGTTGGGCTGCTTCTTGGCCTGTTCCCGCATAGCCGGTGTGATGACCGGTCGACTCGGCTGCTGCGTGTTCATCTCGACCTGTTGTCCCTGACTCCCTGTCCAGCCTTGCATTGATCGCCCCCACAGCGACGGTCACTCGATCGCGTGGGCCTGACGGGGTAGCGATGCACGGTGAGCTGCCGGTTCCCCGTTCAAGCGCCGCCATGCACTCTCTCATGACCTCATGGGATGAATCGTAGTCTTTGAGAGAACAACTCTGAGTGAAACTCGGCGGTGCGGTCCGGTGGATCACACGTAGATCGGGACGGCAATGGTTCACCCGGACGGATCCGGGGGTTCAGTCGGACAGCGCCGCGGCCATCAAGCAGCCCAGGCACGGCATCCCCGCGGGCCCGTCCAGAGCCTCGGCCTGGCCGGGGGCGATGCTGAAACCGCAGTAGGCGCGCAGGGTATCGGGCAGCGGGTCACCGTTCGGGAGCGGGAAGAAGTGACAGGACTTGTCCTGCTCGCTGCGCGCGAACTCAGGGCGCACCCGCGCGATCAGGTGCGGGATCGACGTCATCGCGGAGCGACCTCCTGCGCGCGCAACCCTGGCGTGAACGGCACAGATCACATCATGCAGATGCAGGTGCGACGGCGAACCCACTTGGCGAATTCTCGCCAAACCGTTGCGCGCGAGACGAGCTGCCCATTCTCACGCCGGGACGGGCAGCGGTGCGTCGACGGTGGCCAGGTCGTAGCGGTGCAGGACGAGATCGGCCACGCCCGGATCATCGGCCATGGGACCCGCGATCAGCGGAGCGTCCGAGCGGGCCTGGGCCAGCTCGACGATGCGGTCCGGGAGCAGCCCCGGCGCCAGGAACCAGGACCCGACCGCGAACCGCCGCGCACCGCGGGCCCGCAGCAGCTCGATGGCCGCCGGGACGTCCGGGTCCGCCGCAGCCGCGAAGGTCGCGACCGTTCCGGCCCAGGAGGTGCGCGACTGCCAGCGGGCCGCGACGTCGGCGACCAGGCGGTTGGCCGGTGCGTGCGACGATCCCGCGCCCGCCAGCAGAACACCGAGCTCCGGATCGTCGGGGTCGGCACCCGCTGCCAGCAAGCGGCGCCACGCCGCGGCGTCCAGCCGCGGGTCCGGACCCAGCACGTCGCCGATGCGCACCCGGAGGTCCGGATGCCGCTGCTGCGCGTCGGCGACGGCTGCGGGCACGTCGACGCGGGCGTGGAAGGCGTGGCCGAGCAGCAGCGGCACGACCACGGCCTCCCGGTGCCCGTCGGCGCGCACGGCGTCCAGGACGTCGCCCAGCAGCGGCTGGGACAGGTCCAGGAACGCCACGCGCACGTCCAGCTCCGGCCGCAGCGCGCGCACCACGTCCAGCAGCCGGTGGATCGTCGCGGCGGAGCGCGGATCCCGGCTGCCGTGCGCGACGGCGACCAGCGGCGCGGTGGTCATCGCGACGCTTCGGCGAACGGAGCCAGCGGCACACCGATCAGGCCCGCGGCCAGGGTGGTGCCGTCGGCCGGGTCGATGACCAGGAAGGAGCCGTTGCGGCGGCTGTCGGCGTAGTCGTCGACCGGCAGCGGCTCGGCGGTGCGCAGCTGCACCCGGCCGATCTCGTTGAGCTGCAACGAGTCCGGGGCGGCGACGCTGGTCAGCTGCTGCTCGTCGAAGCGCGCCGACAGCTCGGTGACCATCGCCTGCACGGTGCGGGCGCCGTGCTTGACGAGCACCTTCGCGCCCGGGTTCAGCGTCTTCTCCGCCAGCCAGCACACGGTGGCGTCGAGCTCGTCGGTCAGCCGGGGAGCGGTCTCCGCCGCGGCGATCAGGTCGCCGCGCGAGATGTCGACGTCGTCCTCCAGCAGCAGCGTCACCGAGTGACCCGCCGCGGCCTCCGCCCGCTCGCCGTCGGCGGTGTCCACCTTGGACACCTTGGTGCGCACCCCGGCGGGCAGCACGACGACGTCGTCCCCGGCCCGCACCACACCGGCGCCGACCTGGCCCGCGTAGCCGCGGTAGTCCGGGTGCTCGGCGGTGCGCGGCCGGATCACGTACTGCACCGGCATCCGGAACGGCACGTCGTGCGGGTCCGGCGCGACCGGCACGCTCTCCAGGTGCTCCAGCAGCGACGGGCCGGAGTACCAGGGCGTGTTCTCGGAGCGCTCCACCACGTTGTCGCCGAGCAGCGCCGACACCGGGATGGTCACCACGGCGTCGTCGGCGTAGCCGAGAGCCCTGGCGTGGAGGGCGAACTCCTCGGCGATGCGGGTGAAGGTCGCTTCGTCGAAGTCCACCATGTCGATCTTGTTCACGGCCAGCACCAGCTGCGGCACGCCCAGCAGCGCCAGCACCGCCGCGTGCCGCCGGGTCTGCTCGACGACGCCGTTGCGGGCGTCGACCAGCAGCACCGCCAGCTGGGCGGTCGAGGCACCGGTCACGGTGTTGCGGGTGTACTGCACGTGGCCGGGGGTGTCGGCCAGCACGAAGGTGCGCTTCGGCGTGGCGAAGTAGCGGTAGGCCACGTCGATGGTGATGCCCTGCTCGCGCTCCGCGCGCAGGCCGTCGACCAGCAGCGACAGGTCAGGGGTGGCCAGGCCGCGGTCCGCGCTGGCCCGGTGCACCGCGTCGAGCTGGTCGGCCAGCACCGACTTGGTGTCGTGCAGCAGCCGACCCACCAGCGTGGACTTGCCGTCGTCGACGGAGCCCGCGGTGGCCAGTCGCAGCAGATCGGTGTGCACCGGCAGCGTCACCTCGGTGCCGCTGTCCGGGGCGGTGCGAGTCGTGGTCTCGGTCATCGTCTGGAAACCCATTCCTGGTGGCAGTGGGAGGGAGAACGGAGGACGGGCGGGATCAGAAGTAACCCTCGCGCTTGCGGTCTTCCATGGCGGCTTCGCTGATCCGGTCGTCTGCGCGGGTCGCGCCTCGCTCGGTGAGGCGGCTGGCCGCGACCTCGGCGATGACGTCGTCCACGGTGTACGCCTCGGACTCGACAGCGCCGGTGCAGGAACCGTCGCCGACCGTGCGGTAGCGCACCGTCTTGGACTCCGGGTTCTCCCCGTCGCGCGGACCGCCCCACGGGCCGGAGGTCAGCCACATGCCGTCGCGCAGGTAGACCTCGCGGCGGTGCGCGTAGTAGATCTCCGGCAGCTCGATCTTCTCCCGCTGGATGTAGCGCCAGATGTCCAGCTCGGTCCAGTTCGACAGCGGGAACACGCGCACGTGCTCACCCGGGCGGTGCCGCCCGTTGTAGAGGTTCCACAGCTCCGGGCGCTGCCGGCGCGGGTCCCACTGCCCGAAGGCGTTGCGCAGGCTGAAGATGCGCTCCTTGGCGCGGGCCCGCTCCTCGTCGCGGCGACCGCCGCCGAAGACGGCGTCGAACTTGTTGTCGCCGATGGCGTCCAGCAGCGGCTGGGTCTGCAGCGGGTTGCGGGTGCCGTCGGCGCGCTCCTGCAGCCGGCCGTCGTCGATGTAGTCCTGCACCTCGGCCACGACCAGGCGCAGCTGGTGCTTCTCGACGATGTCGTCGCGGAAGTCCAGCACCTCCGGGAAGTTGTGCCCGGTGTCGACGTGCAGCAGCGAGAACGGCACCGGAGCGGGCCAGAACGCCTTGATCGCCAGGTGCACCAGCACCGTGGAGTCCTTGCCACCGGAGAACAGGATCACCGGCCGGTCGAACTCACCGGCCACCTCGCGGAAGATGTGGATCGCCTCGGACTCCAGCGCGGCCAGGTTGTCCACCTGCGGCGGCGCGGACACCTCGGTGTCTGCTGTGGTCATTTCCCCTCCGTCGTCTCCCGGACACCCGCACCCGGGTCGAAGTCGTGCTCGTGTGCGCTGAGAACTCAGCCGTGCAATCCGCATTCGGTCTTGGAGCTGCCCGCCCAGCGCCCGCTGCGCGGATCCGCGCCCGGCTGCGGCTTGGCGGTGCAGGGCTGGCATCCGATGGACGGATACCCCGCGGGAACCAGCGGGTTGACCAGCACGCCGTTGTCGTCGATGTAGCGCTGCATCTCCTCGTCGGACCACGCCGCCAGCGGGTTGACCTTCACCAACCCGTTGCGGTCGTCCCAGGTGAGGATCGGGGTGTTGGCGCGGGTCGGCGCCTCCACCCGGCGCACGCCGGTCACCCACGCCTCGTAGCGGGACAGCGTGTTGCGCAGCGGGACGACCTTGCGCAGGAAGCAGCAGCGCTGCGCGTCGCGCTCGTACAGGCGCGGGCCCTCGGCCTGGTCCTGCTCGGCGACGGTCTGCTCGGGAAGCGCGTTGACCATCTTCACGTCGTAGACCTGCTCGACGGCGTCGCGCGTGCCGATGGTCTCGGCGAAGTGGTAGCCGGTCTCCAGGAACAGGATCTCCACGCCGGGCATGGCCTTGGCGGCCAGGTCGACCAGCACCGCGTCCTGCATGTTGGAGGCCACGATCAGCCTGCCGTCGCCGAAGTGCTCCGCCGCCCAGCGCAGCGCTTCCTCCGCGGTGGCGTCGGCCAGCTCCGGCGCGGCCTTGTCGACCAGCGCCTTGAGCTCCTCGTCGCTGCGTCGCGATCCGATCTGTGTGGTGGTTTCGGCGGTCATCAGTCTCCGTTCCCTCCCAGCGCCAACCCGACCAGCCGCACGGTGAAGACCCGTCGGCAGGCGTGGCACTTCCAGGCCCCGGAGGGCTCTTCCTCCGGGGTGAGGTCCTCGTCGCCGCAGTACGGGCAGCACTGCGGCACCGCCCGCTCGCTCATTTGAGGTCGTCTTCCTCGGCGCGGGCGACCCACTGCGCGAACCGCTCGCCCTCTTCGCGCTGGTCGAGGTAGTTGCGCACGAGCCGCTCCACGTAGGGGCCGACCTCGGAGGAGATGACCTTGTGGCCGCGGATCTTCCGGCCGAACCCGGTGTCGATGGCCAGGCCACCGCCCAGGTGCACCTGGAAGCCCTCGACCTGGTTCCCGTCGCCGTCCGGGACCATCTGGCCCTTCAGCCCGATGTCGGCGACCTGGGTCCGGGCGCAGGCGTTCGGGCAGCCGTTGAGGTTGATCGTCACCGGGTCGGTGACACCGGCCTGCACGTCGGCGAGCCGCTTCTCCAGCTCGGAGACCAGGTCGATCGCCCGCTGCTTGGTCTCGACGATGGCGAGCTTGCAGAACTCGATGCCGGTGCAGGCCATCACGCCGCGCCGCCACGGCGACGGGTCGGCGTGCAGGCCCAGCTCGGCGAGGTCCGCGGTCAGACCCTCCACGTCGGACTCGGCCACGTCGAGCACCAGCAGGTTCTGCTCGACGGTGGTGCGCACCCGCTTGGAACCGACGCGCTCGGCGGCCTTGGCGACCTCCATCAGCGTCGAACCGCTCACCCGGCCGGCGGCGCTCTTGACGCCCACGTAGTGGTTGCCGTCGACCTGCCGGTGCACGCCGAGGTGGTCGCGGTGACCCGAGGGCGTCTCCGGCGCGGGCCCGTCGATCAGCTTGCGGCCCAGGTACTCGTCCTCCAGCACCTGCCGGAACTTCTCCGCGCCCCAGTCGGCGAGCAGGTACTTCAGGCGGGCTCGGTTGCGCAGGCGGCGGTAGCCGTAGTCGCGGAAGATCTGCACGACCCCGTGCCAGACCTCGGCGGCGTCCTCCTGCGGAACCCAGGCGCCCAGCCGCACGGCCAGCTTCGGGTTGGTCGACAGACCGCCGCCGACCCACAGGTCGTAGCCCGGACCGTGCTCCGGGTGGACCACGCCGACCAGCGAGATGTCGTTGATCTCCGGGACCGTGTCCCAGCGCGGCGAACCCGAGATCGCGGTCTTGAACTTGCGCGGCAGGTTCGACAGCGACCGGTCGCCGATGTAGCGCTCGGTGATCTCGGCGATCGCCGGGGTCGCGTCGATGATCTCGTCGGCGGCGATGCCGGCAACCGGTGAACCGAGCACCACGCGCGGGCAGTCGCCGCAGGCTTCGGTGGTGGACAGCCCGACGCTCTCCAGCTTCTCCCAGATCGTCGGCACGTCCTCGACGCGGACCCAGTGCAGCTGGACGTTCTGCCGGTCGGTGATGTCGGCGGTGTCGCGGGCGTAGGTCTGCGACACCTCGCCGATGACCCGCAGCTGCTCGGTGGTCAGCGCACCGCCGTCGATGCGCACCCGCATCATGAAGTAGCGGTCGTCGAGGTCTTCGGGCTCGATCGTGCCGGTGCGCGCTCCGGGGATGCCCGGCGCGCGCTGGGTGTACAGGCCCCACCAGCGGAAGCGGCCTCGCAGGTCACCCGGGTCGATCGCGTCGAAACCCCGGTGGGCGTAGATGTTCTCGATCCGCTCGCGCACGTTGAGCGGGTTGTCGTCCTTCTTGGAGCGCTCGTTTGCGTTGAGCGGTTCGCGGTAACCGAGCGCCCACTGGCCCTCGCCGCGGGTCTTGCGCTTGCGGGCAGGACGAGCAGGCGATTCCGTGGGGGGAGCCATGTCCGCGACCTCCGGGACTTCCAGGCGCGAAGCCTCCGCGTGGAAGTACCGTCGGCGTGACGGCTCTCACTCCTCGGAGGCCCGGCGCCGACTGAACAAGACAAAAAGACGGCGGGGGATCAGACCTTGCCGAGGCAGAGCGCGCTGGCCACCCGCCGCAGGTCAACGTACCTGCGGGCGACCAGGAGAAGCTTTGGCAGAGTCGCACCCACGTCGCGCAGCGTGCCACGCGTGAACCGGCGGGACCAACCCCATCCGCATGGTGAGACAGTGGAAGCGTGCCTGCTCAACCCCCTACCGGCGAACCGGCCCCGGCCGACGGGAGCCTCCCCGAATCGGCCCTGACCGGGCTGGGTTCGCGCCCCTTCGGCGTCTACGTCCACGTGCCGTTCTGCGCCACCCGCTGCGGGTACTGCGACTTCAACACCTACACCGCCGATGAGCTGGGGTCTTCGGCGAGTTTCGGCAGTTGGCTGGACGGTCTGCGAGCCGAGTTGGAGCTCGGTGCGAAGGCCCTCTCCGGAGGCCCCGCGCCGGCCGCTGAGACCGTCTTCGTGGGAGGCGGAACGCCCTCCCTGCTGGGCGCTGAGCGGCTCGGCTCGGTCGTCGATGCGATTCGGGACACATTCGGCCTGGCAGCGGGGGCCGAGGTGACCACTGAGTCCAACCCGGAGTCGACCTCCCCGGAGTTCTTCGAACGCATTCGAAAATCCGGTTTCACGCGTGTGTCCCTCGGCATGCAATCGGCCGCCGAGCACGTGCTGCGCGTGCTGGAGCGCACCCACACGCCGGGGCGTGCCGTGGCCGCCGCCCGCGAGGCTCGCGCCGCCGGGTTCGAGCACGTCAACCTGGACCTGATCTACGGCACGCCGGGGGAGCGCGAGCAGGACCTGCGCGACTCGCTGGACGCGGTGCTGGAAGCGGGCGTGGACCACGTCTCGGCGTACTCGCTGATCGTGGAGGACGGCACGGCCATGGCCCGCAAGGTCCGCCGCGGCGAACTGCCGATGCCCGACGAGGACGTCCTCGCCGACCGCTACGAGCTCATCGACGCCAAGCTGGCCGAGGCCGGTCTGCACTGGTACGAGGTCTCCAACTGGGCGCGCGACGCCGACGCCGAGTGCCGCCACAACCTCGGCTACTGGCAGGGCGGTGACTGGTGGGGCGCCGGTCCGGGCGCGCACAGCCACGTCGGTGGCGTCCGCTGGTGGAACGTCAAGCACCCCGCCCGCTACGCCGCAGCCCTCGCCGAAGGCGATTCCCCGGCGCAGGCCCGCGAACTGCTCACCGCCGAGGACCAGCGCATCGAGCGCGTCATGCTCGAACTCCGCGTTCGCAGCGGCCTGTCGGTGCGGACTCTCGACGACGCGGGCCGCCGAGCCGCCGACCAGGCCGCAGCTGACGGCCTGCTGGAGCCCGACGCCCTCGCCGACGGCCGCTGCGTCCTCACCGACCGCGGCCGCCTCCTCGCCGACGCGGTCGTCCAAGACCTCCTCGCCTGACATCGGTTGGTATCGCGCGGTATCATGCGGTCATGGCGATGACTCTGCGGCTGACAGACGAGGAAACCGAGGCTCTCCGTCAAGCGGCGGAAGACGAGCACCGGTCGATGCAGGACGTTGCGCGCCAGGCCATTCGCGAGTACACGGCCCGGCGTGAGGTCTCGTTCGCGGAGGCCGTCGACTTCGTGGTGCAGCGAGACGCCGAGCTCATCGAGAGGTTGGGTCAGTAGGTGACCAGGTTTCCCTCCATCGATGACCTGGTCCTCGCCGCGACACGCGCTCTGGGGCATCAACCGGAGGTTCGAGACTGGGGTTTGCTGCAGGGCGCGCTCGCACGCGCACAGGCAACCGTTTTCGGGAAGGACGCCTATCCGACGGTGCACGACAAAGCGGCGGCCTTGTTGCATTCGCTCGTCCGCAACCACGCGTTGGTGGACGGCAACGAGCGGCTCGGGTGGGTCGGCACCTTCGGTTTCTACTGGATCAACGGTGTTCTCCTGACCGCTCCGACGGTTGATGACGGTGAGAAGTTCGTGGTGGCCATCGCCTCCGGCGAGCTCGATGTTCCGGAAATCGCCGGGACGTTGCGCGCTTGGACGGCTCCACGGCTCCGTCAGTAGCAGCGCTGCCGCACGCCTGCGCGGGTGCGAGCTGCGGCTCTCGGTTCTGGGGGACGAACACCGTAAACTCGATGTGGGCGCCCAGAGCCCCGAGCTTCGGGTGCGCGGATCGGTGTGGGCAAGGATTACCGCGAAATCCGCTGGGCAGGCTGTTGAGGAGGTGCGCGGGTGAACGCGGATGAACGCCGCTTCGAGGTCCTGCGGGCGATCGTGGCCGACTTCGTGTCGTCCAAGGAGCCGGTCGGTTCGAAGGCGTTGGTCGACCGCCACAACCTCGGTGTGTCCAGCGCCACCGTGCGCAACGACATGGCGGCCCTGGAGGAGGACGGCTTCATCGTCCAGCCGCACACCAGCGCCGGACGGGTGCCCACCGACAAGGGCTACCGGTTGTTCGTCGACCGGTTGCACGAGGTCAAGCCGCTGACCGGTCCCGAACGCCGCGCCATCCGCAACTTCCTGGACGGCGCTCTGGACCTCGACGACGTGATGCGCCGCAGCGTGCGGTTGCTCGCGCAGCTCACCCAGCAGGTCGCCGTCGTCCAGTACCCGACGCTGACCCGGTCCACCGTCCGGCACGTCGAGGTGGTCACGATCACCCCGGCGAGGCTGATGCTGGTGCTGATCACCAACACCGGCCGCGTCGACCAGCGCATGGTCGATCTCGGCGACGTCATCACCGACGACGACGTGGCCCGGCTGCGGACCGTGCTCAACTCGGCGATGACCGAGAAGCGGCTCGCCGACGCCTCCGCCGCGGTGGCCGAACTGCCCGACCAGGCCCCGCCGGAACTGCGGGACGTGCTCATCCGGGTCTGCGGCGTGCTCATCGAGTCGCTCGTGGAGCACCCGGAGGAGCGGATGGTGCTCGGCGGCACGCCCAACCTCACCCGCAACGTCGCTGACTTCCCGAACTCGCTGCGCCAGGTCCTCGAAGCCCTGGAGGAGCAGGTGGTGGTGCTCAAGCTGCTCGCCGCCGCCCGCGATTCGAGTACCGTCCGGGTCAGCATCGGGGCGGAGAACGAGGCGTTGGAGATGCAGACGACCTCGGTGATTTCCACCGGATACGGTTCGGATGGCATGGTCTTGGGCGGTCTGGGCGTTGTCGGCCCGACCCGCATGGACTACCCCGGAACGATGGCGGCGGTCCGTGCCGTGGCCGCGTACGTGGGTGAGATCCTGGACGGCCGGTGAGGTTCGCACCGGCATGACCGGCATTCACTCGACTTAATCGAGCAGAGGAAGTACGGAGAAGGTGGCCAGGGACTACTACGCGACCCTCGGGATTTCCCAGGACGCGACACCCGAGCAGATCAAGCGCGCATACCGCAAACTCGCCCGGGAACTGCATCCCGACGTCAATCCGGACGAGGCGGCTCAAGAGCGGTTCGCGGAGGTGACCACCGCCTACGAGGTGCTCTCCGACCCGAAGAAGCGCCAGGTCGTGGACCTCGGCGGGGACCCGCTGGGCAACGGCGGCGCCGGTGGCGGCACGGGCGGCGATCCGTTCGCCGGCTTCGGCGGCCTCGGCGACATCATGGACGCCTTCTTCGGGGGCGGCGCAGGCGGCGGCGGTGGCCGAGGCCCGCGCAGCCGCGTGCAGCCCGGTTCCGACGCCCTGCTGCGCCTGGAGCTGACGCTGGAGGAGTGCGCCAGCGGCGTCAACCGCGACATCACCGTGGACACCGCGGTGCTCTGCGACGTCTGCGACGGCGGCGGTTCGAAGGCAGGCAGCGCGCCATCGACCTGCGACACCTGCGGTGGTCGCGGCGAGGTGCAGTCGGTGCAGCGCTCCTTCCTGGGCCAGGTCATGACGTCCCGCCCCTGCCCGGTCTGCCGCGGCTTCGGCGAGGTCATCACCGATCCCTGCCAGCAGTGCTCCGGTGACGGCCGGGTCCGCGCGCGGCGCACCATCACCGTCAAGATCCCGGCGGGCGTCGGCGACGGCATGCGCGTCCGGCTCGCCGGCGAGGGCGAGGTCGGCCCCGGCGGTGGCCCGGCGGGCGACCTGTTCGTCGAGGTCGAGGAACTGCCGCACGAGCGGTTCACCCGCGACGGCGCCGACCTGCACTGCAACGTCGAACTGCCGATGACCGCGGCGGCGCTGGGCACGGTGCTGCTGCTGGAGACGCTGGACGGTTCGCGCGAGGAGATCGCGGTCGAGGCGGGCACCCAGCCCGGCACCGAGCACGTGATCACCGGACGCGGGCTGCCCAAGCTGCGCTCCAACGGCAAGGTCAGCGGCCACGGCGACCTGCACATCCACCTGGACGTCGTGGTTCCGACGAACCTCGACGAAACCCAGTCGGAGATGCTGCGCGACCTGGCCAAGCTGCGCGGCGAGGAGCAGCCCGAGCCGACGGTGACCGCCAACGGCAACGGCAGGCAGGGACTGTTCTCCCGGTTCCGCTCCTTCGGGCACCGCTGAGGCAGCCCGTGTCGCTGCCGGTCTTCTCGGTGGAGCGGTTGCCCGCGGCCGGATCCACCACGCTGGACGGCCCCGAGGGCAAGCACGCCGCCACCGTGCGCCGCCTGCGCGTCGGCGAAGAGCTGCTGCTCTCCGACGCGCAGGGCGGCATGGCGCGCTGCGTCGTCGAGGCCGCCGAACGCGATTCGCTGCGGTTGGCCGTGTCGGAGACCTGGCACGAGCCGCAGCCGGAGCTGCGCGTCCGGGTGGTCCAGGCGCTGGTCAAGGGCGATCGCGGCGAGCTCGCCGTCGAACTGGCGACCGAGGCGGGGGTCGACGCCGTCGTGCCGTGGCGCGCGTCCCGCTGCGTGGCCAAGTGGGACGACGGGCCGCGCGGTGCCAAGGCCCTGGCGCGCTGGCGCAGCACTGCGGCGGCAGCGGCGAAGCAGGCGCGCCGGGCCTGGACGCCCGAGGTCACCGAGCCGGTCAGCACCAGGCAGCTCGCCGCGCTCATCGCCGAGGCCGACGCCGCGCTGGTCCTGCACGAGTCGGCCACCGGCCCGCTGACCTCCGCCGATCTGCCGGACTCCGGCGAGGTGCTGCTGGTGGTGGGCCCGGAGGGCGGCATCACCGACGACGAGCTCACTGCCTTGGGTGACGCCGGAGCGCAGGTCACCCGCCTGGGGCACACGGTTCTGCGGGCCTCGACCGCCGCGGCCGTGGCGCTGGGGGCGCTGGGGGCTGTCACCACCCGCTGGTCCTGACACCTCGGGTCACCAAGATCCAGAACTTCCCCGTTTGCGTAGCGCGATCGACTGACGCGGAGATACGCTCGGTGGCGGCGAGAGTGCGACGAGCAACGTCGTCACCGGTGTCCCACGGGCATCGGGTTCTCCGCACTCGCCGGACTCCTCCCCCCTTGGTCCGGCGAGAGCTGCGCCGCAAGTGGAGCACTCCCCCCAGCCCCGGTTGCGGCGCAGCACCTCAAAGACGGCGCCACTTCCGCCCGCGGCTCGGACATCGACTTCGGCTAGCCTTCGGGGCATGAGCGAGGAGAAGGAGCTGTTCCTGCGCATCATCGCGCGGGAGATCCCGGCCGACATCGTGCGGGAGAACGAGCGGGTCATCGCGATCCGCGACATCAACCCGCAGGCCCCGACGCACGTGCTGGTCATTCCCAAGGAGCGGTACCGCAACGTCGCCGAACTGGCCGCCGCCGACCCGGAGCTGCTGGGCGAGCTGATCACCACCGCGCACGAGATCGCGAAGGCGGAGGGAATCTCCGAGCCCGGTTACCGGTTGTTGTTCAACACCAACGCCGACGCGGGCCAGACCATCTTCCACGTGCACCTGCACCTGCTCGGCGGGGAATGGCTCGGTGGCATGACCGGCGGTCCGCTCAAGGGCTGACCGGCGCGTTCCGGGGGAGCATGTCGGCAACTCGGTTGCTCCTGTGGACTACCATCGGTGCAGGGAGAACTGACCGAACGACCCGCGCGCAACGCGCAGAAGGTAGGCCCGAACTACGTGGCCGGTATCGCAGCGGGTGGCGCCGCCGCCCAGTCCGGAGAGCAGCCGCAGACCGCAACGGCTCAGTCCAAGGTGAACATCCCCGACGACGTCGTGCTGACGCTGGTGGGTAGCCGGGACGAGAACCTGCGGGTCGTCGAGGACCTGCTCACCGCCGACGTCCATGTCCGGGGCAACGAGGTGACTCTCTCCGGGGAGCCTGCGGAGGTCGCGTTCGCGGAACGGGTGTTCGCCGAGCTCATCGCCCTCATCGGCAAGGGCAGCCAGCTCAATCCCGACATCGTCCGCCGCAGCGTGGGGATGCTCTCGGCCGACCACAACGAGTCGCCGGCCGACGTGCTCAGCCTGGACATCGTGTCGCGGCGCGGTCGGACCATCCGCCCCAAGACGCTCAACCAGAAGCGCTACGTCGACGCCATCGACCACCACACCGTGGTGTTCGGCATCGGCCCCGCCGGTACCGGCAAGACGTACCTGGCCATGGCCAAGGCCGTGCAGGCGTTGCAGGCCAAGCAGGTCAACCGGATCATCCTCACCCGCCCGGCCGTCGAGGCCGGCGAGCGGCTGGGGTTCCTGCCCGGCACCCTCTACGAGAAGATCGACCCCTACCTGCGGCCGCTGTACGACGCGCTGCACGACATGGTCGATCCGGAATCCGTGCCGCGCCTGACCCAGGCGGGGACGATCGAGATCGCCCCGCTGGCCTTCATGCGCGGGCGCACGCTCAACGATTCCTTCATCATCCTGGACGAGGCGCAGAACACCACGCCCGAGCAGATGAAGATGTTCCTGACCCGCTTGGGCTTCGGCTCCAAGATCGTGGTCACCGGTGACGTCACCCAGATCGACCTGCCCGGGGGCCAGCGCAGCGGCCTGAAGATGGTGCAGAACATCCTGGACGACGTCGACGACGTGCACTTCTCCCAGCTGGACAGCCACGACGTGGTGCGGCACCGGCTGGTCACCGACATCGTCAACGCCTACGACCGCTGGCACGCGATCAACGACGCCGACCAGCACGACGAACGGCGCAACGGCCAGCGACGAGGACGAGCATGACCATCGAGATCGCCAACGAATCCGGCGTCGCGGTGCCCGAGGAGACGATCGTCTCGGTGGCCCGCTTCGCGCTCGACAAGATGAGCGTCAGCCAGCTCGCCGAGCTGTCCATAGTGCTGGTGGACCTCGACGTGATGGCCGACCTGCACGAGCGGTGGATGGACCTGCCCGGCCCCACCGACGTGATGTCCTTCCCGATGGACGAGTACGACTCGGCCCGCCGCCCGGACTCGGCCGGTTCCGGTCCGGCGCTGCTCGGCGACATCGTGCTGTGCCCCGCCTTCGCCAAGGACCAGGCGAAGAAGGCCGGTCACAGCACGCTCGACGAGCTGCACCTGCTGACCGTGCACGGCGTCCTGCACCTGCTCGGCTACGACCACGCCGAGCCGGAGGAGGAGCGCGAGATGTTCGGGCTGCAGAACCGCATCCTGGCCGAGTACCGCGAGGCGCGTGACGAGGCCGAGCGGGCGCAGGCCCAGCGCAGCGCGGACGACAAGGTCCTGGGCGCGGTCGGTCTGGACGACGAGCCGGGCGCGGGCCCGGCTCCGGTGAACTAGAGGAGTGGAGTTGGCCGGTTCCACCGCGTTCTTGGTGCTCGCGGTGCTGCTGGTGCTCGCGGCCGGGGTGTTCGCCGCCTCCGAGGCGGCCATCACCGTGGCCTCCCACGCGCGCGCCGAAGACCTGGCCCGCCAGGGCCGCACCGGCGCGAAGCAGCTCGTCCTGCTGCTCGGCGACCGGCCCAGGCACGTCAACCTGCTGCTCCTGCTCCGCCTCGCCTGCGAGATGGGCGCGACCGTGCTGGTCACGGTGGTGGCGCTGCGCGTCGCGGAGTCGGAGGCCTGGGCGCTGGTCGTCGCGGTGCTGATCATGCTGGTCGCCTCGTACGTGCTGGTCGGCGTCGGACCGCGCACGCTCGGCAGGCAGCACCCGTACGGCATCGGCCTGAAGATCGCGGTGCCGGTCCGCGTGCTGGCCCGATTGCTCAACCCGCTGACCCGGCTGCTGATCCTGATCGGCAACATGATCACGCCGGGCAAGGGCTTCCGCGAGGGACCGTTCTCCACCGAGGTGGAGCTGCGCGAGCTGGTCGACCTGGCCGGTGAGCGCGGCGTGGTGGCCGCGGGCGAGCGGGAGATGATCCACTCGGTCTTCGAGCTCGGCGACACCCTCGCGCGCGAGGTGATGGTGCCGCGCACCGAGATCATCTGGATCGAGCAGACCAAATCGGCTCGGCAGGCGCTCGCGCTGTGCCTGCGCTCGGGCTTCTCCCGGATCCCGGTGATCGGTGACAGCGTCGACGACATCGTCGGCCTGGTCACGCTCAAGGACCTCACCCGCATCGTGCTGGAGACCACCGACGCCGCAGGGCCCGCGGTGGTGGAGCTGATGAGGCCCGCGACCTTCGTGCCCGACACCAAGCGGCTCGACGAGCTGCTGCGCGAGATGCAGATCTCGCGCGGTCACCTCGCCATCGCCGTCGACGAGTACGGCGGCACCGCCGGTCTGCTGACCATCGAGGACATCGTGGAGGAGATCGTCGGCGAGATCACCGACGAGTCCGACCGGGAGGAGCACCGCCCGGTCGAGCGCATGGAGGACGGCACCGTCCGGGTGAGCTCCCGGCTCCCGGTCGAGGACCTGGGCGAGCTGTTCGACGTCGAGCTCGACGACTCCGACGTGGAGACCGTCGGCGGTCTGCTGGCGCAACGGCTCGGCCGGGTGCCGCTGCCGGGCGCCGAGACCGAGATCGCCGGCCTTCGGCTGCGCGCCGAGGGCGGCAAGGACCACCGGGGCCGGATCCGCATCAACGCGTTGCTGGTCCACCGGGTGAACACCGATCAAGCACCGCTGCGCGGTGCCGACCAGGAGGGAAGCAACAGCCGTGGCTGAGCACGTCGAGAAGGCGGCACCGCAGGAGCTCGACCCGGAGGACGCCAAGATCGTCACGCTCGCGCGTTCCTCCCGCGCCCGCAACGGCGCCGCCGAAGGCGCGGCGGTCCGCGACACCGACGGCCGCACCTACGCGGCCACCACGGTGGACCTGTCGTCCCTGAAGCTCACGGCCTTGCAGGCCGCCGTGGCCGCGGCCGTCTCCAGCGGCGCCGAGGGCCTGGAGGCCGCCGCGGTCGTCACCGACGCGGAAACCCTCGACCACGCCTCGGTCGCGGCCGCCCACGACCTCACCAAGAACACCCCCATCCTCCGAGCCAACGCCAAGGGCGAGGCCCAAGCCCTCATCGCGGACTGACCAGATTTCAGTGGAACTCGGGACCCCGATTTCAGTGGAACTCAGGGTCCCGATTTCCACTGAAGTCCGGTCCCGGGGATCCACTGAAGTCCGGTCCCGGAGTTCCACTGAAGTCCGGTCCCGGAGTTCCACTGAAGTCCGGTTCCGGAGTTCCACTGAAGTCCGGTTCCGGAGTTCCACTGAAGTCCGGTCTCGGAGTTCCACTGAAGTCCGGTTACCGATTTCCACTGAAATCCGGTCACCCGTGGTGCGGGAGGGTGGGGACCGGGTCGTGCGGTGGGTGGTGAGCAGGTGGGGACGGGGGACCGTCACAATGGGGCGGTGACCTCCGAAGATGCCCACCGTTCCGGATTCGCCTGCTTCGTCGGCCGACCCAACGCCGGCAAGTCGACGCTGACGAATCGCCTGGTCGGAACGAAGGTGGCGATCACCTCCAGCAAGCCCCAGACGACCCGGCACGCGATCCGCGGCATCGTGCACCGCCCCGACGCCCAACTGATCATCGTCGACACCCCCGGCCTGCACCGCCCGCGCACCCTGCTCGGCCGCAGGCTCAACGACCTGGTCTACGAGACCTGGTCCGAAGTGGACGTCGTCGGTTTCTGCGTGCCCGCCGACGAGAAGGTCGGTCCCGGCGACCGCTTCATCGCCGAGCAGCTCAAGAAGGTCTCCCGCCGCACCCCCGTCGTCGGGGTCGTCACCAAGACCGACCTGGTGCCCAAGCAGCAGGTCGCCGAGCAGCTCCTGGCGCTGCAGGAGGTGATGGACTTCGCCGAGCTCATCCCGGTGTCGGCGAAGGACTCCTTCCAGGTCGACGAGCTCTCCAACGTGCTGGTCTCGCAGCTGCCGGAAGGCCCGCAGCTGTACCCGGACGGCGAGCTGACCGATGAGCCGGAGACGACGCTGATCGCCGAGCTGATCCGCGAAGCCGCGCTGGAGGGCGTGCGCGACGAGCTGCCGCATTCGTTGGCGGTCACCGTCGAGGAGATGAACCCGCGCGAGGGCCGCGACGACCTGATCGACGTGCACGCGCTGATCTACGTCGAGCGCTCCAGCCAGAAGGCCATCGTCATCGGCCGCGGCGGAGAGCGGTTGCGCACGGTCGGCTCCCAGGCGCGCAGGCAGATCCAAGCGCTGCTGGGCAGCAAGATCTACCTCGATCTGCACGTCAAGATCGCCAAGGACTGGCAGCGCGATCCCAAGCAGCTCCGCAAACTGGGGTTCTGATCATTTTTCCAGCTGGCTTTTCCGGAACCGCCCACGACGCACGCGCGTCTGAGCTACGTTTCCGATCGGCCTCGCAGCGGGCCGGAGACGTCCCGAAAAAACCTGGAAAAAGGACTTCTGTCGTGAACTACCCCTACGGCGGCCCGCCGTCCGGTCCGCAGCAGCCCTACGGCGGCCCGCCCTCGGGCCCGCAGCCGCAGCAGCCCTTCGGTCCGCCGTCGGGCCCCCAGCCGCAGCAGCCTTACCCGCCGCAGCAGGGCTACCCGCAGCAGTACCCGCCGCAGCCCTACGGCGCGCCGGGCGCCCACCCGGCCGGTCAGCTCGCCGAGTGGGGAACCCGAGTGCTGGGTTACCTGATCGACGGCGCGATCCCCGGAGCCGTGTTCTTCCTGCTGTACATCATCTCCGGTTTCATCATGGGTGCCGTCGCCAGCGGTGGTGACGAGGACGCGGCGATGACGGCGTTGATCGTCGTCGGGATCATCATGGGCCTGCTCTACCTGGGTCTGCTGGGGTTCACCATCTGGAACACCTGCTACCGGCGCGGGAAGACCGGGCAGACGCTCGGCCAGAAGGTCGCCAAGATCAAGACGGTCGGTGAGGCCACCGGTCAGCCGATCGGCTTCGGCAACGCCTTCCTGCGCCAGATCTGCCACGTCGTGGACTCGGCGATCTGCGGTCTGCCCATCGGCTGGCTCTCCCCGCTGTGGGACGAGAAGAAGCAGACCTGGGCGGACAAGATCGTCAAGACCGTCGTGGTCGTGGTCCCGGAGGGACAGCAGGCCTTGCAGGCCCCCGGCTACGGCCAGCCCCCGCAGCCGGGCTACGGCCAGCCGCAGCAGTGGTGACCCTTGACTGACGTCGATGCCGGTGCGGGACGACCCGCGCCGGCATCGTTGTTTCTCCACCGGATGCGCTTGCCCGGCGCGGCGCTGCTCGCGGGCTGCGCGGGCGCCGCGCTCGTGCTGGCCGTCGATCCCACCTCGGACGCCGGTTTCCCGCTGCCGCCGTGCCCGATCAAGCTCCTGACCGGCTTCGACTGCCCGGGCTGCGGCGGCACCCGGATGCTGTTCAGCCTCCTGCACGGCGACTTCCCCGCGGCCCTGCACTACAACGCCCTCGCCGTGCTGCTCCTGCCGCTGCTCGCCTGGTCCTGGACGGCGTGGGTCGCCGGTCGTCTCGGCCGCCGCCTGCCGACGTGGACTCGTTGGCGCTGGTCACCGCAGGCCCTGCTGGCGGTGGTAGTGGCCTGGGTCCTAATCCGCAACGCCGTCCCCGCGCTGCGCACCTAGGGACAACTCGCCTGCTCGTCACCCCGAAGTGCGAAAATGGACCGGTGAGCCTCTACCGGGATACCGCGGTCGTGCTGCGGGTGCAGAAGCTGGGTGAGGCGGATCGGATCATCACGCTGCTGACCCGGCGCTACGGCAAGGTGCGCGCGGTCGCCAAGGGCGTGCGCCGGACGACCTCCCGCTTCGGCGCCAGGGTCGAGCCGTTCTGCCACGTCGACGTGCAGCTCTACACCGGTCGCACGCTCGACGTCATCACCCAGGTGCAGACCGTCGACGCCTTCGGCGTGCAGATCGTCGAGGACTACCAGCGCTACACCGCCGCCTGCGCGGTGCTGGAGACCGTCGACCGGCTGGCCGCCGAGGAGGGCGAGCCGGTGCTGCGTCTGTACCTGCTGGCCGTCGGGGCGCTGCGCGCCCTGTCCGGGCGGGACCGCGATTCCTCGCAGGTGCTCGACGCGTTCCTGCTGCGCGCGATGTCCTTCGCCGGCTGGTCACCCGCGCTGACCGAGTGCGCCCGCTGCGGGCAGGGCGGTCCGCACGCCGCGTTCAACGTGCAGGCCGGTGGCGCGGTGTGCGCGACGTGCAGGCCCGCCGGTTCGGTCAGGCCTTCGGCGCTGACCTTGCCGCTGATGGAGGCGCTGCTGCACGGTGACTGGGACACCGCCGAGGCCGCCACCGGACCGGTTCGCCGGGAGGCCAGCGGTCTGGTCGCCGCGCACCTGCAGTGGTACATGGAGCGGCAGTTGCGGTCGTTGCCGTTGGTGGAGCGGACCGTGCCCGAGCTGATCCGCGAACGCGCTTCGGAAGCGGCGCTGGTCGGAGCCGCGGACGGGGAGAGCGGGCGGCCGCTGAACTGATGATCGAGCTCGGCGGGGACAATGGCCGCGCACGTCGAGCACGCCGAAGGAGAACCTGGATATGTTGCGACGCCGTGGGCGAGGCAAGGACGACCCGACCGTTCGGGCACCTGAGCCGCACTCCTCGGGGGCCAAGCCGCCGGCGTTGCCGCCGGAGTTCGTGCCCAACCACGTCGCGGTGGTGATGGACGGCAACGGTCGCTGGGCCAACGAGCGCGGGTTGCCGCGCGTCGAGGGCCACAAGCGCGGCGAGGCGGTGGTGCTGGAGCTGGCCAGGGGCGCCATCGAGCTCGGCGTGAAGTGGCTTTCGCTGTACGCGTTCTCCACGGAGAACTGGAAGCGCAGCCCGGAAGAGGTGCGCTTCCTGATGGGCTTCAACCGGGACGTCATCGCTCGCCGCGTCGACGAGCTCGACGAGATGGGTGTGCGGGTGCGCTGGGCGGGGCGCAAGCCGAAGCTGTGGCGCAGCGTGGTCAACACCCTGCAAGCGGCCGAGGTTCGAACCGCTGGGAACGAAGTCCTCAACCTGACGATGTGCGTGAACTACGGTGGTCGGGCGGAGGTCGGCGACGCCGCGCGGGAGATCGCGCGACTGGCGGCCGCCGGGAAGATCAACCCGGAGAAGGTGGACGAGCGCACCATCGCCAAGTACACCTACCAGCCGGAGATGCCGGACGTGGACCTGTTCATCCGACCGTCGGGCGAGCAGCGGACGTCGAACTTCCTGCTCTGGCAGTCCGCCTACGCCGAGATGGTCTTCCAGGACACGCTGTTCCCCGACGTCGATCGCACGCACTTCTGGCAGGCGTGCGAGCAGTACGCGCGCCGGGACCGCCGCTTCGGCGGTGCAATCGATCGGTCGGCGACAGCCACGTCGGCCCAGGAGGGCTAATTGATGACCCAAGAGGCCGCTACCACCGCGCGGTTGATGACCGCGGCCAAGGAAGCGCTCGAGAACTACCACGACGTGCACGTCGACGACGACGGTGCGCTGACGTTCAGGCACTCCGAGGTGCCGTGCGCGGTTCAGGCGATGCAGCTGGCCGAGGGCCTGACCGTGCTGAGCCTGACCTGCGTCGTCGCGTGGGACCTGCCGGCGGGTGACGAGCTGGCGCAGTCCGTCGCCGAACGCGCGGGCCAGGGACTGTTCGGCACGCTGGGCGTGGTGCGCACCGAGCGGGGCGTGGACGTGACGCTGCGGTACGCGTTCCCGGCGGAGGGCATGGAGCCCTCGCCGCTGGGCACCCTGCTGATGCTGGTCGTCGCGACGGCGTCGCAGCTGCGCTCGGAGCTCCTCGCGGAGTCCGAGGGCCCGGTCTGACCCAGCGGAGATCGCTTCTCCGCGCGAACCGAGAGCACCCGCGCGGGTGATGCCGTGGTGTGTCGGAACCCCGGGTGAACCGGGGTTTCGTCACACCGGGGGCCGAGCCCGCAACGATGCCCTCGCAGCACTGGCACGATTGCTGCCGTGACCGAGATCGTCGAGCCGCAGCGGACGCGCCGTCCCGTGATCACCTCGCTGGAGGTGATGTGCGGGCTGCTGGTGCTCGCCGTGATCTTCCAGCCGCAGCTGACGGCGGTCCTGGACGTGCCCGCGCTGCGCACCGGATCGACCGTGTTCGTCGCCGTGTGCGTGCAGGCGATGCCGTTCCTGGTGTTCGGCGTGCTGGTCAGCGGCCTGATCGCGGCGTTCGTGCCACCGCGCGTGCTGCACCGGGCCCTGCCGGTGCGCACGGGCGCGGCGGTACCGGTCGCCGGGCTCGCCGGCGTGGCGCTGCCCGGCTGCGAGTGCGCCTCGGTGCCGGTGGCGCGGCGGCTGATGCAGCAGGGAGTGGCCCCGGCCGCTGCGCTCGCGTTCCTGCTGGCCGCACCGGCGGTGAACCCGGTCGTCCTGGTCTCCACGGCGGTGGCGTTCCCCGCCGACCCGTGGATGGTGCCCGCCCGCTTCCTCGGCTCGCTGCTGACCGCCTGCGCGATGGGCTGGCTGTGGGCCAAGCTCGGCCGCGCCGAGTGGCTGGCCGAGCGCGCGCTGCGGCGCGTCGAGTCGCATCAGGCCCAAGGAGGTCGGTGGGCGGTGTTCGCCGAGTCCGCGCGGCACGACCTGGTGGAGGCCGGCGGCTTCCTGGTCCTGGGCGGGCTGACCTCGGCGGTGTTCAACGTCCTGGTGCCCGCGGCGTGGTTGGAGACGCTGGGCGGTCAGATCGTGCTCGGCGTGCTGGTCATGGCGGTGCTGGCCGTGGTGCTGGCACTGTGCAGCGAGGCCGACGCGTTCGTGGTCGCCTCCATGCCCGGCCTGCCGCTGCTGCCGAAGCTGGTGTTCCTGGTGGTCGGTCCGGCGGTGGACCTGAAGCTGATCGCGTTGCAGTCCGGCGCCTTCGGCCGCCGCTTCGCCGCCCGCTTCGCACCGGCGACGTTCCTGGTCGCGATCGGATGCGCGTGCGCCGTGGGCGCCGTGCTGCTGGGAGGTGCGTGATGCGGCGGGAGAGCCAGAACATCCTGCTGGTGCTGCTCGGCGGTGCGCTGCTGAAGATCTCGCTGACCGGCGACTTCCTGCGCTACGTCAAACCCTCGCTGCAGCCGTGGCTGATCGCCGCCGGGCTGGTGATGATCGGGCTCGCCGGATTCGCCATCGTCCGCGACGTCCGCGCCGGGCAGGCTGTGGACCAGCACGAGCACGGCACCCGCAGCCCCTGGATGCTGCTGCTGCCGGTGTTCGCGATCTTCCTGATCGCCCCGCCCGCGCTGGGCTCGGACTCGGTCACCCGCGACCGCGCCGCAGGCGCCCCGGCGGCCCCCAGCCAGGCCCGGTTCCCCCCGCTGCCACCCGGCGAGGCGCCGACGCTGAGCATGTCGGAGTTCCTGACCCGCGTGGTCTGGGACGACACCGGCGAGCTCAACCACCGAACCGTCCGCCTGCAGGGGTTCGTCGTGCACCCGACGCCGGAGACCACCCAGCTGGCCAGGATGCGGATCAGCTGCTGCGCTGCCGACGCCACCGCGGTCAAGATCGACCTCGCCAGCCCGCGGGCCGAAGGGCTCCCCGCCGACACCTGGATCGAGATCACCGGCCGCCTGCGCCCGGGCACGGCCACCGAAGCCAACGACTACGTCCCCACGGTCGACCCGCTCACGATCGAACAGATCCCAGCCCCACCGGACACCTACGAGTACTAGGAGATGGTGAGCGCTCGCTTTGCGTGGCGGTGCGGGTGGCGGAAACCCCCGAAGGGGAAAGCGCAGCGGCTTCGTGGACTCCGTGCGCCACTCCTGATGTGTTCCGCTTGCCCAGGGGTGGACATCGGCGTCGCGGCGTGCTCGCCACGAAGCCGCTCAGAACCCGCGGCGGTGCCAGTTGCCAGCGTGGTGAAAGAGGATGCGGCTCCGCCGCATGCCTTTCAACCAGTCCTTCAGTGGCCCTTGGCGGTGCAGTCCGGGCAGGTGCCGACGATCTCCACCGTGTGGCTGACGTCGGAGAAGCCGTGTTCCTGGCCGATGCGCTCGGCCCAGTTCTCCACCGGTGGGTCGGCGACCTCGACGGTGCGACCGCAGTACCGGCACAGCAGGTGATGGTGGTGGTGGCTCGAACAGCGCCGGTAGACGGCCTCGCCGGAGGCGGTGCGCAGCACGTCGACCTCGCCGGCGTCGGCGAGCGTCTGCAGCGTTCGGTACACGGTCGTCAGACCGATCCCCTCGCCCTGTCGCCGCAGCTCCTCGTGCAGCTCCTGGGCCGAGCGGAAGTCGTTGACGTGGTCGAGCAACTGCGACACCGCAGCCCGCTGCTTGGTGGCGCGCAGTCCCGGTACGCCTACGGTGGGCTCCTGGCCGGTGGTCACGCTGTCTCCGTCTCCTGTCCGCCGTCGTCTGCGTCGTCGCCCGTCCGTGCGCGGGCGGTCTCCTCGGCGTGCGTCGCCGCATCCACCACGATATGCGCCAAGTGCTCGTCGACCAGCCGGTACATGACCTCGCGGCCGTGCCGCTCACCGAAGACCACGCCCGCCGACTTCAACACCCGCAGGTGCTGGCTGATCAGCGGCTGCGCCACGCCCAGCGCGTCGACCAGCTCGTGCACGCAGCGCTCCGACGTGCGCAGCTGCAGCACGATCGCGATGCGCACCGGCGCGGCCAGCGCGCGCAGCAGCTCACCCGCGTCGTGCAGGACCCGCTGGTCGCGCACCGGAACCGGCCGCACGTCGCGGTCCGGCGAGTGGACGTGGTCCTCCGGCCGGTCCGGACGCGGAGCGCTGCTCTGGCCGGGGGCCACGCCATGACGTTCCACGCGCACCATCCTACGGGTAGCAGGTGAGCGCCCCGATCGGTCGATACAGGGTGCGGTCACCCGCCGCGAGCGGGCGGTCCCTCAGCGCTCACGGCCCGGCCGGGATGCGGAGCCCGCGCCATCGGTACGCTGGGAAACTCCAGCTCGACCGGCTGGTCCGATGTGTTTTCCAGTGAAATTCCGGAGTGAACGTGCCCGCCGACCAGATCGACACGATCGTCAGTCTCTGCAAACGCCGCGGATTCGTCTTCCCGTCCGGCGAGATCTACGGCGGTACCCGGTCGGCCTGGGACTACGGACCGCTCGGCGTCGAGCTCAAGGACAACATCAAGCGCCAGTGGTGGAAGCACATGGTGCAGGGCCGCGACGACGTCGTCGGCCTGGACTCCTCGGTGGTCCTGCCCCGCCAGGTGTGGGAGGCGTCCGGCCACGTCGGCGCCTTCCACGACCCGCTGGTGGAGTGCACCTCCTGCCACCGCCGCTTCCGCGCCGACCAGCTCGCCGAGGAGTACTCCGAGCGCACCGGCAAGGAGGTCACCGAGGACGACCTCACGGACGTCCCGTGCCCGAACTGCGGCAACCGAGGCCAGTACACCGAGCCGCGCGAGTTCAACATGATGCTCAAGACCTTCCTGGGGCCGGTGGAGTCCGAGGAGGGCATGCACTACCTGCGGCCCGAGACCGCCCAGGGCATCTTCGTCAACTTCGCCAACGTGATGACCACCGCGCGCAAGAAGCCGCCGTTCGGCATCGGCCAGATCGGCAAGAGCTTCCGCAACGAGATCACGCCCGGCAACTTCATCTTCCGGACCCGCGAGTTCGAGCAGATGGAGATGGAGTTCTTCGTCGAGCCCGGCGAGGACGAGCAGTGGCACCAGTACTGGATCGACCAGCGGATGCGCTGGTACACGGAGCTGGGCATCGACGCGAACAACCTCCGGGAGTTCGAACACCCGAAGGAGAAGCTGTCGCACTACGCCAAGCGGACCGTGGACATCGAGTACCGGTTCCGCTTCGGCGGTCAGGAGTGGGGCGAGCTGGAGGGCATCGCCAACCGCACAGACTTCGACCTCACCACGCACTCCAACCACTCGGGCGTCGACCTGACCTACTTCGACCAGGCCAGCAACTCCCGCTACCGGCCGTACGTGATCGAGCCGGCGGCGGGCGTGGGACGTCCGATGATGGCGTTCCTGATCGACGCCTACACCGAGGACGAGGCGCCCAACGCCAAGGGCGGTGTGGACAAGCGCGTCGTGCTCAAGCTGGACCGCCGCCTGGCCCCGGTCAAGGCCGCGGTGCTGCCGCTGTCGCGCAACGCCGAGCTCTCGCCGAAGGCCCGCGACGTGGCCGCGACGTTGCGCCGCAACTGGAACGTCGACTTCGACGACGCCGGTGCGATCGGCCGCCGCTACCGGCGGCAGGACGAGATCGGCACGCCGTTCTGCGTGACGGTCGACTTCGACACCCTGTCCGATCACGCCGTGACGGTGCGCGAACGGGACACGATGAGCCAGGAGCGCGTGGCCATCGACAAGCTCGAGGAGTACCTGGGCGCCCGGCTGATCGGTTGCTGAGCCCGATGCGGAAGTCCGGAGCACCAGGTCGATTTCGCTGCGGGCCCGGCCCGCTCGCGGCCGGTGGTGGATCTGCGAAGATGCCCCGGTGAGCGCACATCATCCCGCCCACCGGTCGCGGACCGGTCGCATCGTCTCGCGCGCCTTGGTCGGCGCGCTGCTGGTGACGATCCTGGTGGTCGGCGGCACGGCGGTCCGCGTGTGGCAGGTGGCCCGCGCGGACGACCGGCAGCCGGTGGACATCGTGGTGGTGCTGGGTGCCGCGCAGTACCACGGCAAACCCTCGGACATCCTCGAAGCGAGGCTCAAGCAGGCCCTCGGCCTCTACGAGGACGGGCTCACCGACTACATCGTCACCGTCGGCGGCCGCAAGACCGGTGACGCCTACACCGAGGCCCAGGCAGGCAAGAACTGGCTGGTGGACAACGGCGTTCCGCGCGACAAGATCGTCGAGGTCGACGTCGGCAGCGACACCCTCGGCAGCATGCAGGCGGTGTCGGACCTGGCAGATCAGCGCCGCTGGGACAGCGCGCTGATCGTCAGCGACCCGTGGCACTCGCTGCGGGCTCGGACCATGGCCAACGACATGGGCCTCGAAGCGTGGGCCTCCCCGGCCCGCTCGGGCCCGGTGGTCCAGACCCGCGAGATCCAGATGAAGTACATCGTCCGGGAGACGGGCGCTCTGCTGTTCTACCGGCTGACCCACGCCCCAGCAGAACTAAACGGCGACGGCCTCGGATAGGCCTGTTTCGGGCTTGGTTTGCGTGGCGGCGCGGGTGGCGGAACCTGAGGCGGTCCTCCTGCTCCGGGCGCGCCGACTCATGTATGCCAATACACCACGTCGACACGTCCTCACAGGAGAACCGCCTCAGAACCCGCGGCGGTGCCGGCTGAGTCCCGCACTTGAAGCAGCGGCTCACGCTCGTGCACGAGGTTCCAGTTGACTCCGTTTTCGGGGTCGTGGCGTGGGGATGTCGTGTTAGGGGCTTAGCCTCACTGCGATGAGCTCGAAACTGGCCGGGTACGGCGAGCACGACCTCCAGCGGCTGCACCCCGAGGCGCCGAAGGAGGCCGCGTCGTCGCACCCCGACGACCGCACCCCGTTCGCGCGCGACCGCGCTCGCGTGCTGCACTCCGCCGCGCTGCGCAGGCTGGCGGGCAAGACGCAGGTGATGGGGCCGAACGAGGGCGCCGACGTGCCGCGAACCCGGTTGACGCACTCGCTGGAGGTCGCGCAGATCGGGCGGGGCATCGCCTCCGCGCTGGGCGCCGACCCCGATCTGGTGGACACCGCCGGTCTCGCCCACGACATCGGGCACCCGCCGTTCGGGCACAACGGCGAGCGCGCGCTCAACGAGCTGGCGGCCGGGCACGGCGGGTTCGAGGGCAACGCGCAGACGCTGCGGATCCTCACCAGGTTGGAGCCGAAGGTCACCGATTCCGGCGAGGTCGGGCGTGGCCTGAACCTGACCCGCGCCTGCCTGGACGCGGCGACGAAGTACCCGTGGCGCAAGCGGCCGGGTGAGATCAAGTTCGGCGTCTACGACGACGACCTGGAGGTCTTCGAGTGGCTGCGCGACGGCTCGCCGGATCACCGGCGCTGCCTGGAGGCGCAGATCATGGACTGGGCCGACGACGTGGCCTACTCGGTGCACGACGTCGAGGACGCGGTGATCTCCGGGCGGATCTCGTTGCGGGCGCTGACCGATCCGCAGGAGCGCGCGCAGATCGCGAAGCTGGCGGACGACCGGTTCCTGCGCAGCGGCGAGACCGCGCTGCTGGAGCAGGCGGCCGAGGAGCTGGTGCGCTGGCCGGTGGTGGCCGCGGTCCTCGACTACGACGGGACGCTGTCGGCGCAGGTCGCGTTGAAGCGGCTGACCAGCGAGCTCGTCGGCTGGTTCGTGGCCGCGGCGGTCGGTGGCACTGTGGCGCGCTTCGGGGCCGGATTGACCCGCTACCGCGCGGACCTGGTGCTGCCGGAGAAGGCCGTCGCCGAGGTGACGGTGCTCAAGGCGATGGCGGTGCGCTACGTGCTGCACGACGGCGACCGGCGGCGCATGCAGGCCAGGCAGCGGGAGCGGCTGGCCGAGCTCGTCGAGGCGCTGAGCGAGAGCGCACCGGCTTCACTCGATCCAGTGATGCACGATGCCTGGATGCGAGCTTCGGACGATTCGTCCCGATATCGGGTGGTTCTGGACCAGGTCGCGTCGTTGACGGATGCGCAGGCTGTGATCTGGCATGAGCGCCATGTACATAGCGTGTCCAAACCAATGTGACGTTAATCCGAATGGGGGTGAATGGATCTCGGGTCGTCGGGGAGAATCCTCACCCAGAGTGTCGACCGGCAGTTCTGTTGGCGGCATGTGCCCTGATCCCCGTACCGCGCGGCATCCCGAGCCGAGCGGCGGCGGCCCGTCGTTCCCCCGACGCCGGGCCGCGAGGAGACCCCGAATGCGCAACCGGCACTACATCCAGAAGCTCGTCGTCGGAGGCGAGCCGTACGTCAACGCGGACAACCTCGCCGACTGGATCAAAGATCTTCGCTGGCAGGACCCCGCGGGCCAGCGAGCCGCCGAGTACATCGCCCAGGAGCTCCGGCTCATGGGTCTGAGCGACATCGAGGAATCCCTCCGCTGACGACCCCTCTCGGTGGTCGTCCTGCCGGGCGGGGCGGGTAGCGGACACGTCTTCTGGCTCCGGTCGCCAACTCAGGTGCACGGCGTCCTCGCCAGAAGACGTTTCAGAACCCGCGGCGGTGCGAGCTGCGAGTGGTCTTCACAGCTCGTGGCTGCGCCGCCGGCGCGCGGGAACGGGAAATCCGGCTAGAAGCCTGGAGTGCTCGCGGACGGGTCCCTGCGCCGCGCTCTGGCAGACTCGGATCAAGCCCGAGTCTCCTCGACGCGGAACGGAGCCCTGCGGACGTGAACCACCACCTCGACTTCGCCCTGGCACTGCACGGGAAGCTGGCTCCGCCGCCGACCAAGACCTTCTGCTGGTCGCCGTACTCGGTGAGCAGCGCGCTCGGGCTGGCGGCCACCGCGACCGGTGGCAACACCAGGGAAGAACTCGTCGCCGCGCTGCGCGACGAGCCGGCGAACCTGCTGGAGCTGCTGGGCTCGGCCGCGGAGCTCGCCGCGGCTTCGGGTGAGCAGCCGGTGCTGGCGGTCGCCAACACCCTCTGGGCGCACGCGGACCTGCCGATCGAGGAGTCCTACCGGCTGGCGCTCAAGGACTGGCCCGGCAGCGCGGTGCGCAACGCGCCGTTCCAGGACGATCCGGAAGCGGCCCGCGAACTGATCAACGCCGACGTCGCCGAGACCACCCGGGACCTCATCCCGGAGCTGCTGCCGACCGGCGCGGTCCACCCGCAGACCGTCGCGGCCCTGGTCAACGCCCTCTACTTGAAGGTCTCCTGGCGCGAGGCGTTCGAGAAGACCAAGACCACCCAGCGCTCGTTCCACGCCCCCGACGGCGACCGCGACGCGCCCACCATGACGGCCGCGCGAACCCTCGGCCACGCCGCCACCGACGGCTGGCAGGCGGTCGGGATCCCGGCGGCCGGGGGAGTGGAAGCGGTCGTCCTGCTCCCCGACGGCGACCTGGCCACCGCCGAACCCGAGCTCACCACCGAGCGCCTGACCGGCCTGCTCGGCGCCCTGGAGCAGCGCAAGGTCGAGCTGTTCCTGCCGCGCTTCAAGGTCTCCGGCGGCGCGGAGCTCACCGAACCGCTCGGCGAGCTGGGCGTGCGGGACCTGTTCACCCCCGCCGCCGACTTCACCCCGCTGACCGACCGGTCGCTGCGCGTCTCGGAGGTGCTGCACGAGTCGGTGCTCGACGTCGACGAGGCCGGCCTGGAAGGCGCGGCCGCGACGGCGATGATGATGCGGCTGACCGCCATCGTCCGGGAACCCGAACCGGTGCGCGTCGAGGTGGATCGCCCGTTCCTGTTCCTGGTGCGCCACCGCGACAGCGGCGCGCTCTACTTCCTGGCCCGCATCACCGATCCGAGCTGAGCTGTCACGCTCCGGGGACCTGTCTCGTCACTCCGGTGACGAACCCCGAAAACCGGGGTGGCGAGGAGGGAGCGAGCACATGCCGCGCATTCCGGGCGTGCCCACCAGCGAAGCGAACCTGCTGACCAGGCTCACCTACCGGTTCTCCCGGCGCCGCTACGGCGCGGTGCTGGACCCGCTGACCGTGGTCGCGCACCACCAGGGCCTGATGATGGCGGCCGGCGTGTCGGAGATGGCGCTGGAGAAGGCGGCCAAGGCGCTGCCGGCGAACCTGCGCGAGCTGGCGGTCTACCGGGTGGCCACCAAGATCGGCTGCTCGTGGTGCGTCGACTTCGGCACGATGCTGCAGCGCAACGAGGGCCTGGACATCGACCGGCTCAAGGAGATCGACGACTACCGCACCTCGGACAAGTACTCCGAGATGGAGCGGCTGGTGATCGCCTACGCCGACGCGATGACCGAGCAGCCCATGCAGGTCACCGACGAGCAGGTCACCGAACTCGACCGGCGCCTCGGCCACAAGGGGATGGTCGAGCTGACCTACATGATCGCCGTGGAGAACCAGCGCACCCGCGTCAACCACGCGCTGGGCCTGACCGCGCAGGGCTTCACCAGCGGAGAGGCCTGCCGGGTGCCGATGCCCTAGATCCGGGTGCGGGACTCAGCTGTTCCGCCACCCGCACCTGGAGCACAGCGACCACGAACGGTCCCTAGTGGAACTCCACGCGGGTCAGCTTGTCCGGGTTGACGATGTCGAACACCTCCGCTGGCCGTCCGTCGCGGACGGCCAGCGCGAACACCCGAGGCGCCACACCGGCGCCGTCGCCCGGCAGCATCACGCCTAAGTCGCCGTTGACCAGCACCGGACGTGCCTCGCCGAGCAGCTCCGCGCCGTACCTGTCGATGAGCCCGATGGCGAAGCGCGCCACCTTGTCGGCGCCGATGACCGGGCGCCGCGCAGTGCGGGCCTTGCCGCCGCTGTCGCCGTAGACGGTGGCCGAGGGGTGCAGCAGCCGGGTGAGCGCGGCGAGGTCCTTGGCGGCCACCGCGGTCAGGAAGTCCTCCAGCGCCCGCTGCTGCTCGGGCAGCGGGACCCGTTCCGGCGGGGCGGCGTCGACCATCGTCCGACGCGCCCGCGACGCGTGCTGGCGCGCGGTGGGAACGCTGCACCCCAGCACCTCGGCGATCTCGGCGAAGGGCACTTCGAAGCCGTCGTGCAGCACCAGCGCGAGCCGTTGGTCCGGTGGCAGCTCGTGGAGCACCCGCATCGCCGCCATCCGCAGGTCGTCCTGACCCGCCACGATGTCGCCCGGATCGGAATCCACGGCGCTCACCAGCGGTTCCGGCAGCCACGGGCCGACGTAGCTCTCGCGCCGCACGGCGGCCGAGCGCATCCGGTCCAGGCACAGCCTGCTCACCACGGTGGTCAGCCAGCCGCCCAGATCGCGGATCTCGTCGTGGTCGGTGTCGGTCAGCCGCAGCCAGGCGTCCTGCACCGCGTCCTCGGCGTCGGCGAGCCGTCCGGTCAGCCGGTAGCCGAGGCCGATCAGGCGGCTTCGGTGCCGGTCGAACTCCGCGGCGAGCGTGCTGGTGTCGGGCCTCACGCGATCGATTCTGCCGCACCGGGCGGACACCCGGTCGTGGCCGATCTCTTTGGCCCTAGACTGGGTGACGTGACAGGCAGGATCCGGGAGAGCGACATCGCCGAGGTGCGCGATCGCAACCGGATCGACGACGTCGTCGGTGAGTACGTCGCGCTGCGCAACGCCGGTGGTGGCGCGCAGAAGGGCCTGTGCCCGTTCCACGACGAGAAGACGCCGTCGTTCAACGTCCGCCCCAGCCACGGAACCTTCCACTGCTTCGGCTGCGGTGAGGGCGGCGACGTGATCGCCTTCATGATGAAGATCGAGCACCTCGGCTTCGTGGAGTCCGTGGAGCGGCTGGCCGACCGGGTCGGCCTCCAGCTGCAGTACGAGGGCGGCACGCCGGGCCCGAAGCGCGACCGCGGCAGCCGCTCGCGCATGGTCGAGGCGCACCGCCTCGCCGCCGAGTTCTACGCCGAGCAGCTGCGCTCGCCCGAGGCCCAACCGGCCCGCGAGTACCTGACCACGCGCGGTTTCGACGAGGCCGCCGCCCAGCGCTTCGGCTGCGGCTTCGCGCCCAGCGGCTGGGACAAGCTCACGAAACTGCTGCTGACCAAGGGCTTCGAGGTCGACGAGCTGATCAAGTGCGGCCTGTCCCGCGAGGGCAGGCGCGGTCCGATGGACCGCTTCCACCGGCGGCTGCTGTGGCCGCTGAAGGACCTCGGCGGTGACGTCGTGGGGTTCGGCGCGCGCCGGATCTTCGACGACGACCCGATCGAGGCCAAGTACGTCAACACCTCGGCGACCCCGATCTTCAACAAGTCGCAGGTGCTGTTCGGCATCGACCTCGCCAAGCGGGAGATCGCCAAGCGCAGGCAGGCCGTGGTCGTCGAGGGCTACACCGACGTGATGGCCATGCACCTGGCGGGCGTGCCCACGGCGGTCGCCTCCTGCGGAACCGCGTTCGGCGACGAGCACATCTCGGTGCTGCGGCGGCTGATGATGGACGACGACGCCTTCCGCGGCGAGGTCATCTTCACCTTCGACGGCGACGAGGCCGGGCAGAAGGCGGCGATGAAGGCGTTCGACGGCGAGCAGCAGTTCGCCGGCCAGACCTACGTGGCCATCACCCCGGACAACATGGACCCGTGCGAGCTGCGCGAGGCCCAGGGCGACGCCGCCGTGCGCGACCTGGTGGCCCGGCGCAGGCCGCTGTTCGAGTTCGCCATCCGAAGCCTGCTCACCGACTACGACCTGGACTCGGTGGACGGCCGCGTCGCCGCGCTCAAGCGCACGGTTCCGCTGATCGCCCAGATCAAGGACCCGGCCAGCCGCGACGGATACGCGGCCCGGCTCGCCTGGTGGGCGGGCTGGAACGACGAGAACCAGGTGGTCAGGCGGGTTCGGGAGAGCTCGGGCGCTCCGGTCCGCAAGCAGCGCCGCCCCCGCCGCGAGGAGAACCAGCAGTCGCTGGGCATGGACGTCGAGCTGCCGCAGCGCCCGCCGAGGCACGATCCCCGCTGGTTGCAGCGGGAGGCCATCAAGGCGGCCCTGCAGGTCCCGGCCCTGGCCGGTCCGCTCTACGACTCGCTTCCCGCCGAGGCCTTCACCGAGCCGGTCTACGCCGAGGTGCAGAAGGCGTTGCTGGCCGCAGGCGGCACGGCCTCGGGGCTGAGCGGGGCGGGCCTGGTCGACGCGGTCTCGCACCGGTGCGAGAGCCAGATCGGCGCCCGGCTGTGCACGCAGCTGGCGGTCGAGGCCCTGGAGTGGACGACCGAGGACGACCCGCGCTACGTGAGCGCGATCATCGCCCGGCTGCAAGAACGCCTGGTCAGCAGGCAGATCGCGGACATCAAGTCGAAGGTCCAGCGGATGTCGCCGCTGGAGGACGCCGAGGAGTACAACGCCCTGTTCGGCGACATGGTCGCCTTGGAGGGCTACCGCAAGGCACTGCTGGACCAGGCGATGGGAACGACTCTGTGATCAAGAGGCTGCTGGCGAAGTTGAGCGGAACCGCCGAGGTCCCGGTGGACTTCCCAGGCAGCCTCGACCCCGATGAGCACGTCCTGTCCGTCGCGCCCTGCGAGGACGGCTCGGTGGTGGCCACCCACTTGGGCCTCTGGCTCCCGGAGGGGCGCAGGGTCGGCTGGCACCTGATCAGCAAGGCGGCCTGGGGCGGTGACGTGCTCACCGTGACCGAGGCCGAGGAGACCCGGCACGTCGACGGCGCGGTCTACCTGCGCGACCTGCGGCCTCAGCGCCTGGCGCTGACCGGGGAGAGCAGGCTGCCGGACGTGGTCCACGAGCGCGTCAACCGCTCGATCCGGTCCCGCCATCACCGGGACCTGCCGGGTGGCGGCGCCTGGTTCATCCAGCGCAAGGTCCCCGGCCGCAACGGCATCGAGCTGCAGATCCGGCCCGACCCGGGCACGGACGAACCGGCGCTCGACCGCCTGGTCGGCGCGCTGGTGGAGAGCCTGCGGCAGTCCCGCGACCTGCCTTCCTGAGTTCGTTCCACCTCGAAACGTCCTCGACGCGATCGGACACCCGGTATACGGTACGGGCGTACTGCTAGCGGAGGTGGCGGAATGTGGGATCCCGGCAAGTACCTGACCTTCAGCGATCAGCGCGACCGCCCGGCCTTCGACCTGATCGCCAGAGTGCGCGCCGAGAGCCCCAGGCGGGTCGTCGATCTCGGTTGCGGTGCGGGGAACCTGACCTCGCTGCTCACCGGCCGCTGGCCGGGCGCCGAGGTGGAGGCGCTGGACTCCTCGGAGGAGATGGTGGACGAGGCCCGCTCGCGGGGTGTTCCCGCGCGGGTCGAGGACGTCCGGGACTGGAAGCCGCAGGCGGACACCGACGTCGTGCTGTGCAACGCGGTCCTGCAGTGGATCCCGGATCACGTCGAACTGCTGCACCGCTGGCTGTCCGAGCTGCCCAGCGGTGCCTGGTTCACCTTCCAGGTCCCCGGCAACTTCGACGCGCCGTCGCACGCCACCATCCGCGAGCTGGCCGCGGAGCAGCGCTGGCGCGGCAAGCTCGACGGGGTCCTGCGCCACGACGACGTCGTGCGCGGCCCGCTGGAGTACGCCGACGAGCTCGCCGATCCGGACGTCGAGGTCGACGCCTGGGAGACGACCTACGTGCACGCGCTGCGCGGGGACGACCCGGTGCTGGAGTGGGTGAGCGGAACCGCTCTGCGTCCGGTGCGAGCGGCATTGGACGACGATGAGTGGGCGGAGTTCCGAACCGAGTTGTCCCATCGCCTCTCGGTCGCTTATCCGAAACGGCCCGATGGCGTGACCTGGTTCCCGTTCCGCAGGGTCTTCGTCGTCGCTCACTGCGCGTGACCTGCACAGATGTTCGTGCTGAAGAAAATCGGGGGGTGCCGTGAAACGCCTTTAGGGTATCCGCTAAAGTAGTTCCCGTCGGCGCGAGAGAGCGCCGACGACAAGAGAACATTCCTCCGTAGCTCAATCGGCAGAGCATTCGGCTGTTAACCGAAGGGTTACTGGTTCGAGTCCAGTCGGAGGAGCGCAAAGCCCAGGCCAACGGTCTGGGCTTTTTCGTTTCACCTCCCCGCCAGGACACGGGCCTGGGTACGCCGGGTGATCGGGTGTGGCTACCGTGTTCGGTCGTGGCGAAGCTCTACTTCCGATACGGGGCGATGAACTCCGGCAAGTCGACCGCGTTGATCCAGGTCGCGCACAACTACGCCGAACGCGGGCAGCGCGTCTTCGTGGTCAAGCCCGAGATCGACACCAAGAGTCCCGTGGTGCTGTCGCGCATCAACGTGGCGCGGGAGGTCGATCTCGTCTGCGACGTCGGCACCGCCGTCCGGGACGTCGTGCTGGCGGCGGGGGTGCCGGACTGCGTGCTCGTCGACGAGGCGCAGTTCCTCACCGGCGAGCAGGTCGAAGACCTGTTCCGGTTGGCGGTGCTCGACGGGATCCCGGTGATCGCCTACGGGCTGCGCAACGACTTCCGCACCCGCGGCTTCCCGGGGAGCCTGCGGCTGATGGAGCTGGCGCACTCCATCGAGGAGCTCAAGACGATCTGCCGCTGCGGTCGCAAGGCGACTCTCAACGCGCGCACCGTCAACGGCGAGTTCACCCAGGACGGCAGCCAGGTCGCCATCGAGGGCGACGTCGGCTACGAATCCATGTGCGGCACTTGCTATCTGCGCAAGGTCGGCACGTTCGAGTGACCGGAGGCCGCCGGCGCGCGGAACTCCGCGGGAGCGCGCAGCGTTGACCGGTGGGGAAGACGTTCGGGAACGGGGGAGCCGTCGTGGCGTACGAGTACAAGGTCGTGGAGCTTCGCGAGAAGTGGCTCGGCGGCAAGATGTCCGGTGACAAGTTGGAGAAGGTGCTCAACGACCACGCGGGCGAGGGCTGGCAGCTCAAGGCGATCACCGGCGCCGACGTGAGGGGCCGCATGGGGCCGGGAGGCGTCGAGGGACTGCTGGTGACCTTCGAGCGCCAGGTCTGAGCTAGAGCCAGTTCCGGCGCTTGAAGATGGTGTAGAGGCTGATGCAGACCATGAGCATCAGCAGGATCGCGAACGGGTAGCCCAGCGTCCAGTGCAGCTCCGGGATCACGTCGAAGTTCATCCCGTAGACCGTGCCGATCAGCGTCGGGGCGAACAGGATCGCCGCCCACGAGGAGATCCGCTTGATCTCCTCGTTCTGCGCGTAGCTGGCCTCGGTCATGCGCTTCATCTCCTCGTTCTGCGCCTGGGTGACCAGCGTGGCGTTCACGGTGAGGATGTTGTCTAGCATCTGCCGGAACCCGTCGACGCGCTCGGCGACGGTCGTGGCGTGGTCGGCGACGTCGCGCAGGTAGCGCTGCAGCTCCTCGTCGATCTGGTACTTCTCGAACCCGGCCTCCAGGCTGCGCAGGATCGCCAGCAGCGGCCGGGTCGCGCGCTGGAACTCGATGACCTCGCGGGACAGCTCGTAGATGCGCCGCGACACGTGCGGCTCGGAGTCGAAGACCTCGGTCTCGATCTCGTCGATGTCGTTCTGCAACCCGGCGATGACCGGCGCGTACCCGTCCACGACGTGGTCGAGCACCGCGTAGAGCACGGCTTCGGGGCCGCGCCGCAGCAGGTCCTGGTCGGTTTCCATCCGCCGCCGCACGACCGACAGGTCGGGGGCCTGGCCGTGGCGGACGGTGAGCACGAAGTTCTGGCCGACGAACAGGTGCAGCTCGCCGAAGCTGACCTCCTCGACCTCGTCGAGGTAGGTGGCGGCGCGCAGCACGACGAACAACGTGTCCCCGTACCGCTCGATCTTCGGCCGCTGGTGAGCGACGATCGCGTCCTCGACCGCGAGCTTGTGCAGGTCGAACTCGTCGGCGGCGGCCAGCAGCTCCTCTTCGGCAGGCCGGTACAGGCCGATCCAGGCCATGGTCCCGTCCGCGCCGGGCAGCTGCCGGTAGGTCTCGCCGAGGCTCTCCGGGGTGGAGATGCGGACGCCGTGGCGGTAGATGGCGGTGTCGATCAGCGGCCGGTCGGCCAGCGGCCGCTCGTCGGCGGATCGGGGTTCCATCGAGTGCTCGGGCGCGGATTCCCGATGGGGCACCACCGGCTCGGGGTGCCTGCCGCGCCTGCGCAGCGGGCGGGGGCGCCATTCGGGCACGGGTGCCTCCCGAGGTCGTCGGGCGAGGTGATCGCTTCGAGCGTACCCAGCGGCGCCAGGTGCGTGCTGGTTCCGGGCAGACGTCGCAGCCGCCGCGACCAGCGGGTCGCGGCGGCTGCGAGCGGTGCTGATCAGGGTTTGCGGGCGACTCCCGCCCACACGACCGAATCGTTCGGGCTGTCGAACTCGATCACCGGCGCGTTCTCACCGGTCTCCTCCGGGTGCCACAGCGGAGTCCAGGTGCAGCCAGGCTCCACGAGCTCGTAGTCTCCGAAGAAGGACTCGATCTCGTCGTGCGGACGCCAGATCACCGGTGTCGCCGACTGGTCGTACATCTTGCCGAACTCGGCCATCTCCCGCTTGCGCTTGTCCGGCACGTCGTCGGCGGTGCCGTGGGTGATCACCAGGTAGGAGCCCTCGGGCATCAGCTCGCGGAAGCGCGCGACGGCCTCCGGACCGATGTCCTCGCCGTTCGGGCCGGGCTGGGTCACGTGCAGGACGGCGATCAGGAGCAACGCGACCGGCTGCTCGACGTCGATGACGCCGCTCTCCTCGACCTCCTTCCACAGCTGGTCGGGTTCGCGCAGGTCGGCGTGCAGCACGTGGTGCCTGTCGGTGACGTCTTCCTCTTCGAGCAGGATGCGGGAGTGCGCGACGGCCACCGGCTCGTTGTCGACGTAGACGCAGTTGGCGTCGTCCACGAGCTCGTCGGCGACCTGGTGGGTGCTGCCCATCGTCGGAACACCGGAGCCGATGTCGATGAACTGGCGGATCCCCTGCTTGCAGAGGTAGCGCACCACGCGGTGCAGGAACAGGCGGTTGGCCTTGGCGGCGGGCGCGACGAACGGGTAGCGCTCCAGCGCCTTCTCGCCGAAGACGCGGTCCACCGCGTAGTTGGCCCGTCCACCGAGGTAGTAGTCGTAGACCCGCGCGACGTTGGGGTGTTCCAGGTCCACGCCTTCCGGCGCGAACATCTCCGCCTTCGACTGACTCACGGTTCAACCCCTTCGCGGTACGCGTACTGTCGTAACGCATGGTATCGATCACGTCACGCTCACTTGCGGGCGTAGTCTGCCACCGAACGGGTGCCCGGTCATGCACCCATCAGGTTGATTCCCTTCCGGTTAGCGGATGCCCGGGAGGGCCGTCGACCTGCTCCGGCGATCCGGCGGGGTCGCTCGTCGGGCGCGGAGAAATCGCGGAATCGCGTCGATGTCGCCCGTTCCCGGACTCGGGAGTTCTCGCCTCGAATTCGCATTCGAACCAGGTCGATCGATTCCGAACGAGAATCGGGCGGTGCGATCCCGAACGTTGTTCGATGCCCGATCGGCGGTTTCGGCGCAGTGCCACCCGGACGAAGATCAAAGGTGGCGGATGCGAGAATCATGGTGTGGTCGGCGGTGTTCCAGCGTGGCGGCACCCCGATCCACCAGCATCGCCGGTCCGCACGCCGCGGGCCGCCGGCCGGATAACGATCCAGGGTCGAAATGCGCGATGTCGTCCTGATTCGGCTCGCGGCCGACGGTTCTGGTGCGGATGATTCGTGTCAAGCCCTCGCGGCGCGCGGAGCCGCAGGGGCCGACCGCGGTGGATGATTCGATCGATTTCTGACCGAGACGAATTCGTGATGCGATTCGGCGCAACGGTTTTCCGTTCGCGCTTCGTCCCTCGAATGCAGGTCGTCGTCCGAGGGAACTGACAAGGGACGGGGGAGTCAGATGTCCGCACCAGGGATCGGCAAGGAACCGCACTTCACGCTGCCCGATCTGGATTCGGTGAGCAAGCTGCCGAAGCCGATCAAGGCGGTCGTGTACTTGATCATCATGTCCGTGCTGACGGTGGCCGCGCTCGGGGCGCTCATGGCCACGATCGCCGTCATCGGTCAACTTTCCGGGGCGTTCGACCTCTTCCGCCTGCTCGGCTGACGAGATCGGCACCTCGTTCGAAGGCCCGGCGCACCCCACAGGCGCCGGGCCTTCGTCGTGCCAGGTCCGATCACTGCGGTCGCGGACCGCCGCAGCTGCCCTGATACTCGTGCGTCCCTGGAGCGTCCGAGGCGGAGGAGCGGTGATGAGCAGACCGATCGCGACCACTGCTCTCGCGGTGGCGCTGCTCGCCTGCGAGGGCGCCCCGACCGAGATGACCCCGCCACCCGCGCCCACCGAGTCGCGCGTGGAGCGAGGGACCGCCGGCGAAGAATTCCAGCAATTCCAGCAAGATTCCGGATACCCGCACTCCTTCGAGGAATATGACGAGCTGCCGGGATATCTGCAATGCGGCACGGCCTGCGGCCAAGAACCGACCAGCGGCGAACAACAACGCGCTCACCTGTGCGAACGCGGTTCGATCGATCCCGCGGAGTGCTGATTCCGACTCCGCCTCGCGAAGATCGGTAGACCAACCGACGCAACCCCGATGCGCTGCCTTTTCCGCCGTTCCGCCCATTATCACGATGGGCCGTCCGGCCGGAACACCCGGCGACCTCGCTCAGTGACGCCCTCGATACGATCGCCGATACCGAGCACCCCACGGGGGCAGTAGCTCAGCTGGTCAGAGCAGCGGACTCATAATCCGTCAGGTCGTGGGTTCAAGTCCCACCTGCCCCACGTATTCGCAGGTGAAACATGTGGCGGGGAAAGGGCAGAGAGATCATCTCCACACTTTCCCCGCACTTCAATTCCCTCACCGCCTGATCTCTGATCCGGCGGCCTGCGTGGTCGAGACCTTCCTGCGCCCAAGCTGATCCGCGATGTCTCGGGTGGAAAACCACCAGTCGCGGAGATCGTCCGCGGGTCTCCGGGCTCAATCAGGAAATCGCTCCGGGTGCGCCGCAGTCCTCGGACGCCTTCAGCCGCTGTCGGGGCCGGGTTCTCGCCTGCTGCTGGCGGCCACCAGGTAGGCGCTGCCGAGCACGAGGGCACATCCGAGGATCTGCAGGGCCGAGGGGACTTCTCCGAGCGCAACGGCGCCCAGCAGGAGCGCTCCGACAGGAGTGAGCAGCAGGAGGGCGGATCCCACCTCGACGCGCAACCGGGGGCTTCCCACGGCGACGAGCAGCCATCCGAGCACCTGGCCGCAGACCGCGGTCAGGGCGAGCCAGCCGAGCGGTCCCCAGCCCGGTGCCGCGTCGAAGCCGCCCCACATCGAGCCGACCACTGCCGAGAACACCGCGGCCGAGGCCATGATGATCGAGTAGGACTGAACCAGCGGCCGGTCGGGTCCACCGCGACGCAGCAAGAACAAGAAACCCGAGTAGCACAGCGCGGCCAGAACGGCGTGCACCGTGCCTGCCACCGGGGACGAGCCGGTCGCTCCGGTCTCGAAGACGCCGCCGGTCAGGAGCGTGCCCGCGATGATCACCGGCAGGATCACGAGGAACCGGCGGCTGAGCGTTTCGCGGTCGATGACGACCGCCAGCAGGGGCACCATCACGACCTGCGTGTTGACCAGCACGGCGGACAGCCCCACGCCGACCTCGTAGATCGCCTGCGTCCACAGCAGAGCGTCGGCTGCGAACAGGGCCCCGGCCGTCGCAGCCCACGCGGTCTGAACAGGTGATATGCGTCCGCCAGAGGTGCGCTCGGCCAGTGCGAGCGGCGTCAGCAGCGGGAGCGCGAGGACGCATCGGAAGAACGACGCCGTCCCCGGGGAAGTGGCGGAGAGCGCCACGAACAGTCCGGAGGTGGCCACGCCGAGAGCTCCGACCGACGTCGCCAGCACCGGTCGAGACGGAGAAGCCGTCACGAGCCCTCCACCTCGACGGACGAGCCAGGAGAACATCGCCAAATGCTACGGGCGCCGCCCTCGCCACCGCACCGCATTTTAGCCGCCTTCGAGTCAGCTCCGGTTGAGCACGCGCCCGGCACCCGCGACGACGGTCGTGGCGAGGACCCACCCGCTGATGATCAGCGCGAGCGCGACCGCCTTGCTCCACCCCGTCGGATCCCACGCCTTGTCGTGGCCGAGGTCGACCAGGGGTATGAGCAGGTCGAGGCTGTAGAGGAACGGATCCCAGGTCGGGCTTTCGCCCTTCTTCACCGCGGTCAGCGGACCGGCGACCGAGAAGTAGGTGGTTCCCGACGCGAGGAGACCGGTGAGCCAGGCCAACGCGAGGGCGGGGCGGTGCCCGAACCCGACCGTGATGTCCTGCAGCGTTCCCCAAGCCGCGCCGAGCGGGCCCATCGCCCGGTGGCGGCGGCGTTCCTTAAACCGCTGCACCCGCCGCGCGTCCTGGTCGAAGCCGTCGCGCTGCAGGGCTGCGGCGAGCTGCGCGTACGGCGCGGGGGAGAACGTCGTGGGGGCTGCGGGGTCCGTCACCGCCGTCGGTGTGGTGATGGAGTGCTGGTGCATCCACTGCAAGCGGGTGTCGATGGGGCACGGCTCGACGTCGGTGCTGCGCTGGGTGACTCGTTGGTAGTGCGTGCCGGTGAGTTCGATCGTGCAGTTCTCGGGCCAGTGCAGCGGATCATCGGTCAGCCTGCCGAAGCGGCCGTCCCGCAGGCTGATCGCGCCCTCCGACTCCTGTGCCAAGCGCAGCGTGAGCAGGAGCGCGTCTGTCTCGATCAGCAGCAGGGCCCAGCCTTGAGGTTGACGAACCGTCGTGTTCACGAAGGCCAGCCCGCCGCCGATCTGAGCCCCGATGAGGTTGACCGCGCCGTTGGCGACGAGACCGGAGCACAGCAGGCTGCGATCGACGGTGAGGCTGTCCGCGGACAGGGCGAGAGCGTTCGGGTTGTTCAGCCGTGCGCGGGACAACCCCAGGTCGCCGCTGATGCGCGAGCCCACGAGGTGGACCTCGCCGTCGGCGACGAGGTCTCTCAGCGAGAACCGGGAATCGATCGTGCTGTACTCGGTGTTCAGCGCGCGTCGGCCCGGGTTGCGCAGGCGCGACCCGTTCAACATCACCGGGCCGGAAATCCGCGCGTGGGACAGGCGCAACTCTCCGTCCACCGTGGTCTCGCGACTGAAGATCCCTTGCTCGACCCGTGCTCGCTCCGCATCGATGCCAGGGCGGTCGGCGTCGCCGGTCAGGTGGGCGGAGTCGAGGGACAGGTGTCCGTCGATCCGAGCGCCCGTCAAGTCGACCCGAGCGGTGAAGTCTTCGTCCAGCTCGACGTTGCCGCTCGTGCGCAACTGCCTGGCGTCGAGGTGTCGAAGACGGCAACCGGGGAGGCGCAGTGAGTCGAGTTGGGCCTCCGCGAGGCGGAGGGGCTCGTCGAAGTGGCACTCGCGCAGTTCGACGGGGAAGTCGAGGCGGGAGCCGCTGAGGTCGAAGGGGCCGGTGATGGTCGCGCCGGTCAGGCGAAGTGCGTGGTTCCCGCGTCGCCTGGTGAGCAGATCCGCGACCACGTGCGCGCGGATCTGCGGGTCCCGCCGGTCGAGGACGATGTCGATCGGTTCTTCGGAGCGGGCGGCTCGGAGCACCGCGCGCTCGGCTCGGTTCACTCGCCCCGGGCTGCCGTTGATCACGGGACCACGTCTACCACCCGATCGAGCACCTCGAGGGTGCTTCGGTGCGTTCTACGCGGTGAAAGGGCTGCGGAGATCGAGCATTCCGGCTTCGCTGTGGTCGGCGACCGGTTGAGGTTGTTCTGCTTCGGCGGCGTGTTCTGGCTCGACGAACTGGACCGGGGCGATCTCGTCCGGAGCGGGCTGCCTGGGTGCCGGTGTCCCGGAGGACACGGGTGTTGCGGTGGTTATGAGAAACCTTCCTGATAGCAGCGCGCCGGCTGCTCGCCCGAAGGTGAGCAGCCGGCGGCGTTCATGCGTGCGAGGCTCAGACGCGAACCGAGCTGGCCTGCGGGCCCTTCGGGCCCTGGGTGACCTCGTAGGTGACCTGCTGGTCCTCTTCGAGGCTGCGGAACCCGCTGGCGTCGATGGCCGAGTAGTGGACGAAGACGTCCGGGCCACCGTCGTTGGGGGCGATGAAGCCGAAGCCCTTTTCAGCGTTGAACCACTTCACAGTTCCCTGTGCCATGTCTGTCTCCTCCTGGGAGCTGGAGCGTTTGACGGGAGCCCACACTTCGTGGGAGCCCGGGCCGGGGATCTCGAACGGCGGCTTTCCAGCTACAACCACGGACAAGCTGCTCGCTCGCATCAAATCCTGCGAGCGTGCGCAAACACGAACCCAGAAAAACAACGACCAGCGCCAAGCTTACACACCACCCGCGGCGGCCTCACCGGACATCAGGCTGTCCACTCTTTTGGGGGAACGCGGGAGGCCGTGAACAGGCTTTTCCGCTTCAGCGCAGACTGAAGAAATTCTCCCGCGCGCTGGAGCGGCTGCGAAAATTCCGCGTCGTGGAGGCGCGGCGGTCGCTACCGTCCCGGGTATGGGCTTCGCCGAGGAGTTGGTGGCGGCACCGCGGGGCCGGTGGCTGTGCTTCAGCGCGGCCTCGGGCGGGCGGTTGCCGACGCTCGACGTCGACGTGGAGGAGATCGTCGAGCGGGTGGACCCGCGTGAGATCGAGGCGCTGACTGACCTGAACGAGCTGGAACTGCTTGCGCGGCTCGCGGATTCGGCCGACAGGGCGATGTACTGGCAGGAGCCGTACGAGGTCGATCGGGCGTTGGCGTCGCCGCGCGTCGCCCCGCTGCTGCTGCCCGCGGCGCGTGCGATCGCTGCGGCTCCGGCGGCGCGGTGGTGGTCCTCGGCGGTCGATCTCGACGCCCAGGTTCACGTGCGGATGCGGCCGGGCGGGACGCCCGCGGACCGGCCGGTGGCCGAGGTGCTGGCCGAGTGGCGGGCCGGTGTGGTCGAGGACGAACGTCGCGAGCGGCCGTCGGACGTGACCGCGCCCCTGAGCGGCTGCTGGTGGTCGTCGCCGGCAGGTGACTTCATCACCAGCACCCGTGCTCGGCCCGCCCCGCTCGGTCTGCGCCTCCAGGAGGACGGGCTCGGCTCGGAGTGGGCGTGGTGCCGGGAAGTCCGCTCGACACGGCGGCCCCGCGTCCACGAGATCACCGGGCCGGAGGCGTGGTGCGAGCTCGTGGAGCGCTACCCGCTCGAGGTCACCTGGTCCCGCAGGCACGACTGGTGGCGGGTCACCGGCTGGGCCGGCCGCTGGTTGATCCCCGACTGGGAAGCCGTGGCCGCCGACCACGACGCCGTGCACCTCACCTGCGCCGGCTACCTCACCACGGCGGGGCGGGCCCTCCCCGTCGGCGGCGCGCGCACCATGCTCGCGGGATGGGACCCCGACCAGACCTGCTGGTTGACCGACGACCTCGACATCGGCGAGCCCGTCTTCTGGCGCGGAACCCCCGGTGACCTCGCCACCTGGGCGCCCGCCGATCCCGACGAGCCCCTGCCCGAACCACCCGCACCACCACCGCGCCCGCGCGGTCGGCGGTGGCGGGCGTTGCGGGCACGCCCAGGACAGTCGGCCAGGTACTGGAAGGGCTGAGAACCGCGACCACCGCCGCACTCCTGGCCCGCTAGGCGTCCTCGCGCCAGGTGTAGGCGGCCGAGAAGGGGTGGTTGCGGAAGCGCTCCCACTTGGGCTTGATCTTCAGCCAGGCGTCGTCGATGACGTTCTCGTGCAGCTCGGCCAGCCGCCAGCCCGCGCCGAGGCCTGCTGCGATGTGGTCGCTGATCAGGTGCACGTTGGTGGCGATCGCGACCGGTTCGCCTTCGGCGTTGGTGTAGTGGGTGGGCATGCCCGAGGTCATGATGAAGTGCGGGTGGAACGTGACCAGCACGAACGCCGCCCCGGGCGCGGCCAGCCGGTGCGCCTCCGAGTAGAGCGGACGCAGGTCGTCCAGGTGCTCGTCGATCAGCGAGCAGATCACCAGGTCGTAGGCGCCGCCGGGAAGTCCGGTGGCCGTGGCGTCGGCCTCCTCCAGCCGCTCGTGCGCGCCGCGGCGGCGTGCCAGGTCCAGCATCTCCGGGGTGACGTCCACGCCGTCGATGTGCTCGACGCCGTGCTCCCGAAGCCACTGCCCGGTGCGGCCGGTGCCGCAGCCGAGGTCGGCGGCCTTGCTCACCGCCGACCACCTCGGCTCGACCAGGCGCTCCAGCAGCGCCAGGTCCATCACGTCCTCGACGGTGTTCTCGTAGTCGGCGACCCACTCGCCGTACCCGGTCCGGACGTCGACCGTCCGGTATCCCCGCGCGTCAAAGCTCTCGAAATCCACTCGCCGAATTGTTCCGCCCGGGTGAACGGTGCGAAACCGATTTTCAGCGCAGCGGCATGCCGACGTAGTTCTCCGCCAGCGTCGTCGCCGCTGCCGTCGAGGAGCGCAGGTAGTCGAACTGGGAGCGCTGCAGGCGGCGCTCGAAGTCCTGGTCCGGGCCCTCGAAGCGGTGCGTCATCGACGTCATCCACCACGAGAAGTGCTGCACCCGCCACACCCGTTCCAGGCACTTCGCCGAGTACTCGTCCAGCCCGGCGTCGCTGCCCGTGCGGTAGTGGTCGACGAGCGCCTCCGCGAGGCGGTCCACGTCGGCCACCGCCAGGTTGAGGCCCTTCGCACCGGTCGGCGGCACGATGTGCGCCGAATCGCCCGCGAGGAAGAGCTTCCCGTGGCGCAGCGGCTCGGCCACGAAGCTGCGCATCGCGGTGACCGACCGGTCGATGATCGGGCCCTCCCGCAGCTCCCAGCCCGGAGCGGCCAGGCGCGCGTGCAGCTCGTCCCAGATGCGCGCGTCGGGCCAGTTCGCCAGCGTCTCGTCCGGCTCGCACTGCAGGTAGAAGCGGCTGATGTCGGCCGAACGCATGCTGTGCAGCGCGAACCCGCTCGCGTGGTTGGCGTAGATCAGCTCATCGGTGGAGGGTGCGACCTGGGCGAGGATGCCCAGCCAGCCGAACGGGTAGACCCGCTCGTAGACGCGGCGCACGTCCGGCGGGATGACGTCCCGGCACACCCCGTGGAAGCCGTCGCAGCCGGCGACGAAGTCCGCGTGCAGCACCTGCGCGCGGCCGTCGTGGGTGAAGGTCACGCTCGGGCTCTCGGTGGTCACGTCGTGCACCGCGACGTCGTCGACCTGGAACAGCACCTGACCGCCGTCGGCCCGCCGCCGCTCGTTGAGGTCCTTGACGACCTCCTGCTGGCCGTAGACGGTGATCGCGCGACCGGTGAGCTCGGTGAACGGGATGTGCAGCCGCTCGTCGTCGAACTGCATGTGCACGCCCTCGTGCCGGTCGCCCTCACGCAGCATCCGCTCGCCCACGCCGACCTCCCGCAGCAGGTCGACCGTGCCCTGCTCCAGCACGCCCGCGCGGACCCGCTGCTGGACGTACTCCTGGCTTCGCCGCTCCAGCACGACCGAGTCGATGCCCTGCAGGTGCAGCAGGTGGGACAGCAGCAGACCGGCGGGACCACCGCCGACGATCGCGACCTGGGTGCGCAAGGTGGGGCCTCACTTCTTCGGGGACCACGGACAAGCATCACTGTCCGATCCGCGACCGCCCCTGAGGATGCCTCGCTACCGCTCAGCGGAAACCCGCTGACGGGGAACGTCCTCGCGAACGACGGAGGGCGGGAGTTCCCGGTGGAACTCCCGCCCTCTCGCTCTCGGATCAGCAGCAGCGCGATCCGGGATCGATCTCCTTGCGGTCGATGTGGGCCCGCCAGAACTCGCGCTCGGACATCGGCTGCTCGGTGCCGTGGTGAGCGCGGTGGTGCTCCAGGTAGGTCTCGTAGGCCGTCTCGCCCACGACACCGCGCACGATCTGCCAGGCCGCGCGGACGGATCCGCGCAGCCTGGTCAGCGTCGTGCCGCTCAACTCCCGCCACTCCCGGAGGAGGCGAGCTCCTTCTGCTTCTGGCGTTCCTCGGCCGTGGGGATGAGGCCGGAAGGCGCCCACAGCTCCGACTTCACGTACTCGGCCTCGGTGCTGGGCAGCGGCTCGGTGGAGCGCAGGGCCTTGATCCAAACCCGGACCGCGTCCACCAGCACGATGATGATCAGCACCGCGAACAGCACGCTCAGCACGCCGTCCACAGTGGAGTTGACCACCACCTTCTGCATCTCCTCGACGGTGTCGGCCGTGCCCTTGCTGGTCTGCCCGGCGTCGAGCGCGGCCTGGTAGGACGCTCGCTGGGCGAAGAACCCGATCTTGGCGTCGGACGAGAAGATCTTCTGCCAGCTCGCCGTCAGCGTCACCGCCGCGTCCCAGGCCAGCGGGATCAGCGTCACCCAGGCGTACTTGGCCTTGCCCGCCTTGATCAGCAGCGTCGTGGCCACCGCGAGCGCCACCGCAGCCAGCAGCTGGTTGGCGATGCCGAACAGCGGGAACAGCTGGTTGATGCCGCCCAGCGGGTCGTTCACGCCGGCCCACAGGAAGTAGCCCCACGCGCCGACGATGACCGCGCTGGCCAGCCAGTTGCCCGGCTTCCAGCTGACGTCGCCGAAGCGCTTCCAGACGTTGCCGACCGTGTCCTGCAGCATGAACCGGCCCACTCGGGTACCGGCGTCCACAGTGGTCAGGATGAACAGCGCCTCGAACATCACCGCGAAGTGGTACCAGAACGCCTTCATCGCATCCCCGCCCATGACCTGCGAGAACACCTCGGACAGGCCCAGCGCCAGGGTCGGTGCGCCGCCGCTGCGGCCCACCAGCGTCTCCTCCTCGACCGCCGCCGCGGCAGCCGTTAGCTGCTCCGGGGTGACCTGGAAGCCGATGCCCGCCACCGCCTGCGACGCCGACTGCACGGTGTCGCCGAGCGCGCTGTCGGGCATGTTCATCGCGAAGTAGATGCCCGGATCGATGATGCAGGCCGCGGCCAGCGCCATGATCGCCACGAACGACTCGGTGAGCATGCCGCCGTAGCCGATGACCCGGATCTGCGATTCCTTCTCGATCATCTTCGGCGTGGTGCCCGAGGAGATCAGCGCGTGGAACCCGGACAGCGCACCGCAGGCGATCGTGATGAACACGAACGGGAACAGCGCACCGGAGAACACCGGGCCCTCACCGTTGAGCGCGAAGTCGGTGACCGCAGCGGTCTTCATCCCCGGCATCGCGACCAGGATCGACACTGCCAGCAGCACGATCACGCCGACCTTCATGAAGGTGCTCAGGTAGTCGCGCGGAGCCAGCAGCATCCACACCGGCAGCACCGAGGCGACGAAGCCGTAGATGATCAGCGCGAAGGTGACCTCGTTGCCGGAGAGGGTGAAGAACTCCGCCATGCCGGACTCGGCGACCCAGCTGCCGCCCGCGATGCTCAGCAGCAGCAGCGCGATGCCGATCACCGACACCTCGACGATCTTGCCGGGCCGCAGGTATCGCAGGTAGAAGCCCATGAACAGGGCGATCGGGATCGTCATGCCGATGGAGAACGCGCCCCACGGCGAGCCCTTGAGCGCACCCACCACGACCAGCGCCAGCACCGCCAGCAGGATGATCATGATCGCGAGCACGGCGATCAGCGCCGCCACGCCGCCGACCGGGCCGATCTCCTCGCGGGCCATCTGGCCGAGGCTGCGGCCGTTGCGACGGGTGGAGAAGAACAGGACCACCATGTCCTGCACGGCACCGGCGAAGATGACGCCGATGATGATCCAGATCGTGCCGGGCAGATAACCCATCTGCGCGGCCAGCACCGGACCCACCAGCGGACCGGCGCCCGCGATCGCGGCGAAGTGGTGGCCGAACAGCACCCGCCGGTCGGTCGGGTGGAAGTCGGCTCCGTTGTTGAGCCGCTCGGCCGGGGTCGCCCGCTCGTCGTCGGTCTTGAGGACCCGGTTGGTGATGAACCGGGCGTAGAACCGGTACGCGATGGCATAGGACGCCAGGGCTGCGAAGACCAGCCAGGCGGCCGAGATCTCCTCACCGCGCACCAGCGCGATCACACCCCAGCTGACCGCGCCGACCAACGCGACCAGCACCCAGATGGTGATTTCCTTGGGACTCATTCTGCGTTTCCGAGCCGATCCACCGCTCGGGGCCGTTGTCGTAGCCACCGTCTCGGACTCCAATCCTGCTGCGCGAGATGCGGTTGCACAGCAGTTCTAGAGCATCGGCTCGCGCGTCTGGAATGTCCAGCCTGTTGCGCGAGAGTAATCAGGATGTGAAGCGGCGGGCAGCCTGCTCGGGTGAGACCTCCGGCGGAAAGCGGCATGGCGGCTTCCGCTCCGGAGCCGGCGCCGCGGCCGATCTTGGTCCACTGGCGTGAAGTCGCCGGATGGCCTGATCAACGGCGCGCCGCGTCGGTAGAGTCGCCGCCGTTGATCACAGCCGATTCGGTAACGACCGGATTCCGGCCACAACCCAGAAGGGGGTCTCGGGCGTCGTGCACAGATGTGACGGTGTCGATCGCAATGCCTGTGACCGTCCGGCCGGGTGACGGGCTGGCGGCAATGGACGAGCTGACGAGCAAGCTGACCGACCTCTACCAGGAGCACTACGCGCAACTGCTGCGGATCGCGGTGCTGCTGGTGGACGACCGAGCCTCCGCCGAGGACATCGTGCAGGACGCCTACCTGCGGGTCTTCGATTCGCGGACCAGGCTGCGCGATCCCGACAAGGCGCTGGCCTTCCTGCGGCAGGCGGTGCTCAACCGGGCGAGATCGACGTTGCGCAGACGGCTGGTCGCCCGCAAGTACCTGCCGAAGCTGGCCGTGGCCGACAGCCTTCCCGACGACACCGGGCGCGGACTCGATCGCGCCGTGCTCGCCCAAGCCCTCGCGCGGTTGCCGCGGCGGCAGCGGGAGGCCATCGTGCTGCGCTACTACGCCGACCTGAGCGAACTCCGCACCGCCGAGGTGATGGGATGCAGCCAGGGGTCGGTGAAGTCCTACTGCTCGCGCGGGGTGGCCAGGCTGTCGGAGTTGCTGGGGGAGCGGGTGTGAACGAACTCGATCGCGACACCGAGCTGGTGCGCGCCCGGATGCACCGGGCCGTCGCCGATGTCGAACCGGCGCCGGACTCGTTGCCGCGGCTGCTGGCCGCGGCCCGGCGCCGTCGGGCGCCTTTCCGCCGGCCGACTTTCCTGGTCGTCGCCGCAGCCGCGGTGGTGGCCGTCTTCATCGGCGTGGCACTGGGATTCCAGACGCCGGACCCGCAGCCGGTGAGCGTGCGGCCGGGCAACTACGTCGCCGCCGTGGGAGCCGGGGCGATCGCGTCGTTCGACGTGGCGTCCGGGCGCAGGCAGGACGACGTCGCCCAGGTGTCCGGTGGCGAGGTGACCGATCTGGCGGAGGACCAGGGGCGGATGTTCGCGCTGGTGTCCACATCGGATGGTCATCGGGTCGTCGAGGTGACCGCCGGCGGCGGGCAGCGGGACCTCGACGAGGCCGGCGACGCCCGTGCGCTGACCGCGGCGGGCGGCCGGGTCGCCTACGCCGACGGCGACCGGATCGTGCTGTGGATCGGTGGCGACCGCCGGGAACTTCCGATCCCCGGGCTGCGCGTGATCGACCTCGCGCTGTCCGGTGACGGGCGGCTGGCGCTGCTCGCCGCACGCGGCGGAGCGGTCGAACTCCTGATCACCGGCCCGGATCCGACCACCGTCGACGCAGGTCGCGCGGTCTCGACGGGCCCGTGCGGGCCGCTGGCCATCGCCGGAACCGGCCCGGACATCGCGGCCCTCGAACCCGCCGACTGCACCGCCCCGGGCCGCGCCCGGGTCGCGACCTACGCCGCCGACACCGGCCAGAAGCTGGCCGCGGGAGTGCCGTTCGCGACCCCGCCGCTCGACCCGGCGCACCTCGGCCTCTCCGCCGACCCCCAGGGCCGGGTCCTCGTCTCCGTCCCGGGCCGGGCCCAGTGGCTGGTCGACGGCACCGAAGTCCTGCAGATCCCGTTGCCCTGCGCGGCATCCGGGCCCTGCACCGCTCTGCCCGCGACGTTCTGACCGACGCGCATCCCCGCGCTTCACCCGAGCGGGCGAGACATGGGCGATGTGCTGGTCGGCGAGGAGGGGGTGGCTCATCCTCGGAAGATCGGCCGACGGTTGGGGTGGTTGTGCGGGGATTGCGGCGGTTGGTGCTCGTGGCTCTGGACCGGCCTCGGTGGCAGCAGTTCGTGGCCTGCTGCGTGTCGCTGTGGGCGCTGGCGTGGATCGTCGGTCAGTTCATCTCTCCCGCGCACGGACCGAGCGCGCTGGGCGTGCTCGGAGAGCTCGCCGCGCGCGTCGGGATGACCGGTGGCGGCTGGGCGGAGCGGGTCGCCGAGACCTGGCAGCACAGCGGCGGCGGACTCGCGATCTTCGGCGGACTGCTGTGGGCGGCCACCACCGAGCGAGGTCAGCTCCCGGCTCTGCTCGGCTGGGTCGCGGTGATGCTGGGCGCCGAGCGGCTCGGTTACCGGCCCGCGATGCTGGTCGCGGTGGCGAGCATGGTCGGGTTCGTGGTGCTGCTGTGGATCACCGCGCAGATCTCCCGCCGCTTCCTCGACCGCACCACGTTGTTCCCGAACGACGTGGTGCGAGCAGGTGTCACGGCCGCCGCCCTGTCGGCGGTGGTGCCGCTGTTCGCGCCGACGTTGTTCCTGGCCAGGCTCGGAAACCCGTATCTCACCAAGGGACCGCGTCCGGTACCCGCGCAGCGGCGCGAGGAATCGCGCGTCCAGGACCCGGAGCGCTCCTGAGCCCGTTCAGGAATGAGGCGGCCGTTGTTTCAGGTGCGGGACTCAGCTCGCACCGCCAAGCGAAGCAATTCCTCAGCTGCCTAGACGTCGAGCCGCAGGCCGCGTTCGGCCATCGCGCGCAGTTCCAGGTCATCGGGGATGGAGGCCCGTTGCGACCACACGGCCTGCACGACCCGGACCTGGCTTCCGCGCTGCTCCACCGACTGCGCCGCGTCACCGAAGTCCCGCGGTGCCCCGGGCCAGCTCAGGCCCTGCGCGACGAGGTCGCTGATGCCGCCCGTTCCCGCCGACTCCAGCAGCCCCCGCAGCTCCGTCGCCGATCTCGGGTCCGCCAGATCCACCGCGGCGATCGACACCGCAACCGACGAGGTACCCAGGCGCGCCTCGAAGGCACCGCGTCGCAGGCTCCGGCACGACTGCTGCTGGAACCACCGCTGCACGTCCCCGTAGGCGTTCGGTCCGCAGGCGGTGCCCTGGTCGATCGCGTGCCGCGTGAACTCCACGCCGTCGACCCGCTGCACCGCCAGGTCGGGCGGGCTCGCCGAGGGCGACCCCAGCGTCAGGACGCCGAGCAGTGCGCACACCACCGCCACCGCGGCCACCGCGGCGAGCAGCTTGGCGCGCGGGAACGTCCGGGACTCCGCGGCCACGCGTTCGTGGTCAACGGGGCGGTCCTCGGAGTACTTCGGGATGAGCATCGTGTCGATGCTGGATAGGTCGACCTCCGGCGACTCCGGAAAACCCTCCTCGACCAGGGCTTCTCCGGTCGCTTCAGCTCCCAGCACCCGGAGCAGGCTCAGCGCGGGCGCCGCTCCGCACGGGCTCTCGTAGGTCGCCAGCTCCCGCGCCGCCGACAGGATGGAGGTCGTGTTCGGCGAGACCACCCGGACGCCGCGGTGCAGGTCGGTCGTCGGCTGCATGACCTGCCCGACGTAGGGGCCGACCGCGACGACCGCGGCCACCGGCAGCGGTTCGAGCCCGCGGGTCTGCAGGCTGCGGGCCAGCGCGGCGGCCGATTCCAGCCCTTCCTGCGCCGGGTTGACCTTGCCCTCGGTGCGCACCAGCGGCCAGCCGTCCACCGTCCACGGCGTGCCGACGGGGGCGTCGAGCTTCAGCGCCGGTTCTGGCAGGTCCACACCCAGCACCACGATCACCCCGCGCGGCAGCACGATCACCGCGTCCAGCGGGCGGGGGCTGCCCGGAGGGCGGCAGCCGAACACGGTGACGCCGCCGAGCACCGAACGGCCGGCGCCCCACGCGGCGATGGCCGCTCGGATGTCGGCGCCGACCTCGGTCGGTTCCGCTCCGAGCCGCACCAGGTGCATCAGGCCTCCTCGAGAGTTCCGGTGTGCCGGGTCCTTTCGGGCCGACCGGGAAGACGGTAGCGGGGCCGACCAGGCCACGTCCCTCGGATTGCGCATTAACCCGTTCGAGTGGTAATCGCCACTCGTCCGCCGAGGGGGCGTTGGTGCGTCCGAGGGACGTCGATCGTCCGGTGCGGCGCTGGGATCAGCGATTTCAGTGAATCACCGTCACCGAAGGCCGAGTGGTCTCGGCTGGTACCGGGCTTCGTCGCAGATGGACGGTTGACGATCTCGCGGTGGCGGAGATCTCCACCGGCGATGCAGAATGGCGCCGCAGCTGGTGATCGTCGAGTTCGCGAGGTCGTAGGGGAAGACGTCCCTCGTCGAATAGCGGAGGTCAGCAGTGAGCACCCGTGGCAGCGACAGTGGCCTCACCTGCGGTGTGGTCTACATCCACTCGTCGCCGTCTGCGGTCTGCCCGCACGTCGAGTGGGCGATTTCCGGCGCACTCGGCACTCGGACGGAACTCCGCTGGACGGCGCAACCGGCAGCCCCAGGACAACTCCGCGCGGAGTGCACCTGGACAGGCGAGCCGGGTACTGGAGCACGCCTGGTGACCGCGCTGCGCGCGTGGCCCATGTTGCGCTTCGAAATCACCGAGGACCCCAGCCATGGGGTCGACGGGCAGCGGTTCTGCCACGCGCCCGGACTCGGCCTGTGGCGTGCCTGCACCAGCGCCAATGGTGACATCGTCGTGAGCGAAGATCAACTGCGCACGCTCGCGGCGAACGCCAAGGGCCCGGAGGCCTTCTCGCACCGAGTCGGCCAGCTGCTCGGCGCGGAGTGGGACGACGCCCTGGAACCGTTCCGCCGCGCGGGCGACGGCGCACCGGTCACGGTGCTGCACCGCGTCGGTTGATTTCCGGCCGATCGCGGGGAAGGGCTCACCCGGCTGATCAGGTTGTGCGAAGCTGAGCCGGTGCGCTCTTGGCTGAAATGGGGGATTCCGCTCGCCGTCGTCGTGCTGCTCGCTGCGGGCGGCGGTGGAGTCCTGCTGGCCCAACAGGTCTACTACGGCGAGCGCGAGTCGCGTTCCCCGGGCATCGAGTCCGCACCGGGCGGCGTCGTCGTCGCGCAGCAGAAGGTGTCGCGCTCCGGCGTCGAGTACTCACCTGACGCCGCCGCGTACCCGGACCAGCGGATCATCGAGGGTCTGCTGGACAACTACTTCGACGGCATCAACCGCAGGAACTACGAGCTGTGGAAGTCCACGGTCCCTCCCAGCAAGTGGCGGGAGCTGCCCCTGAGCAAGTGGTTCGACGACTACGGCAGCACCACGGACTTCGACATCAAGGTGCACCGCATCGATCCCGGTCAGGACCGCTCCGCGCTGGTCATGCTGAGCTTCAAGAGCGACCAGGACATCGTTGACGCGCCGCCGCAGGCCAAGGCCCGCTGCGTGCAGTGGGACGTCGTCTACCCGGTCGTCGTCGACGAGGACGGCAACGCGGTCCTCGACATCAGCAAGCTGCCCAACAGCGCCACCGCCGTCCCCTGCGGGTGACGCCGGCGCCCGCGGGCGCATGCCGGAAGTCCTGTTCGGAGGCTCCGCAGGAGTTCGAGTCGCGACGCCGTGCGCGCGGGAACCTGCGATGGGTCCGAGCTCCGGGCGGTCTTCACCGGATCGCGCGGGAGGAAGCGGGCCGTGGCGGGGACGGGATTGTCACCCGTCCCCGCGGGCCGCGATCATGCCCTGGCGAAGGCGAGCGCGACGTTGTGCCCGCCGAAGCCGAAGGCGTTGTTGATGGCGGCGGTCTGCTCGACGTGACGCGGCTTGTCGGCCACCACGTCCAGCTCCACCTTGGGGTCGATGTTCTCGAGGTTCTGCGTCGCCGGGATGACGCCGTGGTGCAGCGAGAGGATCGTGACGATGCTCTCCACCGCACCGGCCCCGCCGACCAGGTGCCCGAGCGAACCCTTCGGAGCGGTCACGACCGTGCCGTCCCCGATGGCCTTGCGCACCGAGTTCGCCTCGCCCACGTCGCCGACCACCGTGGAGGTGGCGTGCGCGTTGACGTGCCCGATGTCGGAGGGCTGCAGATCGGCTGCGGCCAGCGCCTTGCGCATCGCCGCGACCTGGCCCAGACCGTCGGGGTGGCTACCGGTGATGTGGTACGCGTCGGAGGTGATGCCGGAGCCGGCCAGCCGGCCGTAGATCCGGGCACCGCGCGCCTTGGCGTGCTCGGCGCTCTCCAGGATCACCACACCGGCGCCCTCGCCCATCACGAACCCGTCGCGGTCCACGTCGAACGGGCGGGAGGCGCGCTCCGGCTCGTCGTTGCGGGTGCTCAGGGTCCGGGCCTGGGCGAAACCGGCGATCGTGACCGGGTGGATGCAGGACTCCGCACCACCGGCCACCACCACGTCGGCGTGTCCGTACCGGATCATCTCGGCGGCCTTGGCCAGGCCCTCGGCGCCGGACGCGCACGCTGAAGCCGGCGAGTGCACACCGGCGCGGGCGCGCACTTCCAGGCTGACCATGGCGGCCGGGCCGTTGGGCATCAGCATCGGGACGGTCAGCGGCGAAACCTTGCGCAGGCCACCCGCTTCCAGCTGGTCGTCCTGCTGCAGCAGGGTCAGCGGGCCGCCGATGCCGGTGCCCAGCGACACGCCGAGCCGATCCGGGTCGACCGGTTCGGACTCGTCCGTGGGCATCTCGAAGCCGGCATCCGCCCACGCCTCGCGGGCCGCGATGACCGCGATGGCCTCGCAGCGGTCCATCCGGCGCAGCTGCACGCGGGGCAGCACCTCGCTCGGATCGACCGCCAGCGGTGCGCCGATCTTGGCGGGCAGCTCGTAGGTGTCGAGCCATTCGGCCTCCAGGCGGCGGATGCCGCTGGCGCCGTTGAGCAACCCGTCCCAAGTGGACGCGACGTCACCGCCCAGCGGTGTCGTCGCGCCCAGCCCGGTGATGACGACTTCGGTGGTCATGCGTTCTTGGTGATGTAGTCCACCGCATCACCGACGGTCTTGAGGTTGGCCAGCTCGTCGTCCGGGATCTTGACGCCGAACTTGTCCTCGGCCTGCACGGCGATCTCCACCATGGACAGCGAGTCGATGTCCAGGTCGTCGACGAAGGACTTGTCGATGGTCACGTCGGCCGCGTCGACACCCGCGACCTCCTCGACGATGGTGGCGAGACCCTTGGTGATTTCTTCGTTCGACACTGGTTCTTCCTTCCTGGTTCTTACGTCCCTACCGCTGGGTTGCGTCACCCGCGGTGGCTTTTCCGGTTGTGGAACGGCATCAGGGGCAGATGGCGACCTGGGCGGCGTAGGACAGCCCGGCACCGAAGCCCACGAGGAGCATCACGGCGCCGCTGGGGATCTCCCCGGCCGCCCGCATGTGGTCGATGGACAGCGGGATCGACGCCGATGACGTGTTGCCGGAGTAGACGATGTCACGCGCGACGACGAGGTCGTCGCGGGCACCCTTGCTCTGCAACTTCTTTCCGATGGCCTCGATGATGCGCAGGTTCGCCTGGTGCGGCACCAGCACGTCGATGTCGGAGAGCTGCAACCCGGCCGCCTCGACGGCCTCGATGGCCACCGGCGCGATCTGCGTGGTCGCCCACCGGAAGACCGACTGGCCCTCCTGGTGGATGTACTTGCCCTCGCGCAGGTAGATGGTGTCGACCAGGTCACCGGCGCTGCCGAGCACACCCGGTCCGAGCTGCGGCTCGTCGGACGCGCCGACCACGGTCGCACCGGCGCCGTCGGCGAAGATGATGAGGTTGGAGCGGTCTTCCCAGTCCATCCACTCCTGGAAGCGCTCGGAACCGATCACCAGCACGTTGCGGGCGGAACCGGCGCGCACCGCGTCGGAGGCGGTGTTGAGGGCGTAGACGAAACCGGCGCAGGCGGCGTTGAGGTCGTAGGCGCTCTTGGCCTTGATGCCGATCTGGTCGGCGACCTGGGCCGCGGCGTTGGGGATCCCGCCGGGCATCGTGCAGGTGGCCACGATGACCTGGTCCACATCGGACGGCGTGAGGCCCGCGTCGGCGATCGCCTTGGCGCCGGACTCGACGGCCATGTTGACCACCGTCTGGTGCTCGTCACCCATGCGGCGGTGGATGATGCCCACCCGCTGGCGGACCCACTCGTCGTTGGTGTCCACCAGCTTGGCCAGGTCGTCGTTGGTGACGATCCGGTTGCCCTGGGTGCTGCCGAAGCCCAGCAGCTTGGTTCCCGCGACGGCGGGCTTCGATGCGATGTGGGGCAGGCTCACGCGGCGCTCCCGAGCTGTTCGGCGACCTTGTCCAGGTCGGCAGGGGTCTTGAGGGCGATGGTCTGGACGCCCTTGAGCGCGCGACGCACCATGCCGGTCAGCGCACCGGCCGGGGGGAACTCCACGACGGCGTCCACACCGCGCTCGCCGAGCGCGGTCATGCAACTGTCCCAGCGGACCGGGCTGGTCACCTGGTTGACCAGGCGGTTCAGGATGTCGTCGGAGGAGGACACCACCGAGCCGTCCGCGTTGGACAGCAGCGGCAGCACCGCGTCGGTGGCTTCGACGCTCTTGGCGTGCTTGGCCAGGGTTTCCTGCGCGGACACCATGAAGCGGGTGTGGAACGCGCCGGCGACCGGGAGCGGGCGGACCCGAGCGCCTTCCGGCGGCTCGGCGGCCAGCTGCTCCAGCGCGCCGGTCTTGCCGGCGGCGACGATCTGACCGCCGCCGTTGCGGTTGGCCGGGTCCAGGCCGAGGCGTTCCAGGGTCTCCAGCACGGTCTGCTCGTCACCGCCGAGCACCGCGGCCATGCCGGTCGGCTCCAGCGCGCAGGCGGCGGCCATCTCCCGGCCGCGCACCGCTGCCAGCGCCACGGCGTCGTCCGCGCTGAGCGCGCCGGCGACGGCCGCTGCGACGAGCTCGCCGACGGAGTGGCCGGCGACCGGCGTGTCGGCGGGCACCTCGAAGCGGCGGCGCAGTTCTTCGGCTGCGATCAGCGACAGCGCCACGACCAGCGGCTGAGTGACCGAGGTGTCCTTGATCTCATCGGCCTCCGCAGTGGTGCCGAGTCTGATCAGGTCCAGGCCGGTGAGCTCCGACCAGCGTCCGAGGCGGTCCTCGACGCCGTCGAGCTCCAACCAAGGGTTGAACATCCCTGGGGCCTGAGACCCCTGTCCGGGGGCGAGAAGCGCGATCACTCTTGCTACTGAACACCCGGTGGCGGGATCGGGGTGATGCCGATGAGGACTAAGTCCTGCGCGCAAACTTGTGGAGTGTCTACAAGCGCCACCTGCGGCGGTCGGTCTTAACTGGGGAATCGTTGTTGGCCGTGTCCGGTCGGTGACAGCCCGGTGAACCCCACGCCACCGAATTCGCCCTGTGTTCGCGGTCTCGTCGCGAGCTCACCACAGCCCCCGGGCCTTGGCGAGCCGGCCGACCGCGAGCCCGACCCGCAGCACGTGGGCGTCGCGGGCGTTGGACGGGGTGCGCCCGGTCAGCTCGGCGACGCGGCGGAGTCGATATCGGACGGTGTTGGGGTGGACGTAGAGCTGGCGGGCGCAGTTCTCCAGCACGCCGCCGACCTCGAGGTAGGTGTCGACCGTCTCCATCAGCGCACCGCCCGCGTCGACCAGCGGCAGCACGATGCGCTCGACCAGCTGCCGCTCGGCTTCGGGGTCACCGGCCAGCGCGCGCTCGGGCAGCAGGTCGCCGGAGGGGACCGGGCGCGGCGCGGTCGGCCAGGCCACCACCGATCTCAGGGCCGACATCGCGTCGGAGGCGGAGCGGTGCGCGTCGGCCAGGCTCGGCATGCTCGGTCCCGCCACCACCGGGCCCTCGCCGAACGCCTCGGTCAGCCCGATGGCGATCTGCTCGTTGTCGCGACCGTCGCCGGTACCGCCGAAGACGACCACGAGCCGCGTCCCCTGCACGCCCAGCAGCACCGCGCAGCCGACCCGGGCGGCGCGACTGCGCACCTGGTAGACGACGGTCGGCGGGTCGTCGGAGGGGGCGTTGCCGACCAGCACGGTGGCCTCGGAGGCGGGGTCCCAGCCCAGCGCGGCGGCCCGGGACAGCAGTGACTCCTCGGCGTCGCCGCGCACGATGCCGTCGACGACCAGCGCTTCGAGCCGGGCGTCCCACGCGCCGCGCGACTCGGCCGCGGCGGCGTAGGAGGTGGCGGCGGCGAAGGCGATCTCGCGGGTGTAGCGCAGGATCGACTCCAGCAGCACGAACCGCTCGTGCTCCTTCTCGGCGAGCTCCGGCAGCTGCTGCTCGAAGACGTCGATGGCGACGCGGACCAGTTCCAGGGTCTGGCGGAGGCTGACCCAGCGGGAGAGGTCGCGGGGCGCGTTGCGGAACGCCTCGGCGGTCAGCCGGATGGACTGGTTGGGGTCCTGCATCCAGGAGACGAAGTTGGAGACCCCGGTCTGGGTCACCAGCTGAACGCTCGCCCGCTGGTCGGCCGGAAGCCGCTGGAACCAGGGGAGTCGTTGCTCCATCGCGGTGATGCTGGCGCCGGCGAGCCCTCCGGAGGCGCGTTCGAGCCGGCGCAGCGTCGCCGCGCACACTTGATCTTGTGTACCGGTGTCCCGCTCACCAGCGTCTTCGGTACTCATGCCGACAGAATCGCATGTCCGAGATCAGCGTGTTCGAGGGGAGCGCGGAGAAGCGAGCAGCCTCACCCGGTGGGTATTCGTATTCATGGCGTAATTGAACTGGTCAAACAATTCAGTCGAAAGGGCGACGAAAGTCGTCCGAACGTGGCGCCTGTCGGAGTTGCTGCGGAGTTGATGTTCGAGAACGATTTCCGAGACGCGAATTCGCCATTGATTTTCCGGTTTCACCGAGGAGCAAGGACTATGGGAGCTCTCCAGCAAGGATTGTCCGCGGCGTGGTCAGCGGTCGCCACCTTCGTGCCGAAACTCATCGTTTTCCTGATCATCCTGCTGGTCGGCTGGCTCATCGCCAAGGCCGTTTCCAAGGCTGTTCAGATGGTGCTCAACAAGCTGGGATTCAACAAACTCCTGGCGAAGTCCGGTTTGCACGACATGACGTCGGGGTCGGGAATCGACATCGGCGGAATCCTCGTCAAGCTGATCTACTACTTCATCCTGCTGATCTTCCTGCAGCTGGCGTTGAGCGCGTTCGGCCCGAACGCGGTGAAGGACCTCATCGATCAGGTCGTGCTGTTCCTGCCGCGGGTCGTCGTCGCCGTCATCCTGGTCCTGGTGGCCGGTGCGATCGGCCGCGCGGTCGGCGACCTGATCACCAGCTCGCTGGGCAACCGCTCGTTCGGCCCGATGCTCGGCAAGATCGCCTTCGGCTTCATCCTGGCGCTGGGCATCATCTCGGCGCTGAACCAGATCGGGATCGCGGTCACCGTGACGACCCCGGTGCTGGTCGCGGTGCTGGCCGCGGCCGCGGGCGTGGTCATCGTCGGTGTCGGCGGTGGCCTCATCCAGCCGATGCAGCAGCGCTGGAGCCGGTGGCTGGACAACGCCGAGTCGCAGTTCGGCGGCAAGGGCAACGCCGGGGACCAGGCCACCCAGCAGATGCCCGCTCCGGGACAGCCCGGACAAGGCCAGCAGGGTCACAGCGGAACCCTCTGACGCGAGGTTGAGAGATCGGGGCTCACCCATCGGGTGGGTCCCGATTTTTCACGCTCTTGGCCGTTCCGGGCGGGTGCGGGGAACCGACACCATGGTTCGCGGGATCTCGTTGGGGGTGATCACCGATGGCGCTACCTCTCGTGTGGCTCGCCGACGTGCTGCGGGCTGCCGGTCTGGCCGTCGTGGAGACGTCCGGCTGGAAGGAACGCACCGCCTCGGGGGTGCAGCCCACCGCAGCGGTCGGCGTGCTCGAACACCACACCGCGACTCCGGCCTCGTACGAGAACCCGGCTCCGAGCGTGCAGCTGTGCATCGACGGGCGCAGCGACCTCAAGGGGCCGCTGTGCCACGCGGTGATCGGTTTCGACGGCGTGGTCCACGTGATCGCCGCGGGTCGCGCCAACCACGCGGGCGAGGCCAAGGCCTCCGGGCCGAACCCGGCCGGCGACGGCAACACCCTCTACGTCGGGTTCGAGTGGGACTACCAGGGCGTCGATCAGGGTCCGAGCCCCGAGCAGTACGCCGCGGCGATCACCGCCACCGCCGCGGTGCTGCGTCACCTCGACCGGCCGCTCGAAGCGGCGCGCGGCCACAAGGAGACCAGCGTCACCGGCAAGATCGACCCGGGCCACGTCGACATGGACCGCTTTCGCGCTGACCTCGTGACCAAGGACCAGGAGGACGAGATGACCCCGGAACAGGACGCGATGCTGCGGCGCTTGGAGCACGAACTGCTGGGGCCGCGCGGCCCCGAGGGGCAGATCCAGGGGTGGCAGACCGCGGTCGGCCCGCGCACGATCGTCGCGATGCTGGTGGACCTGGTCAACAGAACGGCCGCGAACGACCAGCCCGCCGCACCGCAGGGAGCCGTCCAGGGGCCGGAGGCGATCAAGGCCGCCTTCGAAGCGATGCCTGCCGATCAAGCCGCGCCGCTGCTCGCCGAACTGGTCCGGATCCAGCAACAACGCCAACCGGCGCCGGGAGCTTGAGAACTCGGGGCGGTGCGGAACCTAGACCGCGCGGCGGCGTTGGGCGCGTTGGTCGCGCCGGTTGAGGAGGCGCTTCACCAGTGCGGGCTGCTGGGCTAAGGCTTCGGGCTCGTCCAGCAGGCGGTTGAGGCGCTGGTAGTAGCGGTTCGGGGAGAACCCGAAGCGCTCCTGGATGACCCGTTCCTTGTTGCCCTGGTACTGCCAGTGCTCCAGCTCGAAGGCGAGGATGGCGCGGTCGGTGTCGTTCATCCGGCGTTACCCCCTCGTTCAGCTTCGGACGATCAAGTCTAGGTGATCGGGGTACGGGTGTTCGATCGGCCATCAGTGGTGTCGGCCCGTTGTGATCCGACCCACGTCTCAAGCGCGGAACAGATCGACCGGCGCAGGATGTTGGCCAGTGCAGTACGAACTCGTGCGCTCCGGGGTCGGTGAAACTCCGAACCGGCGGTGAAAGTCCGCGAACCGGCACCTCGTGGGTGCCGGCCGATCCGGTGGAATTCCGGAACCGACGGTCAAAGTCCGGATGAGAGGCGCGCACGGGCCACCGCGGTGCGCGAATCCCGGCGGTTCACGCCGTGTTTCGCCGGTTCCGCGGTCGCCCGCGCACACCCCGGCGCACCCGGCGGGAGGAGCGGGCGTGCAAGCGGTGGCGGAATGGCTGCTCGGCAACGGGATCACCGTGCTGGGTCAGAAGATCTCCTGGGCCGAACTCGTGGGGCAGCTCTGCGCGCTCGCGGTGGTCTTCCTCGCGCAGCGGCGCTGGGTGGCGACCTGGCCGGTGCAGGTGTCGGCGACCGTGCTGCTGTTCGCGGTCTACGCCTCCGCCCACCTCGGCGGTCTGGCCGTCCGCCAGGTGGTGATCCTGCTGATCTCCGTCTACGGCTGGTGGGCCTGGAAGCGCCGCAGCGACCCGGTCTACGGCGTGGCGATCCGCAAGGCCACCGGTGCCGAACGGCTGGTGCTCGTCGGAGTTCTGGCCCTGGGCACCTCGGCGTTCGCGCTGCTTCTGAGCGCGCTGGACGCCTCGTGGGCGCCGTGGCCGGACGCCTGGATCTTCATCGGCACCGGTGTCGCGTTCTGGGCGCAGGGCCGGGGTCTGGTCGAGTTCTGGCTGGTCTGGCTCGCGGTCGACGCGGTCGGAGTGCCGCTGCAGATCGCCTCCGGCCTCTACTTCAGCGCCGCCATCTACCTGGTGTTCGCGGCCCTGGTCATCCACGGCTGGTGGAGCTGGACCCGCACGGCCCGAGCCCAGCGCGAACTACCCACCCCGATCACAAGCGGCTGAGGACCGCTGCGGTCACGCCCCGGGTGCCGCAGGTGGGGGTGCCGTTGGGATTGAGGCGGACGGCGCCGTCGGCGTAGGCGGCCTCGACGGCACCGGTGATGCGCTTCGCCGTGGCGGCGGCGCCCACGTGGTCGAGCAGCATCGCCGCGGTCAGCAGCTGCGACGTCGGGTTCGCCTCGTCCTTCCCGGCGATCGACGGAGCGCTGCCGTGCACGGGTTCGAAGTAGGCGGTGCGCTCGCCGATGTTGCCCGACGGGCACGTGCCGAGCCCGCCCACGGTCGCCGCGCCGAGGTCGCTGAGCATGTCGCCGACGAAGTTCTCGGTGACCAGCACGTCGAAGTGGCCGGGATCGGCGACGAGGTCGTGCGCGGCGGCGTCGGTGTAGCGGTGATCGGCTTCGACGTCGGGGTAGTCGGCGGCGATCTCGTCGAAGATGTCCCGGAAGAACGCGAAGCTGCGCAGCACGTTGCTCTTGTCCACGCAGGTCACCCGGCGAACTCCGTCGCCGGGGGCGCCGTCGCGCGTTCGCGCGGTCTCGAAGGCGAACCGCACGATCCGCTCGACGCCGACCCGCGTCATCAGCAGCTGGTCGCTGGCCGCCCGCTCGTTGCGCACTCCGGAGCCGCGCGAGAGGTACAGGCCCTCGGTGTTCTCCCTGACGATCACGTAGTCGATCGGGCTCGCCGAGTCCCGGACACCGGGCAGCAGCCGGACCGGGCGCACGTTGGCGTAGGTGTCGAGCCCGCCGCGCAGCACTCCGCCGAGCACCCCGGCCTCGGTCCCGTCCGGCTTGCGCACCTCCGGCAGCCCGACCGGTCCCTTGAGCACGGCGTCGTACTCGTCCCGGAACCGCCCCAGGGCCCCGGCTACCAGCGGTTCCCCGGTCTCGAGGTAGGTCTTGGCCCCGCCGGGTTCGCTGCCGAACTCCACCGTCAGCCCGTCCATCGACGCGGCGGCGGCCAGCACCTCCCGGGCGCTGTCCATCAGCTCGGGCCCGATCCCATCGCCGTCGATGCACGCGATTCGCACCGCCCCACTCCACCACACGACGCCCCGGCGGATCTCCCTCCTGAAACCGGCTTCACAACCCGCCCACGGCACGACGCATCGCACCTCGTCCACGTGGAGTTCCGGATTTCAGTGGAAATCCGAGCCCCGAGTTCAGTGGAAATCCGACTTCCGATTTCCACTGAAATCCGAGACCTCCAGGCGCCGGTACGACGAAGGCCCCGGTGACCACCGCGTTCCGAGCGGGGCCTCCGGGGCCTGCGGGGATCGACCGGAGTCAGGAGACTCCGGGGTCCGACGTCTGCGGGCCCGCGGCCTGGACGTCGTCGATGCGGTACTTGCGGGCGGCCTCGACCACCGTGGCCTTGTCGACCTGGCCCGTCCGTGCCAGCGCCGCCAGGGTCGCGACCACCGTGGACTCGGCGTCGACGAGGAACACCCGACGCGCCGCGGGACGGGTGTCGGAGAAGCCGAAGCCGTCCGCGCCGAGGCTGACCATCTCGCCCGGCACCCACGGGCGGATCAGGTCCGGCACCGCCCGCATCCAGTCGCTGACCGCCACCACGGGGCCCTCGGCCTGCGACAGCGCGCGCGTCACGTACGGAACCTGCGGTTCGGCACCGGGGTTGAGCAGGTTGTGCCGGTCGACCTGCTCGGCCTCCCGGCGCAGCAGCGCCCACGACGTCGCCGACCACACGTCGGCCCGCACGCCCCAGTCCTCGGCCAGCAGCCGCGCGGCCTTGAGGACCTCCGGCAGCAGCACGCCCGACCCCATCAGCTGGGCGCGCGGCCCGGACCCCGAAGGGGCCTGCTGATACCGGTAGAGCCCGCGCAACAGCCCGTCCACGTCCAGCTCGGACGGCTCCGCGGGCTGCTGGTACGGCTCGTTGTAGACGGTCAGGTAGTAGAAGACGTTCTCGGCGTTCTCGCCGAACATCCGCCGCAGACCGTCCTTGACGATGTGCGCCACCTCGAACGCCCACGCCGGGTCGTAGGCCACCACCGCCGGGTTCGTCGCGGCGATGAGCTGCGAGTGCCCGTCGGCGTGCTGCAGGCCCTCACCGGTCAACGTCGTGCGGCCCGCCGTGGCACCGAGCACGAACCCGCGCGCCATCTGGTCGGCCGCCGCCCAGAACCCGTCACCGGTGCGCTGGAAGCCGAACATCGAGTAGAAGATGTAGACCGGGATCATCGGCTCGCCGTGCGTGGCGTAGCTGGTGCCCGCGGCGGTGAACGAGGCGGTCGAACCGGCCTCGTTGATGCCCTCGTGCATGATCTGCCCGGATTCGCTCTCCCGGTAGGCCAGCATCAGCTGGTAGTCCACCGGCGTGTAGAGCTGGCCCTGCGGGTTGTAGATCTTCTGCGACGGGAACATCGAGTCCATGCCGAAGGTCCGCGCCTCGTCGGGGATGATCGGCACGATCCGCGCCCCGATCTCGGCGTCCTTGGCCAGGTCCTTGAGCAGCCGGACGAACGCCATCGTGGTGGCGACCTCCTGCTTGCCGGAGCCCTTGCGGATCACCTCGTAGACCTTGTCGCCGGGCAGCACCAGCGGCTTCGACTTGGCCCGGCGCTCCGGCAGGTATCCGCCCAGCTGACGGCGGCGGTCCTGCAGGTACTGGACCTCCGGCGAGTCCTGACCGGGGTGGTAGTACGGCGGCTCGTAGGGGTCGAGCTGCTCGTCGGAGATCGGGATGCGCAGGCTGTCGCGGAACAGCTTGAGGTCGTCCAGCGTCAGCTTCTTCATCTGATGCGTGGCGTTGCGGCCCTCGAAGTGCGGTCCGAGACCGTAGCCCTTGATCGTCTTGGCCAGGATGACCGTCGGCTGCCCGTGGTGCTCGGTGGCCGCCTTGTAGGCCGCGTAGACCTTGCGGTAGTCGTGGCCGCCGCGCCGCAGACCCCAGATCTCGTCGTCGGTCAGGTGCTTGACCATCTCCTTGGTGCGCGGGTCGCGTCCGAAGAAGTGCTCGCGCACGAAGGCGCCGTCGTTGGCCTTGTAGGTCTGGTAGTCGCCGTCGGGGGTGGTGTTCATCAGGTTGACCAGCGCCCCGTCGCGGTCGGCGTGCAGCAGCGAGTCCCACTCGCGGCCCCACACGACCTTGATGACGTTCCAGCCCGCGCCGCGGAAGAACGCCTCCAGCTCCTGGATGATCTTGCCGTTGCCGCGCACCGGCCCGTCGAGCTGCTGCAGGTTGCAGTTGACCACGAAGGTCAGGTTGTCCAGGCCCTCGTTGGCCGCCACGTGCAGCAGGCCGCGCGACTCGGGTTCGTTCATCTCGCCGTCGCCGAGGAACGCCCACACCCGCTGCTGCGAGGTGTCGGAGATGCCCCGGTCGTGCAGGTAGCGGTTGAACCGGGCCTGGAAGATCGCGTTCATCGGGCCCAGGCCCATCGACACGGTCGGGAACTCCCAGAAGTCCGGCATCAGCCGCGGGTGCGGGTAGGACGGCAGACCGCCGCCGGCCCCGGCGTGCGAGTGCTCCTGGCGGAATCCGTCGAGCTGGTGCTCGGTGAGCCTGCCCTCCAGGAACGCGCGCGCGTAGATGCCGGGGGAGGCGTGGCCCTGGATGTAGAGGTGGTCGCCGCCTCCGGGGTGGTCCTTGCCGCGGAAGAACCAGTTGAAGCCCACCTCGTAGAGGCTGGCCGAGGAGGCGAAGGACGAGATGTGCCCGCCGACGCCGATGCCGGGCCGCTGCGCGCGGTGCACCATCATCGCGGCGTTCCAGCGCATCAGCGCCCGGTAGCGGCGTTCGGTCTCCTCGTCACCGGGGAACCACGGTTCCTGCTCGGTGGGGATGGTGTTGACGTAGTCCGTGCTGGTCAGCGACGGGACGCCGACGCCGGTCTCGCGGGCGCGCTGGAGCAGCCGCAGCATGAGGTAGCGGGCGCGCTGCTGCCCGTTGGCCGACAGCACCGAATCGAAGGACTGCAACCACTCGTCGGTCTCCTGCGGATCGATGTCGGGCAGGTGGGAGGCGAGGCCCTCCCGGATCACCCGGACCCGCTGGGCGGAGACCGCGTCGTTGGTGGCGTCGTTGTTGAGCGCGGACAAGGGAACTCCTCGACTACGTCGGGATTCGTGGCAGGGTTTTTGGGGCCGGACGTGACGTCCGACACCGCTATCGTCCCTCATGTTCGGGCCTGATGGGCGCATCCGACACCCACGACGACGCACCGCAGGCTGTTGGTGCGAGCGATGCCGGTCTAGAGTCGGACCTCAACGCGTTGCTACGGCGTGTCGAGCGCCTAGCAGTTGCGCCGGTGGCGGTCCGCAGTGTTCGCTATCGGCCAGGTTTGAAAGTCGTGTGGGGCCAGATGGTCACCGCACCGGTGCATTGGAGGAGTGAGCAAACCGTGGTCGCCGCGGGAGACGCCGGTAAAGGCGAAGCCGACGTCGCCGAGAGGCTCGACATCGAGCCGGAGATGGTTGTCCAGGAAATCGGCTGGGACGAGGACGTCGACGACGACGTCCGGGCCTCGATCGAGGAGCGTTGCGGGAGCGATCTCCTCGACGAAGATGCCGACGAAGTGGTCGATGTCGTGTTGCTGTGGTGGCGCGAAGACGATGGCGACCTCACGGACACGCTTCTCGATGTGATGACGCCCCTGTCCGACGACGGGGTCATCTGGGTGATGACCCCCAAGACCGGCCGCGACGGATACGTCGAACCGGCCGACATCGCCGAGGCCGCCTCTACGGCGAACCTGGCGCAGACCGCGAACGCAAGCGTCAGCGAAGGCTGGATGGGAACCCGGCTGGCATACCGCCGGGCCAAGGCCCGTCGCTGAGGCGGTTCGTGTTTCGAAACGTGGGCACCGATGTCGCCATCGGTGCCCACTTTCGCTGCGAAGTGTAGGTTCGGCCGGGACAAGGTCATGTCGAACAGGAGGGTGCTCTCATGACTGTTGAGGTCGGTGCACAGGCGCCGGACTTCACGTTGCCCGACTACAACAAGGAAAAGGTCTCGCTGGCCGATTTCCGGGGCAAGAAGAACGTCCTGCTGGTCTTCTACCCGTTCGCCTTCAGCGGTGTCTGCGAGGGCGAGCTCTGCCAGGTCCGCGATGACCTGAGCGAGTTCCAGAACGACCAGGTGCAGGTCATCGGCGTTTCGGTGGACACGCCGTTCTCGCTGAAGGCGTGGGCCGAGCAGCAGGGCTACACCTTCCCGCTGCTGTCGGACTTCTGGCCGCACGGCGAGATCGCGAAGGCGTACGGCGTGTTCAACGACGCCGCCGGGATGGCCAACCGCGGCACGTTCCTCATCGACACCGAGGGCAAGGTCCGCTTCGCCGAGGTCAACCAGCCCGGCGAGGCCCGCGACCAGAACGTCTGGAAGAAGGCCGTGGCGGAACTGACCGCCTGACCTGCTATCGGACGGGTCGACCGGTCACCGAGCCGGCCGCGACACCCCGGTAGTGTTACCGAGGTGTCCGACCGGCTCAGCCGTTCGACCACCAGGGCGCATAGCTCAGCGGAAGAGCACCTGCCTTACAAGCAGGGGGTCGTTGGTTCGAACCCAACTGCGCCCACCATCCTTGACCTGGTGTTTTCGTTCTCCCGTGTGCCGGTCCGGCCTTCTCATGGCACGGTTCATGGCACAAGTCGCCCTTACGCTTGATGTATGGGCGGTCCTAAGACCAAGCGGGCAAGACGGCGCGGCAACGTCGAAGAGCTGCCGAACGGCAACCTGCGGGTCCGCGTCTACGCGGGAACTGACCCCGTGACGAAACGCCCGCACTACCTCCGCGAGATCGTGCCGGCAGGCCCCAAAGCAGATCGTGAAGCTGAGAAGGTCCTGACCCGGCTGCTGAACGAGGTCGACGAGCAGCGGAACCCGCGGACCAGTGCCCCAGTCAAGCAGCTGCTGAAGCGCTACTTGGATCATTACTTCGAGGGCGAGCCGAGCACCCGCGACCAATACCGCAGCTACGTGCGCAACCACATCGCTCCGTTCATCGGCGACGAGCCGGTCGGCCGCATCGACGCCGACATCCTGGACTCGCTCTACGCCGAGCTGCGCCGCTGCCGCGATCACTGCACGACAGGCAGGCGCATCGACCACCGCACGCGTAGCAAGCACGAGTGCGACGCTCGCTGCCGTCCGCACGAATGCAAACCGCTCGGGCCGACGGCGATCCGTCAGATCCACTACTTGCTGTCGGGCGCCTACAAGCGTGCGAAGCGGTGGGGATGGGTTGCCAAGAACCCGACCGAGGATGTCGATCCGCCGGCCTCGCCGCCGGCCGATCCGAGCCCGCCGAGCGCGGAGGAGTCGGCCAAGATCCTCAACGAGGCGTGGCAAGACGAGGATTGGGGCTGTTTGCTCTGGCTGGCCATGACGACCGGCGCCCGCCGTGGTGAGCTCTGCGCACTGCGTTGGTCGGACTTCGACGCCAGTGCAGCGGTTCTCTCGCTGAAGCGCGCTATCGCAAGGGACCCTGAGCGGCGCGTCTGGTTTGAGAAGGACACCAAGACCCACCAGCAGCGACGCGTCGCACTGGACCCGGTCACCGTCGAGCTCCTCAATGAGCACCGCGAACGCTGTTCCTCACGAGCCGCGGCTATCGGCGTCGACTTCACATCCAGTGGGTTCATCTTCTCGCACGCCCCGGACGCCTCCGAGTTCCAAAAGCCCAGTTCAGTCACGCAACGGTACGACCGCATGGTCGACAGGCTGGGCATCAACACCACCCTGCACAAGCTCCGCCACTACTCGGCGACCGAGCTCATTTCCGCCGGCGTCGACGTCCGAACGGTGGCCGGCCGACTCGGCCACGGTTCGGGTGGGCAGACCACACTGCGCGTCTACACCGCTTGGGTCTCTGAAGCTGACCAGCGTGCCTCAGCAGCGCTGGCTGATCGCGTTCCGGAGCGTCCGAAACCGTTGAGTCCGGCAGAGCGGGTGCGGGCGAATCCGCGGAGTCCCTACGAGAAGCTCGCAGTGGATCTGTATGAGCACGTCGAGCGCGGCGAGCGAACGGCTGGCAGTGAACTTCCGCCGATGAAGCGGCTGGCCGTTGACTACGCGGTTTCCATCGGGACCGTCCACCGGGCGATCCAGTTGTTGCAGGAGTGGGGGACTGTCGAGGTCGCACAGGGCAAGCGGGCAAAGGTCAGCCAGAGGCAAAGCGCCGAGGTGAAAGCCTCGGAACCTTCCGAGCAGACACTGGCTACTCCGGATGAGAACCGCAGCAACTCGGAGATGCTCGAGTTCGACGTCCGACGCGGTGGTCGAACCATCCAGACGTTCTCTGCAGAAGCAGACCCGTCGAATGCTGCCCACCTGCGCATGCTCCTCACAGCCGCAGTGCGTCGTGACGGCCGAGAGCCGGGCGAGATCCTCGACTACGAGATGGAAGTCCGCCGACCTGAAGGCACGGTGATCAAGACCTTTGTGACCATGCCGGCCTGATCGCATGTCGTGAATGCGGCTGATGGCAGCGGTGTTCATGCACAATGGCGGCGTGGATCAGACGGCAGACTGGACCCGAGTAGAACCAGGTCAAGAGACACAAGGCTGGGAGCTCCACGTATCTGAGGACGGCCGCCAGGCGGTTGTAAGAGGCCCGGCTGGCGTAGCCGTCACCGATCTTTCAGGGCCGGTCCTACGGCTGCTCGCCGGTGGCCTGCACACCGCTGATCTGAAGCGCCCGACCGAGCGGCCCTTCGAGTGGACCGTCGAAGTCGCGGAAGACACGGTCCGTCGGGCGAAGGAGAACGGGCGCATCTTCCTTCGTGCGCTCATCGATGAAGGTGGCACAGCAACCGCTGACCGCTTGCGCGAAATCACGGGGATGGAAGCGCTGCAGCACGCCACGCAGACCCTGAGCATGGCTGCGTCCAAGGCTCTTAAGGCCAAGTTTGGGGATGAAGGCCGCAGATGGCGGCACTTCTTCGAGCGATGCCCGCATCCTGAGGACCGCGCCGGAGTGCGTGTACACAGCTACCACCTGCCAGAGAAGCTGATTCCGTGCTTCGACGAGGCCCTGAAGCGCGTCGAGCGCTCGGCAGCCTTAGCCTCCCGACGATCGGCACCCTCGAACTGACCTTGTTGATCCGGAGCGCTGCGACTGTGCCGCAGTTCGATTCATGCCATGTCTGAGCCGGTGATCATCGGCTGGACGTCACCACCGCGGAGCTCTTCCGCGAGGGCAACGAGCTGGCTGGCCAACCGTTGCCGCTGCTCGGGCGTGTATCGGCCCCCGCCGATCTCAAAGGCCGCCTCGTCCAGTTCCCACTGTGCCGACCGCGCCAAGAGCGCGAGACGCGCATCGGACCGCATGCCCACCTCCAACAAGGCAAAGTAGGCAATCAGGGTATTTCAGTTCCATCGAGGTAAGCAAGGCAGCGGCATCCGTTCGAGGCACACACGATGGCTGAGTGGCCGACGATGAGACTCCGCTGATCTCCAGCTCCGAGCTGGCCAAGAAGCTTGGCCTCGCCCGGCGGACCATCTCGCACTACGCCAAGAACGGCTGGATCACCCCAGCCCTCATCACCCCAGGCGGCCAATACCGCTGGCGCTACGACGACGTCGTAGCAGAGATGCGCGAGCTAGCCGAGCAACGCCGAAAAAGCGCAAACTGATCGGATTTCAGCTTTGGTGTGCATGTTTAGGCTTTCTCGTCTTCGCGTAGCCGGCGGCCATGTCGGGGTCGCTTGCCGCTGTGCTCGAGTCGAGCCTTGAGCGGCCGCCGAGGGCTACCTTCGGCCCGCCCCGGGGGGCCGACGGCAGGCTTCAATCAATCATTCTCCAGACTCTTCCTCCTCCCCTTCCGGGGAAGCCTTCTCGTTTAAGCAATTCGCACATAGTTTTCCGAAAGCTGTCACGTGAAGTTCCGACCCGAAGGATAGACCGCTAAAGGTCTGCCCCTTATCAGAGTCGCTTATCAGGCCGTGCGTTTCCAAACGTGCAACTACGGAATCAATAAGTGAATCGAGTTTTGGCTCAGCTTCAAGAAGCACCCCAATTCCTGCCGTGTTTTCACTCTGCCTTGGGCGCTTTACCCAACCTAGTTTTCGGTCTTTAGCCATCAGTACAAGCACTCGTGCATCTACCGGCTCGAGGGCGGCAAGTGTCGACACAATTCGCAGCTGCTCATCAACGCGAGCTCCATCCATCCCGGCCGCAATTGCGCGGCCAAGTGTTCGAACCTTGCGGGCATCTTCCGCCATTGACGCAGCATTCAGGGCCTGAGTAAGGAGCTGAAGCTTTCGATCGTCCCCAATGGCCTGGTTAATGAGATCCTCAAATGGGCAACCTGCAGCTTTACTGGCTGCGGCTCCAGCCTCTTGAACCCTCTGGAACTTCCTGATCCAGGATTGCCGCGCCAAATGTGAGAGCTCCTCAATCCAAGGCGCTACACATCCAGAGATGTACTGTCCGGCCTCCGGTCCCAGATTGCTTGTTATCCAAACGCCAACCGCTGCGCCACCCATATTAGCGAGCGTCTTATCAAACGCGGAGCCAATTCGCTCATTATCGTCAGCCATTACTCCCCCAGTCGACCATGGACTCCTTAAGGTCCGAATAAGGCCATCAGCCGCATCCTTGTGAAGAGTGGCAATGTGAATCAATTCAAGAACAGCTGATGACTACGAAGTAGAGTCGTTAGACTCTGGCGATGTGAGCGTGGGGCAGATCTGGTCGAGCTCGTCGAGGGTCGAGGATTGTGCAGTGGCAGTCCGGTGTGGTGAGGTTGGCCGGCGCCGGGGCGGCGTCGTAGCCCCTGGCGCCTGCGTCCGTACTGGGCTTCCAGTCGCTTGTGCGCGGCGGCTAAGGCATCGAAGGCGGGGCCAGTCCGGGATTGATGCCCGCAGTGCGTCGGTGGCCTCATCGGTGTTGCCCAGGTCCAGCTCAGTGGCCATGCGCTGGTAGATCGGAGCGAGCACCTCGGAGAACAGGTACTTGGGGTCAGCCTTTGTTGGATGTCCTCGGCGTGACCAAACGCGAGTAGCCAGCTCAGCGTCGCCGTGCTCGCTCCGCTGATCTCCAGCTCCGAGCTGGCCAAGAAGCTTGGCCTTGCCGGCGGACCATCTCGCACTACGCCAAGAACGGCTGGATCACCCCAGCCCTCATCACCCCCGGCGGCCAATACCGCTGGCGCTACGACGACGTCGTAGCGAGCTAGCCGATGAACGACTCCAGAACGATCAATGAGCGTGAGCATAGTTTGTTCGCTGTGACCTGATCACGAATCTGGAATAGCATCGCTCAAAGATCCTGATTGCTTGAGGAGCCACAGGCAAACAGAATTGACGTTGCCTTGGTTGAGCTCAACTTTCTTGGCGTTTGCGTCGTACGATTGGTATGCTATTGAAGAAAAGGCGGCCAATTGGGACAGCTGCCCCAAAGGGTGGCCGCGATCAGCGTCGCGTGGGCGGTTAACGGAAAGCCAGAAGGTAAGTCGGGATATCAGCTGGAATCGCTTATCGAAGCCTGGGTGAGTGGACGAAGAGTCATGCGCCCAGTTTCCATTTAGATGCGCTAGCGATAGCAGCGCTATGGTGGAGCCGAAGATCGACCGATATAAGTACCCAAAGTCAGGAAGACTGTCAGTCGCTCGGGCAACGATTAGATAGGCGAGCAGGTCTGCCTGCAACTCGTCCTGCTGGCTTCGGTTGATCCCGGTTAGCAAGTCAGCGGAACCTGAGTCGGTAAGGGCCTGATCGACAACCTCCTTAGCCTTCTTCTTTTCGCGCCTGGACACAGTGTGCCCCAACAGGTGATGTGATAGCTCGTGTGCAATAATGAACTCTTCGCATACAGATTCTACGTCCGAGAGAACCTTTGCGCGGCTCGGATTTGGCGTCCTGCTTCTTGACGTTCCCCCTGGCTGAACAAGGCTAATGTCTGCCCAGTCTTTTCGCTTTTCTTCGATCTCAGACCAGTGCAAACTCAGTTCCTGAGGCATCTTTTGAGCTTCTTCAAGCAATAGCGCTTCACTGGCCGAGTCGCAACTGTAGGCCATTTCAACTAGCTTTGCTATGTAATCTCTAAACCTGTCGAAGACGTGCACGTAGTCCGTCAGAATAAAAGAATACTGCGCATTAATTTCGATGATCCCGGCTTGTTTTTCTGTCCAAGCGGCGGCGTTTGCCTCTCCATCTAGAACCCTTCCGGCGAAGAGGTTATTTGCCAATGCTCGCCATTCGGGCGGGATTACATCGATTAGACTTTCAAGGGTGTTCTCCAAGGATGGGCAGTTTGATCGAGTCGCGTTCCATTTTTTGAGTGCGGAAGTGTATTCGGCGGAGATCAGGTGTGACTTACCGGCGCGGTCGAAATAGTATTCCCAAAAGGTCTTGTTGGTCGGCATCTTGTGTGTCGCAAAGAATTTTCCACGTGAGTTCCTGAGGTTCGCCACCGTTGCCCTTCCTGGTTTGGTCGTTAGTCTGGAGTGGGGCCGTCCTGACGCTGCCTGTTTGACGACGACTCCGCCGGTATGAGCAGTCGCTGCACTGCACCACCGCCGTGATCATGATCATGCCACATGGAGCTCTATGTGTTGTTCAAGCTGGGGTATCCGCACTTTGTACGAGCGGCGAGGGGGCTGGTAAAACTGCGCGCAACTTCGGCCTTATCGTGCGGCCAGTAATGTCGGAAATTTTGCCACCAGCCATATAAGGTCGAGTATGAAAGTCTTCTTAAGTGACTATCTTTCGCTAATTGTCGTTGATTGAGTGCTACAGTGCCGCGTTCCGCGGGTGCTTAGAAGCGCGGAAGGATCGGTTCATGCACTCTTGTCTCGATCGTTCTCCGTTAGTAGTGCAAATACAATTGCGGACCAATTAAAGGTGGCGAGATTATCTTGTCCGCGGCCCGTGATCGAGTCCGGTTCAAGGACCTTTACGCCGCAGCCGCTTAGCTGGTTGAGACTCGACTGATACGCAGGATGCTGGCGTAGGGTTTGCTTGACGCACGGTGCGAACACCATTGGGATGTCTGCGCCTAGGAGTTCGTTGAGCAAGCTTGCAGCGAGAGTGTCGCTGATACCGGCGGCGGCCTTATTGAAGGTGTTGAAGGTCGTCGGGGCTGCGAGTACGGCATCGGCCGGTGGTAGCGGGTCTTGTTCGTCCGGGAGTCGTGGGTGAACTCGGACAGGGAAGCCGGTTTTGGTTTCCAGGCTTGCCGGGTCAATCCAGGTTGCTGCGGTGGGCGTCAGGATGACGCACACCGAGTAGCCGGCATCGTCGAGTAGTGCCAGCGGTTCGTCGAGTTGGCGGACTGGGGGAGCGGCTGAGGCGATGAGGTAGACGACTGGCCGGTTGCTCAATGCAGGACACCTGCCCGTTTTGCGAGTGGGCGCAGTCCTGGGGTGGCGGAGCGCCGCTCGCGCTTGAGCATTTCGCGGAGGAGTTCTCGCACGATCACGTTGTATCGCAGGGCCTGTGGTGCGACTCGCTCGGCTTCCATGAGGTTGACGACTACGGCGGCGTCTTCGCGGTGCTGGGAGTACGCCCAGGCGGTGTCGATGTGGACCTGTGCCCGACGGCTCTGGAGGCCTTCGGGCATGTTGTTGGTTTCGATGCTTTCGGCCAGGTCGATGGCTTGTCGGGAGTCGCCGAGTTCGGCGGCGGCCGAGACGCGGTGGATCGCGACGTTCGTCGGCCCGAAGGCCGTCCAGCCGTGGTTGCCATCCTGGCCGAGGGCGTCGGCGAGGTACTGCGCGCGCCGGAGGCGGTCGGAAGCTTCACTGCGGTCACTACGCCGACCAGCGATCACGGAGCCGATGAGGAACAGCGCGCCCTGGTAGGAGAGGCCGAGAGGGCTGTCGTCGGCGAAGTTCTCGGCGGTCGTCATGGCGATCTGCTCGGCGCGCTCTACCTGGTCGAGCTTCAGGAACGCGCATGCGACCTGGTAGGCCGCTGCTGCGCCCAGGGTCGCGGAGTCGGATTGGAGTGCTGCGTTGACCGCCCGGTCCGCGGCGATCCAAGCAAGCTGTCCGTCGCCGGTCTTCGTCACGAGCTTGGCCGCGGCGACGTAGACGTGGTTCTGCACCTCGAGCGCGCGGCGGCGGGCGGCTGGAGCCGCCTCAGCCACCATCGCATCGCTCGTGGTGATCAAGCTCGGCAGGATGCTGGCCGCAGCGCCGTAGTCAGCGGCTTGGTACCGCCTGTGCACCTCAGCCGTCAGACGCTCGATTTCCTCCAAGTCGCCTGCCGGCACCTCGCTAAGGCCGAGACCGGGGTAGGCGCTGAGTGCGCCGCGGATCTCCTCCAGCCCGTTGAGGTCGGGCTGGCCGTTCGGCGCGTGCGCCAGTCGATTGCCGGCGAGTGTCTCGACATCTGTCTTGAGGACGCGCGCGATGTCGATCAGGACCGAGAGACGGTCAACCGAGCGAATCTGGCGCTCGACCTGCGACAACCAGGACTCTGACCGTCCAACGAGCTCGGCAAGTTCGCGCTGGCTGAGTCCGCGCCGGCGGCGGTAGATCCGGATGCGTTCGCCAATGGGCCCTTCAGTCACCATGCGCCCATTCCACCTCCCCGCGATTCCGGCTACCCGCACTTTTGTACTAGTCCGGCCCGCATTCGACTGCGGGCGTCAGTTTGTGCGGGTCAGGCGCGTGTACGGCCTTCAGGCTACTGGCCATGACCACCGATCAGCAGGTGCAGAGGAGTGGCCAGGATGTCGGCTAGCGATAACGCGAACCGGGAAGCGCGTAGCCACGACACGCGTGGTCGGGAGCGAGGAATCAGGACCGACGAGGTAGATCACCTCATCAGTACGGTCCGGGAGCTCAGGGCTGCTCGTCTTCGCGCTCTTGGCGATGCTCGACGGCTTCGACACGAGTCCTGAGCTCATGAAGCTGCTCCAGGACGTCGTCGAGCTTCTGCAGGACCGGGTCGTTCGCCTCGTCGGCGTGCGGTTCGGCCGACGTGCCGGCCAGGACGTTGCTGAGGTAGTCAGCTGGCCAGTCCAGCGCTTCGGACAAGGCTTCGAGCGTCCGCGGGTTCCGTCGTCGCGGCACCTTGTTGTACTGCAGTTCGCGGATGGTGGCCGGCGCAACCTTGGACTTCGCCGCCGCATCGAGCTGCGTCATGCCGAGCTCTTCCAGACGGGCCGAGATCGCCTTAGCTACGGCCGCCCAATCGTCCGCCACTGCTCACCTCCACGTGGTGTTCCTACGTGAGGCTATCCGCCTGGCGGCTAGTTCTGGCTACCGACCTGGGAAGACGCACCGATCTGCAAATAGAGGTAGCCAAAATTAGCTACGTTAGCTACTGTTTTCTGCGTTGACCGAGAGAGTGGAGGTAGCCAATGGGGCAGGTGATGAAGCCCTGGAGCCAGGCTCCGGGGGAGAGGTCGCTGAAGTTCTACAGCGTGGCCGAGGCAGCGCGGATGTTCCAGACCTCGCAGATGACGCTGTACCGGGCGATCGCAGACAACCAGTTCCCGGCCGTCCGGATCCGAGGTCGGCTGATCATTCCGGCCATCGCGGTGGAACGAATGATCGACGCCGCACTCGGTAGCAACAGTGCTGTGGATGCCGCCGACTTCGTAGGGGAGGGCGCGGCATGACTCCGGCAGGTATCGAGGCTGCCGCGACGTTCGGTGCGACCTTGCCAGCGCTGCTGGTCGCGCACAACGTGGCCGACCACTGGGTTCAGACGTCGCACCAGGCTGGCGCAAAGGGCCTCCCCGGTTGGCCAGGTAGGTGGAACTGCGCCAAGCACGTCTCGTCCTACACGGCCGTAACGGCCGGAAGTGTGGCGCTCATCTGGGTCGCCTTCGGCCTGACGATCAGCGTTCTCGGTTTCGTTCTCGGCCAGGTGGTCAGCGCGGTTACCCATTACTGGGCGGATCGGCGATCGACACTTCGACGGCTCGCGGAGCTGACCGGCAACGACGGCTTCTACCGCCTCGGGGCACCGCGTGCTGGCAGGGACGACAACCCCTCGCTTGGGACTGGTGCGTACGTGCTGGACCAGTCGTGGCACTGGCTGTGGCTCGCGGTTGCGGCCCTGGTCACCGCGTTGATCTGAACTGCAGAGGAACGCATGAGCATCAAGGTCATGAACTGGGTCTGGGATCAATCCCCGGCCAAAGGCACTGAGCTGCTGATGTTGCTGGCCATCGCCGACAACGCCGCAGACGACGGAACCAACGCCTTCCCGTCGGTGAGCACGCTTGCCCGCAAGACGCGACTCGACCAGAGAACGGTTCAGCGGATCATCCGAAAGCTTTCCGAACAGGGTCGGCTTGCTGTCGAGGAACGGGGCGGGCGTCACCCGAATCGCTACTCGGTGTTGATGAACGCGGAGTTGTCCACAGCCCCGGCAAATTGCCAGGCCCGGCAAGTTGCCGCCGGTGGCGCGGCTGTCACCCCTGGGGCGGCAGAGCTACGTCACCCCACCCCCGGCACAGCTGTGCCACCCGAACCATCCGGAACCGTCATGGAACCGTCCACCAAGGACGGGCCTGAGAGTCGACTCCGGCTCATCGGGTCCGATGTGGAGGAGGCGGGATCCGCTCAGGACATCGACAGCGTGCTCGACGCGCTTGGGCCAGCGTGGCACCTGACTCCGAAGCAACGGCAGCGCCTGCGCCCCAAGCTCATTGAGGCGTTGCAAGCCGGATGGTCGAAGAGTCGCCTGGCAGCGCACCTCGGCGCGAACCCGAACGGCGTGCGGTCGCCGGCCGCTGTCCTGAATGCGCGGCTGGATGATCTGCCGCCTGCCAATCCGAATGCCGGTAAGTGTGCCGACCGCCCTGAGTGGTGCGGAGCGTGCGACGAGCCCAGCCGAACGATCGAACGACCAGATGGCAGGTGGGCCCGGTGCCCGGCCTGCAACCCGCACAACCAAGTCCGGAACTCGGGGCGACCGAAGCCGCCAAGCACCCGCCGCCCCGAGTCCTCCACCCCAACCGATCACCAGACCGGAAGGAGCAGCACAAGTGTCCCTCACAGCGCTTGAGCTCAACCACACGGACGGCCCGGAGCTCCCTCAGGTGCTCGCCGCGTGACGTCCGGCTCAGGGATGGCCGAAGCCGCCAAGCACCCACCATTCCGAGCCTTCCACCCCAGCCAATCACTGACCTAGGGAGACGACTGTGTCCTTTTCGCGTCCTTTCGCACCCGACGATCGCTACGACTTCGAGCACGCCAGCGACTTCCAATCCCGATACGGCGCGTACCTGCGCCAGAATGCCGCCCAGTTCGTCGACGTCGACGGCCAGCAGCCGACACAGAGCCCGTTGGAATTCGCCGCTAGCGCCTGGCGAGTCGCGCAGTCGCCGGTCATGAGCCCGGCCTACGTCGAGAGCCACCCGAGGGTGCTCAGCGCGGTGCCGACCTGGGACTTCGATGGCCGACTCGCGATCACTGTCGAAATCGCCGCTTCGGTTCCTGGCGAGACCACCAGGGTGCTACGCGGCTACTGGCGCGGTTGGCAAACCGGTTCGACCTGGCACGTCCAGGAGGACAACCACGTGCCGACGGCCACCGCGGTCTTGTTACTCCGCGTCCCGATCGAGGCTGACGGCCTGCCGACGCCCAGCTTCTCGCGGCTCGCGGAGCCGTCCACGGACGCCGCCAAAGCCGCAGTGCAGACGATCTGCGGCCGACTCAACGCCGCGCTCTCCGGTGTTTTCGCCCAGTTCGCCAGGAAGGAGGTTGCCTGATGAGAAGCCGCGTCACCGAGTTCCTCAGCAGCCAGATCGAGCGGGTCGAGCCGTTCGCCGAAGCCGACGGCTGGAAGCTGCTCCACCTGGTCGACCGCAGGGACGACCGGAACTGTGCGGACATCCCCGTCGACGTCTTCTTCCCGGCTGCGGACGAGTTCAACGGCCGGGCACAGCGCTTCCGGCTGCGCAGGCAGATCGCCGAGAAGTGCAAGGGCTGCCCGGTCGTCGACGAATGCCTGGCCGGTGCGGTCCTGCGGGGCGAGCGCTACGGCAGCTGGGGCGGCGTGGCCCAGCCCGACTTCCAGGAGTTGGGACGGCTGTGGCGTCGTAAGCACGCCGCTGACGACGAACCCGAGGTCGAGCGCGTCGGGTGCGACGCCACTCATCACGGGACGGTCAGCGCTTACGCCAACTACGGCTGCCGGTGCCCGGACGCTCGCGAAGCCAGCCGATCGCACCGTGCCGAGCAGCGCGCACGTCGTAAGGGAGTCGCGTGATGTCGGAACAGCTTTCTCCAGTCGAGGCCGAGGAGCAGCGTCTCCTGCAGGCAGGCGGAATGATCAACCTGTTCGTCTGGCTGGTCGCCAGCGTGGTGATGGTCTTCTCTGCCTTCGCCGGCGCTGAGCTGCTCGCGCACCACGGCGTGCCGTGGGGCCTCGGTTTGGCCGGCGGTCTCGCCGTGGATGCGGCCTTGGTCGTCGCGTTGATCGGTGATCGCCAGCTGCACCGCTACGGGCAGCGGGCGCCGTGGGGGACGGGCCTTCGGTGGGCCACCGCCGGAATGAGCCTCGTTCTCAACTGCGGGCAGTCCGCCGAGCGCGGTGACTGGGTGGCCGCTGGGCTTCACGCGATCTTCCCGGTATTGCTCATCGTCCTGACAGAGGCGAGTCAGGGATACCAGATCGCATTCAGTCGAGCGGTATCGGAAGCCAAGGCGAAGCGCGAGTACCAGCAGCCGGTACCGAGTACCGAGCCCGCACCGGTACCGGTCGCCGGTACGTGTCCTGTGCCGTCTTCCGGTACCCGTGCGTCGGCGCCGACCCGCACGCGGCGATCAACTACGCGCCCCAGCACCACCCGATCCGGGGCGTCGCTCCGGTCGGCTCAGCAGGTTCGTGGCGGGCAGTGGGACGCCGAGCAGTGGAAGCGCGCGGTTGAGCTCGTAGCCGCCTACCAGCGCGAACGAGGTCGGAACCCCAAGCTCGGCGAGTTCCATTCAGAGCTTCGGATGTCCCGCAACGCGGCTAGCCCGCTTCGTAATGCGGTCCTGTCCGCGGTTTCGCGGCACGGTGCTGACGCCGCCAAGTCGCTCACGCCTGGCGCCGGTAACGATCCGGCGCCGGTGTCTGCCGAGGCAGGTACCGAGCCCCGCGTGATCGAGCTGCCAACCGCCGATACCGCAGCCGTCGATACCGCCGAATCCATTGTCGCCAACTGATACCGCGAGAGGAGTACCGCGATGACCGCGACAGCGCGACGTGAGCCGAAGCGGGTCCGCTCGGCTCGTCGACGGGCGGCTCACCACGCGGAGCGGACCCGCAAGGCCGCGACGCCGGCCGAGCGGTACCAGGCAGCCGAGTACGCACTGCGCAGCGCAGTTGCGCACAGCCGCGCGAGTGCTCGGGTTGCCCGGAAGTTGCGTGAAGACCTGGTCGACCACGTTCACCGAGTGCTGGACCGAGCAGGACCGAACGAGAACAGCCGCGCCCTCTACGAGCGGAAGCTCACCGCGGCTGGCTCCGATCTGCAGCGGTTGTCGACCGCGCTGATGTGCCTTCGCGGCGGCATCGGCCAGCTACCGGACACCGAACGTGACCGACTTTTTGACCACTACACCCAGCACTTCACCGCGGAAGCCAACCGCATCAGCGGGGAAGGAGGTGCCCGGTAATGCCAATCCCGGATCCGTGGGCCGAGCTCAACGAAGCCACCGAGGCCGACGATCAGGTCCCCAATTGGGCGCCCGAGCGCGAGCACGAGCGCGAACACCCGCGCGAGCGCGCGCGATCTTACTCGGAGCCCACCCCGGACACGGGGCATGGCGAACTGGTCCCTTTCCCCGGAACCAGCGGGGAAATCACGCCCAGTGACGACAGTCAGCCTTCCTCGCAATGGAAATCGGCGGTGTCGGTGTGGGTCCGGGAGGCAGGGGAGAGCGGTCGCGCGGCCATAGATGGGTCGGTGTGGCGCTCCAGACCCCCGTCATTGCGCGACATCCACGCCCGGGTCGAGCGAGCCGAGTGGGCGGCCGGCCTCCGGTGGCTGGCCGCGCCCGGCATCGCGTTCGGCTACGTCTCGCTCGCGATCACAGCGCTCGGCTACGCGGTCCTGTGGATCGCACGTCGGCCTTCGCGCCTGGTGGTCGCGACAGCAATCACGGTCCTGATCGTCCTTTTCGCTCTCTGATCACCAGGAGGAACCCGGAATGAACTTCGTGATCATGGTTATCTGCTTCGTCCTGCTGTGGGTGCTCCGGAAGCGGACCAAGATCCCGTGGTGGGTGCGCGCCGCGCTGGCCTTCATCGGTGGGTCGTGCCTCGCGAACACCGGTGTCGGCATCTGGCTCGCGGACCGCCTCCGCGAGATTTCCAACTCCCTCGTTGACCAGGGCCCCGTGCTCGTCGGCGGTATCGCGCTGGTCGTCGCTGTGATCGTCGTCTACGACATCGCCGTCGACCGGAAGGCTGACACGCCCGCCAAGGTCGGATTGATCCTGCTTCCCGTCCTGTTCCTGGCCGCGGTTGGCCCTTTGGCCGGCGCTGGTGTCGGGCTCTCCGATGCGATCGCCGACATGGGCACCAACAGCCTCGGCAAGCTGATCGGGGGCTGACATGGGCGCGGACCTGATACTGGCCATGGCCATAGCGGCGCTGATCACGCGGGCCTGGGAACAGTCCAAGCGCCGCTCCAAAGCGAGTTGGCAAGAGACACGGCAGCGTGCTTCCGAGCACTGGCAGCGGCGGGCCGACCGACTTCGCGCTGCCGGTTCGAAGGGGCCGCGCGATCCACTGTGGTGGCCCTACGCGGCGGGTTGGACTGTCGCTGCGGTCGGTACCGCCACCGTGGCCGGCCTCCACGGGCTGGGGGCGGGTGCTCTGGCCGGTGCTCGAACCGGGTACCGGCTCGGGCGGGAGGGCGCCAACCGCGGTTGGGGCTATCGCGATACCTGGAAGCAGTGGCGGTCGCGGCGTGACATCGAGCAGTGCCAAGGCTGCGGCCAGGGCGTCAACTTCGAGCTGATCGTCATCGTGCCGAGCGTTGGCCGCGTGTGCCCTGATTGCCGCTCGAACCGGCACGACGGTCGCCGGCGGGACTCAGAACGCCGCGAGGAGGACGAAGTGGTCCTCCGCCGGTGTGCCTGGTGCTCAGAGGAATTCGACCCGGCTCTGCTTGATGAGGATGGCTGGTGCGCGAACTGTGCCAGGGGAGCGTGCGACGGCAACTGCACCAACAGTGACCAGAGTCCATCGGATGCCGAGCGCGAAGGCCACTGCGGCGACTGCGCGGGCCGGGGTGAGTACGTCTCGAACTTCGGCGGACGCCACCGCCACACGCGGTGTCGAACCTGCAGTGGCAGCGGCGCCTCTTCCCAGAGGAGCAAAGGCCAACCGGGATCCGGCGGAGACGACGTCGACCCCTCACGAATCTACGTCCACGCGGAACGCACGGACGTGAACGAGGAATCCACCAAGGAAATCGGAGGAAACAAGATGGGTGAGCTCATGCCCGCCAACGGCACAGCTCTCGCCGCGACTGGTGAGGGATACGCCGACACGATCGCGTCGCTGTCCACGATGGCGATGCTCCTGGGCAAGGCCTACGAGGAAGCTCAAAGCCTAGGCGAGGCCCTGACCGCGAACAGCCTCGACAACGACACGATCGGCCAGATCAGCGACCTGACCGATCTCTTGGAGACGGCTGCACCTCTGGCTGCGAATCTCTACCGCCACGTCGAGCAGCGACACGCGCCGGTTGCTGATGCCGTCGCGAGTGCCGGCGGCAGCGGCAACGTCGCCGAAAAGTCCTGGTACGACCACTACTGACCTGCCGAGTGCGTGTCCCGCCCCGGCAGAAGTCGGGGCGGGGTGCGGACCCGGACAGCTCGGTGAGCAGGGAGCAACCGCATGAAGCAGATGACTCGAGTCGCCGCTCAGGATGTTGAGACGTCGACCACCGAAGGTCCCAAGCAGTCGACCGAGGCGGCAATCGAACTCGGAAAGGAGGCCCTGCGCCTTGGTAAGCGCTGGCGCCGCCAGGCGCTGCCTCTGGCCGGGATCGGTGCAACGCATGCGATCGGCGCCACCGCGTCCGCGTTGTCTGGACCCGCTGCACTTGTGCCTGTAGCGGCCGGGTGGGCGGCGAGCGCCGGCGCGTACGGCTACGTGCACCAGCGAGCCTCGCGCTGGAACCGTGTCTACGCCGGTACAGCAGCCGTGAGCTCAGCAGGCTGGCAGGCTGCCTTGGCGCTCGATGGCTCCGCAGGAATCGCCGCCAGTCTGCTGTGGGCCAGCGGAGCGGCGCTCTCGATTCCGTGGTGGGTGCGGCACACCGAACCGGAACCCGACATCACCGCGGAGAAGACCAGCCCGGCAGCTCACATGGCACTCCCCGCTGTGACAAGCGGACCCGATCCGCGAATCGAGCGCTGGGACACCTATATCGGAGCCACCGGCAAAGCGCTCCCTGGCTCGAATCTCAAGCAGGTCTCCGAGCTGCCGTTCGGCTGGCGCGGCGTTGTCGAGCTGAACATCGGTGAGCACTGGCACTCGATCATGAAGGCCCAGCAGACCATCCTGTCGGTCTACGACTTGCCCGACGGCCGAGTGTTCGTAGAGGCCATTCCTGGAGCCTCAGTTCGCACGGCGCAGATCACCGTCCTAACCCGCGACCCTCTTCAGGCGGTGGTGCGCTGGGAGAAGCCACAGTTGGATCCCGCCACCGGCACTTTCCCGCTGATGACCACGGCGGACGGGGAGATGCTGCACTACCGGTTCTGGTGGCCAGGTGGGGGAGCGACGCACGGCCTGGTATCCGGGGTCAACGGATCCGGCAAGACCAAGGTGCTCGACCTGATCCTCACCGAGGCAGCCGCGTCGGACCGCGTGTATCCGCTCATCGTCGACGGCGGCGAAGGCGCTTCGTTGCCGCACTGGCGTGACCGGGTCAAGCTCTTCGCGGAAACGCCGCAGGATGCTCGGAAGCTGCTGCGGTACGCATTGCGGTTGATGGACCGTCGGCGGAAGGTCGTCAAGCGGCAGGGCGGTGGGTCCGTCGAGCCCAGCCCGGACATGCCGCTGATCGCCATCGTCATGGACGAAGCGCACAAGCTGCTGATGAACGACGAGGACACGGGTACCGACAACGGCGACGTGCGGCGCATGTGCGAGAAGCTCGCGCAGGAAGGCCGGAAGTACGGCATCGCGCTCGTGCTCGCGACTCAGGTGCCGTCGGCCAAGCAGCTCGGCGGCTCAACGGTGCTGCGTGACCAGCTCAAGGGCGGCACGGTGGTCGGACTTCGAGTCACCGAGCGCACCAGCGGCAACATGATCAGTTCGGGCGCACCGATGCCCGAAGGTCTGCACGAGCTCCCGGCAGTCTTCCCGGACGGCAAACCCACTCGCGGACTCGGCTACATGCTGACCGAACGCATGATGCGCGCCCGTTCGCTCCTCATCGAGAACCCTGAGCGGCAGTCCATCACGGCCACCCGGCTCGACACGGATTGCGCTTCCGAGGCGGTCCCAACGATGACCGGTGACTCGGAGGACCTGTTCGTCGACGAACAGGTGTCGCCGCGGGAAGCAGAGAGTTCCTCCGACGACGCGAGTGAGCAGCTGATCGAGGAGGCCATCGAGGCCGGCACGCACGCCGACCCGCTGTCACTCATGCAGGCAACCGGCCTCAGCCTCTCCCAGGTCCGCCGAGCACTTGCAAAGCACGGCAAGTGAGGCTCTCGTGCTAGGAGACCTTCCGGTACAGCTCCTCGGCGAGGCGCGCGACGCCCGATGCGTCCTGCTCGGAACTACCGAGTGCGGAACGCCCGTCGGTGACGGCGAGCAGGACGTAGCGGCGAACCAGGCGGTCCGCTGCACTTACCGAGCCGTCGAGCCAGCGTGTGAACTCGTCGACGTAGGGACGGACATCCTGCGACGTCGCCGGCGGACCGGTCACCTGGCAGGCAGCACGCAGGGCGATCAAGTTGTCCATCTTCCGGTCTTCAAGCCCCGGCAGGTTCGTCACCGCGTTCGCATCGATCACCATGCCCGCACCTTAGCGCCGCACGGCGGTTCTCCTGCGGTTCTTGCGCGCCCGCCTCCGCCGAGCCTCGCACCGTCCAGCACCTGGTTCGCCTCGAAGCCGCCAAGCACCCGGCGTCCCCAGGTGATCCACCCACAACCGAGGAGACACCACCATGCAGAACCGAATCGAGGGGGCGCGATGAAGATCCGCCTCAATGGAACGCACGCCCAGATCGGTTTCGCCCTCACAGCGGCAGGCTGGGCCTACACCCACCTCCGCGTGGCGGCGCTTCGGCGCCGGCTCCGCACCGACGCGCTGACCGGGCTCGCCAACCGCCTGGCGCTCGAACAAGCGGCTCGAAAGAACACCGGTGACTCCGCCGCGCTTTTCATGCTCGACCTCAACGAGTTCAAGGCGATCAACGACACCTTCGGGCACCGCTACGGCGACCAGGTGCTGGCCACGGTCGCTCGACGGCTACGGCGGTTGCAAGGGCCGCGTCAGTTGGCGGTGCGGCTCTCCGGTGACGAGTTCGCCTTCTGGTGTGGCAAGCCGCGGAGCACGGGGGAGCTCTGCCAGTTGAGGCAACAGCTGCACGCGGCGGTGGCTAGGCCGATGACCATCGATGGCTACACGATCACGGTCACCGCCAGTATCGGGTCCGCTGTGAGTGCTGGACCGGCCGCGATCGAGGAGCTGCTCGGCCGAGCTGACGCCGACATGTACAGCGACAAGCGAGGAACAGCTTCGGGCCGACCTCGACGGCAAAAGGCAACGGCGTAGGGCACACCGCCGACCGGTCGACGATGCGTCGCCTGGCTCTCGTCAGGCGATGCGTCGGGTCCGTTCGGACCGCTGCAGGCCCGGCCGAGGCGCTTCACCTTCCGCAGATCACCGCCTCGGCCGGGTTCCACCACCCGAAGGAAGTGGAGATTCCATTGTCGTTGAACAAGCAGCTGTTGCCTGTTGAGCCCACCCAAAGGCAGGCGGATGAAGGCGGCCTGTCGGTCGACGAGCGGCGGGAAGTCGCGGATCGGCTGTCAGCGTTCGTGTCTGAAGCTCGTGACTACATCGAGGCATTCACCCCTGTAGACGACAGCGATGAAGTGGACCCGGACACTGGCTTGTCCCGTACACAGCTGCTCTCTCTGCTGGTCGGCTTCGTTGGTTGTGACACGAGGGAGTCGCTTGGCAGCCGTACCTACACGCTGATCTACACCGACCCCGAAACCAGCAAGTCGAACTACCAGACGATCTGCATTCCGGACTACCGCAGTGCCTCGCCAATCGTCTTCACCCGAGACGGACGGAGCGCTCGGTTGACCCTGCGAGCCACCGGTGAGGTCCTGGCAGAGGTCGGAGTTCACGCCCAGATCCTCGGCGCGAGCAATCACTACTACAGCAGGGTTTCGCCGGACTTCGTGCCGCTGCCGACCGCGGCAATCATCTCGCCCTACTCGACCTGCGCCGGCGGCTGCCTCGGGTGCAGCAGGGGAGCGGTGAAGAGTTTCACCCCGCCGCCCAAGGACTACGTCGGTCGCCACGTGCAGGCACTGGCAGAAGACTTCGACCGCCGTGGCTGGGACCGCTCCGAGCTCGTCTCGGTGAACATCACCACCGGATGCCAGCCAGACGAAGAACGTGAGCTCACGATGATGCTGCAGCTCATCGACGAGTACCGACGGCACGGGTTCGACAACGCGAGCTTCTTCCCCTTCACCTACGCGATCGACTCGACCGCGGCCATGGAACAACTCCGGGAGGTCGGCTGCCTCGGCTTCATCGGCACTGTTGAGTGCTTCAACGACCTTGAACGCATTCGCCAGTGGGGTCGGAAGAAGGGGTCGATCACCTTCGACCAGCACGTCGAGAAGTACCTCCGAGCCAAGCGGGCAGGGTTCGAGATCGTCGAGACTGATTACGTCCTCGGAGCCGACTCCTACAACGAGATGCTCAACGGAATCCGTGCACTTGATTCCATCGGCGTTGCTGTTGTCCCGAACATCAAGCGCAACTACACGCTTGAGCAGCTCGACAGCAACCACCCGGACATCTGGGACCTTGGCATGAGCTACATCGCTGACGGATTCCACGCGGCCCTCGCGACCTACCGCAACGGCACGATCAAGCGTCGCGCTGCCCGGTATTCCGTTGACTACCTCAAGCGGCATGGCGGGACCGGGTTCAGCCTGCGCGACCTACCGATCCGTCACACGTGATTCGCCACTGGCTGCGCTGGGCCGCCCGCCTGTTCTGGCGGGCGGCCACGACGGAACAGATCGACCCCACCGAGTCTTGGAAGTCGCTCTACAGGACAGAGACTCACGCATGAAATGCATCTTCTGCTCGATCGTCGCGGGTAAGGCGCCCGCGACCGTTGTTCGGAGCTGGCCAGACGTCATCGCCATACGGCCGCTGAACCCAGTCACCGCTGGCCATCTGCTCGTGATCCCGCACCGCCACGTCGCGGACGTCGGCGAAGCGCCGGACGTCTCCGGCTACACAATGGCCGCCGCCGCTGACCTCACCGCGGAGCTACGAGCCGCGAACATCATCACCAGGAAGGGGGTAGCGGCCACGCAAACCCAGTTCCACCTGCATCTACATGTTGTGCCGCGGGCCGAAGGCGATGCCTTGCTGCTGCCTTGGACACCAATGCAGGTTGGCAATAGCTGTTAGTCATTTCCAGTTAGTAGGTGTGCCGCGCCCGAGTTGGGCGCGGCACATCCGTGTCACCAAAGCGGTAGTAATTCGATCACTCCGGCGATGACGCCTGCCGCTCCTACGAACCGCAAGGTGCATGCGGCGTTGAAACGCACGTTCCAAAGCGCCTCATCGCGGCGACGTTTTGTAGAACTCGTCAGTGCTTGCACGAGCGGTGTCACGGTGAGTGACAACGCTGCTAAACCCCAGCCAAGCAGGAAAAACAGGGACATTCGGTTCCTTCCATAGCTCTATCAATGTGGCTAGGAAGGGGGGAATGACTACGGGCCGTTGACGCATAAAAGGGGGACCCGAGGTTTCCCATCCCCGATCATGCCAGGTGAAGGGAAGTGTCACGTCACGACCTCTTCGTTCTCGGCAGTCGAACCAGGTGCCCGCTCGCTGTACGCGTGCCTGGTCACGCTCCACAACACCGTTCCGGTCGATGCAAGGAGCCATGTAGCGCCGATGAACAGCATGATCTCGCCGCCTATCGAAGCGGCGACTGGGCCTGCAACTGTGAGAGAGGCCGGCAGGAGCACAAGGTTTCCGAGTTGGGACCAGGCCGCGACCCTGGAGCGTGACTCGGCGGGGATGCGGCTTTGAAGCAACGTTGCTTGCACGGCCATGAAGAATGCGCCTTGTACACCCACTGCGGTTGCGCTCGTGATGACGAGCCACATCGGTGCTCCCGAGGCGAAAAAGAGCAGGTAGGGAACCATCAGAAGGCTGACTGCGAAGGCTGTGCGCAGTGGGTTCTTGGGTTGCCAGCGGAAGGCGACCATTCCGCCCGTGATCGATCCGATGGCTTGCACGACTCCGATCGCGGCCCACGCGCCGGCGCCTCCGAACTTTTCATTGGCGAGCAAGGGGCCGGCCACCATGTGCGGGCCGATGACCAGAGCTTGCAGAAGAGCCGAGTAGGCCACCAACGAACGCAGCCAGGGGGTTCGGCTTACTAGACGTGCTCCGTCTCGCACGTCCTGCCAGAGGCTGGGGCTGCGGGCCTCGCTGGCCTGTCTTGGCAGTTTTAGCATCAGGAGTGAAGCGGCGGATGCGGCGAATGTCCCGGCATCGAGAAGCAGCGCGACCCCCGGTCCGGCGGTCGCCACCAGGACGCCTGCGGCGCTAATGGACAGCACCTTGTTGGTGTTCGCTGCGAGTCCCAGGAGCGCGTTCGCTTTCTGCAGCCGCTCAGCTGGCACCAATGCCGGGACCAGTCCGTTCGCGGCCGGGACGAAGGCCGCTGTACCGACGCCAGCCAAGCCCTGAAGCAGGATGAGATGCCAGGTCTCGGCCGCGCCGAGCACAAGGAGAACGCCGGTTGCGGCCTGCGTTCCACACCGCAGGACATCCGCGCCGACCATCACCCATCGGCGGTCCCACCGGTCACCCAAGACCCCGCCGAAGAGCACTAATGCCGCGATCGGGATCCGATTGGCGGCGAGCACAAGCCCCAACGCGCCTGCACCACCAACCTGCAGTGCAGCGAACGCGATCGTCAACGGCACCAGGCTGTCGCCGAATGTGGACAGAACTTGTCCAACGAAGTACCGGCGGAACTGTTGGCCCTTCTCCTTGGTGGCCTGTGAACTTGGTGGTTCTGGCATCCGGGCGCTTCTAGCGGCGATCACCGCATCATGAAACCCAGATCACCACGTCAACGGAAGAGCCTGCGGCCAGCCAGATGATCAGGGCTGCGTGTGAATGCCCGTAGCCCTGACCACCTGGCATGCTGCATTGCTACTTGTTGGGTTTCGGGTCGGTCAGTGCTGTCTTCTTGTCCGCCCGCGCCCACATCTTCAACTGAGGCCAAGACAGTCGGAGCGGCCCCTTTGTTGTGGAGATCGCGGCCCACAACTGGCTGACCAGACGTCCGTCTGCGTCACGCTTGTGCAGCGCGCGTGGAATCTTCGTGAGGTTCGGGTCGTCGCCCAGCGCGCAGCGCAGAAGGGCCTGGTAAGTGGTGCCAGGTGTGCCGCCGCCGTAGCCATAGGCAAATGCATCGCGGTCGGATCGCGGAGGCAAGGGAACGGGGTCGACCCGCATCTGACCGTCGTCGGCAGGAGTCAAGGCCAGCAGCGTGGTGGTAGTGCCCAGTTCATCATCGCCGGCGAGCACGGTCTTGTCGGTCCAGGTCGACGTTGACTGCAGCGATACCGGCCACTCAGCCAGACTCCACTCACCTGAGCCGAGGTTGATGCGCAGGATATAGCGCCCTTCGCTGTCCCGGTAAGCGCTGCGGACCTGGTCTACCGGGTAGTCGCGGATGATGCGACGGACACGGCGCAGTCGAAGTGTTGCAGCCAAATCTTCGACAGGTGTCAAGGTTTTGAGCCAGGCGTCGACAACCGGGCCGCCCCAGGGAGCGCTGTAGCGCAGGTAGCCGTCGTCAGCGACTGGCACATAGTCGTGGCTCAGATCGTGGATCGTCCCGGCAGCCTTGGCTGCGTAGCGCAGCTGCAACTGCAGCAACGCGATCGCCTCGGCGTAAGCGTCGCCCCGCTGGTCATCGATGTCGAGCTCGCCCTCGATCGTTCGCAGCTCTGCTAGCTCCTTACCGACCAGTTCCGTGTCGGTTACCAGCGTCGGGCCGTTGATTTGTTGCTCCAGCTCGAACGATGGCGCGGGGCGAGCAGGGCGGCAAACCAGGTACCACCCTGGCCCAGAGTCGGCGGTGCGTTGGTGTGCAGCGCGGAGTTTTTCCAGTTCTTCGGCGGCATCCACAGTCAGGGCAGCGAACGCGCACGGGAAGTCCCGGGGAAGGCCCACTTCGATGGCACGGGTGAGCCGGGCCTCCGTCGCTGGCCAGTCGGTCACGGTATCGGGCGCTACGAAGGTGCGATCGTAGGACAGTGTCTGTTCGGCGTTTGTCGATGTCTCGGTGTCATTCAGCCAAACCGGCATCAGGCGGCCTACGACCTTGGCGACGTCCGCCAGATCCAGCTGCCCCGCCCACTCTGCAGACGCTTGCGGGGGCCCAGCCAGTTCAGGGGCGTTTCTCTGGAACCAGCGACGCAGGCCGCCGAATACACGGCTGTCGTCAGTGAAAGGGCTGTCATCGGAGTTTGCCGAGCGCGCGGTCAACCGATAGAGGTATGCCATCGGCTCATGATCGTGGTCCGGGAAGTAGCTGAGTTCCTGCTCTATGGGCATGACAACAACAGCGTCGGCCCACCAGCGCGGTTCGATCAGCTCGGCGGCATGCACAGCAAGCCCGTCCTTATGCTGTCCGCCGGTGCCGTCCAGAGGCTGTAGGTAGATGACGTGACCATGCTCGGTGTCCCACACGATTGTGTAGAAGGTCTGTCGATGGGCGTGACGGCCGAGCGTGACGATTCCGCGGTGGAGTTCCGGAGCGGGGCCTGTGGCCTCCGGTGCCCGGAACAACCAGAGTGAGTCTTTGTTGACCTCGCGGCCCGTGCGGGCGCACCAAGCATCGATTGTGGTGGCCAACCACAGCGGGCGGCCGTCGGCGTCGGTGCGGTCCGGGCGCGGTAGCCCGGACGGAGTTGCAGTGTGTAGGGCGCGGGCGCGCCCCTCAGAGATCCCAGCCCTACGGGCAAACTGAGCCAGCGTGTGCGGCGACCGGTCAAACTGCTGCAAATGCGGTTCCCTTCTCCTAGACGAGCGCTTCCGCTCGGCTAGTGCAACGCTACATGTACCCGAGCGGTTTCGCTCGCATTGAGGCGAGATTCGCTCGGTTGGTCTAATTGGTCGGTTCTAGTGGGCTCCACGTAGCTTGTTGACCACGCGGCAGGCGGGGCCGGGGCCGTGGTCAACACCAATTGCCGAGGGTTGACCCGACGAAACCCTCAAGGCCACCTCAGCAGTACCACTTTCCGCGGCACAAGCGACTCTCGCCGTCGTCCCCGCCATCGGGATTGGGGTAGTCGTAGTTCGGTGGCGGGGTGTAGGTCTCCGGGGAGCCGCATGGGGCCGCGAACATCCCCCTGGGTGAGTGACTGGCCGTCTCGTAGACCCGCTGGACGTTCTCGTCGTACGTGGCATTGGCATCGCTGTTTGCAAACGGTTCGGCCCAACCGTTGAAGGTCAGCTCATAGCCGAGGTCTTCTTGAAAGACTGCGGGGTGGTAGATCCCTCTGAAATCCGAGGGGGGCTGGAGGTAGGCCAGCTCCCGGCCGTGCTCATCGATGCTGGCGCCGGGCTCGCGGTACATGAGCACCCACTTGCCCTCGACCTTGCCACGGGTGAAGGCGGTAGCACCGGGACCGGCGCAGGTGCTGGCCTCCGGAGCATCGACGCCGAGCAGGCGCACGTGCCGCCTGTCAGCGAGCTCCACGGTGTCCCCGTCAATGACACGCGTAACCCTAGCCAACTCGCCGCCGTGGAAGCAGGTCGTCCCGTCGTAGGCGGGTGGCGCGTAGGTGCACGGTTCCACCTCGGGCGGGCGGCCGGAGTCGACACGACCGGGAGTCGGCGACTGGCCAGAAACCGAGGTTGGCGAACCGGGAGTCGCCGGCCCAGGGGAGGAGTTGTTCGTGCCGCCGACGCAACTGCCGAAGGCCGCGAGGACGATGAACCCGAGGAACAGGCAGCCACACCCCTGTGCCGCGGCTTTCTGTTCGGCCGGGGAAGCGGCCCGGCGGTGCCTGGGTGGATAGTAGCGAATGCGCACGGGTCCCTCCGGTCTTCAGTTGTGGGTAGCGGCGGTGGTGCTGATTGCACCCTTGGAAGTCAGCGCGGCGCAGGGCCGTTCGGTCCGGATCGCTTCTGGCGGTCAGCAGCCTTCGGTGGTGATGCCCTGTTCGCAGAGCCACTGCTGCTGGGTCTCGCCGGAGGTCTGCTCCTGGCCGCAGGCGGTGCCGCACTGCTGATAGCCGGGCAGCTGGTCGTACTCCTCGTAGCTGTAGGGGTAGCCCGTGTCCTGCTTGTAGTCCTGAAACTGCTGGTAGTCGGTCTCGGGCCACTCCGGCTCATAGGGCACGTATTCGCCAGGCGAGGAGGTCGACTCCTCGGGCGCGTGCGGTTCCGCCGGATCCTCGGCCGGCGGAACCGCAGGCTCGGTCACGGGAGGCGGCGGGGCGACGGCAGGCGCCGGGGCCGTGGTGGCTGCCGGCGGGGCTGGTGGAGGCGGCCCTGGAGCCGCGTCACCACCGAAGCACGCCGAGCTCGCGAACAACACAGCCGCGCAACCGAGAGCCGCAGCCGTGCCGGTAAAGGAATCCATCGAGTCACGTCCCCAGCCGTGTCTACCCCTAGTCAACACCAGTGCAGCAGCAGACGACGGGACGAGGCAGGGCCTTTGTCCTCTATGCCGAGCTACTGGATCGGCCGGTGCTCTGGGGCTCCCACGGCGCGCGAGAGAGGGCTTTTGGTCGCTCAGCTACTGCCGAGGACATGAACCGCCGCACGCCTTAGCTGTTGTTTTGACGGGGGGCGCCGCCGGGAGCAGGATCGGGAAACTGCGAGCGCATGGCGCGGTTGACCTCGGCTCCGTTCGTGGCTGAGTAGCGCATCCCGAGATACACGAGGTCCCAGAGCTGCTTGTTCGCCTGGACGATGTGCAGTGGCAGTTCGACGGAGCGTTCGCGGTCTTTGAGCACCACCGCGAAACTGGTTCCGGAGCCTCGTCCAACGTAGTTGATGCTGGTGAGTTCGTAGATCCTCACCCAAGCGCGCGGCCTCAGCGGTGGAGATCACCACGACCGCCCTGGGCTACGACCGCGGGCTTATCCCGGCCCCACCGCAGGTCGCCCCCGCCCACCCGCGACTGCTGAACGGCCCCACCACCCCTGCCGACGGCCTCACCCTGAAGTCTTCGCTCGGCATGGGCGGCCACAACTCCGCGGTCGTGCTCGCTCCGCCGGCCTAAACCACGGTTTCCGAGGACATGAACGTCGAGCACCGCAACGAGTGACCAGCCGAGGTCGAGAAGCTGCTCGGTCGAGCTACTCCTTCCTCACTCCGGAACTGGCCGCGGGCTGCGTCCGCTGCGCGACCCGTCCGCACCTGACGGGACGAAGGCGAGGCCGTCGTCGAGGAGGTCGTGCAGCGTTTCCCGTCGGGAACCCGCAGGTGAGCGGGTCTTCGTCACCTGATCGATGAAATCTGTGATCGTCGGTGTAGACATTCCCCGGTGGGTGTGTGTAATCTTCTGCCCGTCGCAAGAGAGAGAACGTCAAGTGGCGCGGGAGATGACGAACTGCCCGTGAGCAAGCGCAGGACGGTCAGGGCTGCGGGGGCCGAGCAGGAGATGGGCCCCGGCAGATGACCAAGGACAGTCGGCAAGTCATAACCGGCGGGCGCAAGAGGCCGGGACCGACGGTCGCGTACGGATAGGGAAGTCAGGAAACAGAGGAGAAGGGAAGGGTTGCACACCATCGGATCGCCTGCCTCCGGCTGAGTTGTCGCCGGGCGGGTACCGCAGTCCCATCGGATTGGAAGGTGGTCTTCGGTTACGCGAACGCGATCCCCGCAGTCTTCGCCTCCAGTGCGGAGCACGCGGACACAGAAGGGCTGATCTCACGGTCGGCTGATGGAAGTGAAACCCACAACCCTGGGGCCCCGGTGCCACACGCACCGGGGCCCCTCTTGATGCGGAGGCGCCGATGACCCCAGGAACCCACGACCCGCAGACCGCGGATGAGAAGTTCGACGACGAGCACTACCCCGCCTACACCATGGGCCGCGCCGCCGAGATGCTCGGCACCACCCCGGCGTTCCTGCGCAGCCTCGACGAAGCAGACCTGATCGAGCCGCAGCGCTCGGCCGGCGGGCACCGCCGCTACTCCCGCTTTCAACTGCGCCTGGCCGCCCGCGTCCGGGAACTCGTCGACCAAGGCACCGGCCTTGAGGCCGCCTGCCGCATCGTCACCCTCGAAGACCAACTCCAGGAAGCCCGCAACCACAATGGCGACCGTGGTCGCGGCACCCAGAACGGTACGGAGCTCGCGGCGGGCTGAACTCCGCCCCGCCCACGCGTGAGCGGACCGATGGTCGTACTTGCCGTGCGGCCCGGCACTTAGGGGTGCCGGGCGCTCCCAAAACCGGTCGTGCCTCGCCCGTAGCGGCACGAGCGTGAGCTCCAGCTCAGCCAGCGTGCCCCGGGCGGTCAGCAGCACGGGATCTTCGCGTGGCAGCGCGACACGACGCAGCACCGAGAGCCCTTCGAGCGGCAGGTACTCGGGGCCAGCGAGTTCCTCGGAACCGTCCAACGCGGCCAGGGCCGGTTGCTGGCGGGATCCCAGGAGCTGGGCGTCAACTACGGCCGTTGGGGCGGGACATCAGGGTGAAGAAGATGCCGTTCAGTGCCCCGATGGGGTCTCGTCTGGCGGAAACGCCCGCCCTTGACTGCGCGACTCGGTCACGCTTGTCGGCACTGTGTCCCTCGGCTTGCCTGGAGCCGAGGGACACGGTGCTCTCGCGGGCCCGCGCGGTGGTTTGGCGGGCGAGTGGGTGGCCGCGCGCCCGCCGATTCACACGCGCGCTGCCAAGTGGGAGAGCCGGGGGCCGGCTCGCCGCGTCAAGAGGTGGCGGGTGTGAGGGGCAGGAGGAGCCAGACGGTGATGTGGTGGCAGATGGCAGCGGCGGTGACGGCGGTGTGGAAGATCTCGTGGTATCCGAAGGTGCTCGGCCACGGGTCGGGCCATCGGGTGGCGTAGCTGAGCGCTCCGACGGTGTAGAGGACGCCACCGGCCAGCAGCAGCACCAGTCCCGCGACACCGGCGGTGTGCAGCAGGTCGCCGAGGACGAACACCGCCACCCAGCCAAGGGCGATGTAGAGCGGGACACCGACCCAGCGCGGCGCGTGGGGCCAGGCGAGTTTGAGCAGCATGCCGCCAAGCGCTCCGGCCCAAACCACGATCAACACGATGCGCGCGGTGCCCCCGGGCAGGGCCAGCAGGCTGATGGGGGTGTAGGTGCCTGCGATCAGCAGGAAGATCATCGAGTGATCCAGCCGCCGCATCCAAGTGCGCGCGCGCTCGGAGCGCCAGGTGATGAGGTGATAGGCGGCGCTGACACCGAACAGGCCGAGCACCCCGGCCATGTAGAGCGCCACGGCCACGGCTGTCGCCGGCGGGCCGATCGTGGCGGACAGGGTGATCAGCACTGCGCCGGAGGCGCCGAACCCGATCACGCTGGCCAGGTGAATCCACCCCCGCATCCGGGGCTTGACCGAAGAATAGGCGCGACGCGTCGTCAGACCTTCGCTCATGCCAACAGGATACGAACGTTCCTGCCGCGCACGACTGATCACCGGTCTCCGGGCTCGTCGGCGGCGAACGGGGTACGCAGCGGACGCAGAGTCCGCTCGTCCTGGTCCGCACGCCGACGCTGGGGGGCCGGGATGGTTCGGGGCGGGCCCGGCTCGAGGAACGCCACAGGCGCCACCGGCATTCGCGCGCGGGATTGGTCTGCGCGGGGTGGGCGCGGGTCGTGACGCGGTGGAGTGCCACGCCGGTCACCGTGTACGGAAGCGCTCCGAGATCCGTTGCCGGGGCGGAGGGAGGTGGAGGGGTTCACAGGAAGCTCCTTTCAAGAGGTTTGATGCCCTCGGGCCGCACCCGAGGGCTTCACGTGCGCGGCCAGTGGTGGGGTGATCAGTCGGCGGTGAGGAACACGCGTCCTCCGCCGTAGGCGGCGAGCTGATGTTCGGCGCGAGCGATCGCATCGTGTTCGGTGCCGGCGATGCGCGCGGTGTGCTGGCCTTCGGCATCGGTGATCTGCCAGGCATCATCGGACAACGTCCGCGCGATGTGGCGGCAGTGCCGCATCAAGCCATCACCACCGCGGCGTTGCGCCGAGGCGCAGGGGTCATGGCCGTGGTGAGGGCGAACTCTGCGCGGGTCGGGAGCGCGCGCACTCCGGTTAGATGCAGCACGCGGAGCACCCGGGGCGCCGCGTTGACGATGCGAAGCGGGATGCGGCGAGGCGCCGCGTAGGCGTGCGCGGCGACCAAGAGGTCGAGCCCAGCGGCATCGATCGTGCTGGCCTGGGCCAGGTCCACGAGCGTTTCCGGTGGTCCGGTCAGCACGTGCGGCCAGAGCCGCTCGGCCAGCAGGGCGACACCGTCGCCGGAGAGGTCACCCTCCACTGTGAACACGGTGGGCAGGGTGGTGATCAGGCTGTAGTTAGCCCGCATCGGGCTCCAATGCACGTCGAAGGATCCTGTGGCCTGGCGCAACGCAGAGAGTTGCCGCTGCAGGATCGCAGGAAGAAACAAGGCTCGGCTCCGGGAACCCGGCCCGCGCGACCGCGCTCGGCTCAACCGGAAAAGAGAAGGAAACTGGTGCTGCAGCAGGCTGCGGCCAGCCGCGTCGTTGCGCGCCCAGTAGTGGGCAGCGCCGTCACGGCGGCGAGCGTACTGCGGGACTAGATCGGCTCGGCCCGTCTCAACCGCATCGCGAGTGGCGGGTGCGGGAGCTGTGCCGGGTGAAACCGCAGTCCCCGGCCCGCACGCGAGGTGCGGGCCGGGAAGAAACTAGCGGAGTCTCAGACCGCGCGCACGAGGTCGGCCTGCGGGCCCTTGGGGCCCTGGCTGACGTCGTAGGTGACCTGCTGGTCTTCCTCGAGGCTGCGGAAGCCGCGGGCGTCGATGGCCGAGTAGTGCACGAACACGTCCGGGCCGCCCTCGTTCGGGGCGATGAAGCCGAAGCCCTTTTCCGAGTTGAACCACTTCACGGTTCCATTGGTCATGTCAATCTCCTTCAGGAGCTGGGGTATGACGGGCACCCACACCGCGCGGAGGCCCGGGCCGGGGGATCTCAGACGGCGGCTAACTCCAGCTACAACCAAAGAAAGAAGCTCGCCCGCATCAACATCCTGCGAGCATGCACAAAACACGAACCCAGAAATACAACGACCACCGATCACTCTACACGCCCCGCGTGCCCTCACCACCCGGGGCGGGCCGGTGCACTCACCCAGCGCCCGGCTCCGGGGCGGCATCAGGTGACGCCGCGGGCCGAAAAGCACCAGCGCACGAGTCCGCCGCGGGGCAGGCACATCGTGGCTCGGACGCGCACCACGCGCGACCTCACCGGCGAGCATCGCCGGGAGCAAGCAGGCTGGTGACCTCGGCGATCGTCTGGTCGGAGGGCCCGAAGTAGCGGCGGAGGTTCTCGGGCTTCTTGTGCCGGGACTCCGCCATCAGCAGCAGCAACGGCGCGCCCTGCTCGCCGAGGTGGGTCACGCCGAGTGGCGGAACTCGTGCAGATCCCACCCGGTACCGGGCTCGCGCATCGCGGTGTGGGCATCCAAAGGATCGCACTATGTGACCCTGCCGCTGGGCCTCTGGAAACAAGGTTGGATCCTCGACCTCTCAGCGGCCGAACTCGCGCTGCTGCTGGTCTTGTTCGACGTCCAACAGGGCAAAGATCAGGCGCGCTACGTCGCCGGATCTGATCGGGCCGCCTACGGGTTGTCCGCTGACACTTGGACCAAGGCAACGAAAACGCTCGGAGAACGCGGGCTTGTCGAGGTTCGGCGAGTGCCGCAAGGCGGTGAGTTCGACTACCGCCGGATGCGCAACGAATGCAAGATCAATCGAAACCGGCTGGGGTTGCCGCCGGTGCTTCACGAAAGCTCCTGACACGCGGGCACCCGTGCCCGTCCACTGGGCCCCGCTCCAAGGGAAATGATGCAGCAGGGTCTATGTGGGTTGGCAACTGCGCCTTGCTTGGCCGACCCGACCAAAGGTTCGCGCCCGGTGCGGCGCTCGCGAGAAGCACGCCAATGCCGCAGGCGGGCCCAGTGCTCTGGGCCCGCCTGTGGCATCACTCGTGGCATGAAACGGTGTGAATCAGGGTGTCTCAGGTGGGCTGGTGATGGCGTCGATGCGGGCAAAGTCGCAGGTAGATTGACCTGTCAACGCCGTCGTGCTCCCTTACAAGCAGGGGGTCGTTGGTTCGAACCCAACTGCGCCCACCACCTGTGACCTGGTGTTTTGAAGATTCTTTCTCCTCGGGCCGCGTCTTCATGGCCCCATTCATGGTGCGAACGGCTTTGAACTTGGTCCATGGCCAGGTCGAGCACGCGGCGCAAGCGCCCTCGGGGAACGGTTGAGGAACTGCCGAGCGGAACCCTGCGGGTCAAGGTCTACGCGGGCTTCGACTCCGTGACGAAACGCCGGCACTACCTTCGCGAGACGGTGCCGGTCGGCCCGAACTCCGAGCGCGAGGCCGAGAAGGTCCTGCCCGTCGTGGTGAGCTCTGCGCACTGCGTTGGTCCGACTTCGACGCCGGTGGAGCGGTTCTCTCGCTGAAGCGGGCCATCGCAAGGGATCCCGAGCGGCACGTCTGGTTTGAAAAGGACACCAAGACCCACCAGCAGCGACGCGTCGCACTTGACCCGGTCACCGTCGAGATCCTCAATGAGCACCGCGAACGCTGTTCCTCACGAGCCGCGGCTATCGGTATCGACGTCACGTCCAGTGGGTTTCTCGCACGTCCCGGACGCCTCCGAGTTCCAGAAGCCCAGTTCAGGCTGTCTGCTACTCGGGTCCCGATTCGGCGGGGGGCGGCTCATCCCGCGGTGGGAAACAGGTAAAGGGGAGGAGTTCTTCGATCGGGGTGGGTTTGCCGAGGTAGTAGCCCTGAGCTTGGTCGCTGCCGAGGTCGCGGAGGAGGTCGAGTTGGTGGGCTGTTTCGATGCCTTCTGTCACGACGGTGAGCCCGAGGGTGTGGGCCATGGCGATGATGCTGGTGACGAGGACGTCGAGCTCGTCGGAGTCCTTGAGGTCGGTGATGAAGGACCGGTCGATCTTGAGGATGTCGAAGGGGAGTCGCCGCAGCTGGGCCAGCGAGGAGTGCCCGGTGCCGAAGTCGTCGATGGCCAGTGACACTCCCAGCTCGCGGAGGGCGTGGAGCACGGGTGTTGCTGCCGCGGGGTCGCACATGATCGCGTTCTCGGTGAGCTCGAGGCACAGAGCTCGGGCCGGCAGGCCGGAATCCGCGAGCGCTTGCTGGACGGTGGCCTGCAGGCCGGGGTCTTCGAGCTGGCGTGGGGAGAGGTTCGCGTGCAGTCGGAGCTCGAGCCGGTGGCGCTCGCGCATGGCGGCGAGTTCGCGGATGGCCGTGCGCAGCATGTGCGCGCCGAGGGAGTTGATCAGGTCGCTTTCTTCGGCCAGCGGGATGAACTCCCCCGGCGAGACGGTGCCGTGCACCGGGTGCTGCCACCGCAGCAGGCCCTCTACGGCCACCGTGCGCTCGGTGCGCAGGTCGACGACGGGCTGGTAGGCCACCCAGAGCTGGTCTTGTGCCACGGCGTGGTGCAGGTCCTGCTCCAGGACCATGTGCCGCTGCACGCGCTGGCGGAGCTCGACGTCGAAGAACGCGTAGCGCCCGCCCCCTTCTGCCTTGGCCTTGTACATGGCCACGTCGGCATCGCGCAGGAGGTCCTGGCCGGCGCGGGAATCGGCTGGGTGCGAGACCACGATCCCGATGCTGGCGCGGAGGTGCAGTTGCCTGCCCTGCGCGTGGATCGGCTCGGTGAGGGTGGCGAGTAGGCGTTGGCTGAGTTCGCCGAGAGCGTCGCGGGTGTTCTCGTGTTGGGTGAGGACGACGAATTCGTCCCCGCCGAGGCGTCCCACCAGCGCCTCGTCCCGGGTGGCCTGCACCAGGCGTTGCCCGACGGTGCGCAGCACCTCGTCGCCGACGACGTGGCCGAGGGAATCGTTGATGCGCTTGAAGTTGTCCAGGTCGAGAAACAGCAGAGCCAGCGGGCGCGTGGGCTGCCACAAGTGCCCGAGGCGGCGCAGCACCAGCGTGCGGTTGGCCAGCCCGGTCAGCGGGTCGTGGGTGGCCTCGTGCTCCAGTCGCTCCCGGGCGGCGCGCTTCTCGGTGACGTCGGTGAACGAGGTGACCACCGCATGCGGCGGCCGGTCCTGCGGGCCCAACAGACGGGTGGTGACTGACGTCCACACGCTGCGCCCGTCGGGCCGTTCGAGCCGGAGCACCCGTGCGGTCTGCGACACTCCGCTGCGCTGGGTCGACACCGTTGGGTGGGCCCGCAGCGGCTGCCCGGCATCGTCGAACACCGACCAGGTCTCGGGCGCCGAGCCGACGATGGCCGAGCGAGGCGCGCCCAGGATCTGCTCGGCGGCGGGGTTGGCCGAGACGATGAGGCCGGTGGGGGCGACCACGAGGATGCCCTCGTTGAGCGCGTCGACGACGGTGGCGAAGTCCTGTTCGGCCCGGCGGCGCGCGGTCTCGTCGGCACACACCAGCACGAACCCGGAGTCCATCTTCGCGACCGAGAGCCGGATCACCAGGGCGGTACCGTCGCTGCGCCGGTGCCGCGCCTCGGTGACCCCACCCGCGGCCAGCAGCGCTTCGGGCAGGGGGGCGCCGACCAGCTCGGTGACGGGCCGTCCCAGCGCCTGATCGGCGGGCACCCCGTAGACGGTTTCGGCGGCGGGGTTCACGCTGGTGACCACGCCCTTGCGATCGAGGGCGATGATCGCGTTGTTGACGTGATCCACCAGGGCTGCTTGGTAGCGCAGGGTGGCCTCGGCCGCTTGTTCCCTCGTGACGTCGCGTCCGATGACCTGCACCGCCGGATGTCCCTCCCAGGTGATGCGCACCGCCACCAACTCCACCGGAACGGCGGTGCCGTCGAGGCGCTGCAGCTCGGCCCGCGCCCGCGGTGTGGCGGTGCCCGGGGTCGCCAGCGACTTGATCCGGTCGCGCATCGGGGGGATCGAGTCCGGAGCGACGAAGTCGGTCAGCGGGCGTCCGAGGAGCTGCGCGCTCGACTCGGCACCGAGGATGGTGCTCATGGCGGGGTTGGCGTACTTGATGACCTCGCCCTGATGCACGCAGATCGCATCGGGACTGAGCTCGACGAGCAGCCGATACCGGCCCGCGAGATCGGTCAACGCCTGCCGGTCTCGATGCAGGGCGGTCACCTCGCGGACCAGCCCGACCAGGGCGCTGGGGTGTGGGTCACCGACAGGGCGGGCGTGGAAGTGGAGCACCCGCGTCTGCCCCTCCGCGGTGACCACGGGCTGCTCCAGGTCGAGGCCCTGGCCCTTCCCGGTCGTCCGCGCGGCCACGGTCCACGGCGCGAGGAGCTCCACCAAGCGAGCCCGTATCTCCTCCTCACCGGCGCTGGGCATGCCGAGGAGCGTCTCCATCCCGGCTGTCCAGGTGAGCTGATCCTCAGCGAAGTCGAACGTCCAGCTGACCGCGCCCTGCGCGGACAACGCCACCTCGAGGAGCTCGCGGTCGAAACCAGAACCGCCTGGGAGCCCGCCGTTCGGGTCAATCTCCATGAGCCATCCAAGGAAGACTTCGCGCCTGCGCTCGCCACCTGGGCCATTCGGCCCGTGGTGGCCCTAGCCCCCCACGAACCGGCGCGAGCACTCCTAAGTGCTGTGCCGACGCCGCCCCCTTCACCCCCAGGGGTCCCCATCAGAGCTGGTCATCAACCGTTCGCGGAGGTGGCGACGACCACCGGGACCGAGCGCGGGAATGACCGATCTTGCACGTGAAGCCAAAAATGGACACGAAATGTAGCTGACTAGAGGGTGCTCCGATTGATCTTCATACAAAAGTGTGAAATCAGCGAGAGTGCAAACACGGCCGGTAGCCAATCGTGTTCCTGTTCTTCACTCTGGCGTGAGAGACCGGGGTTCTTCCGCAGGAACCACAGCGCTTCGATCCCAGCAACGCCACGGCAATGTCGATCGAGCTCAGCGAGCTGCGGCGCCCCCGGGCGTTGTCCGCCACCCGCAGGGTGCAGCGGTGATCGCAATCCGGAAGGACGAGCAATGATCGACCAGCACTGCGGAATCAACGGCATCGGAGCGGTGACCGGTTACGGCTGGGGGCGCGAATCCCTGTGGAACGGGTTGGCCACTGGTCAGGTGGCCGCTCACCTGGCCGAGGGGCACGGGCCCGACCGGGACCAAGTGGCGTGGGTGGCGACCGTTCCGGACGGCGGCGACGAGCTGGACGGGCCGAGTCGCTTCGCCAGGGCCATGCGAGCCGCCGGCCGCGAGGCGATCCTCGACGCCGAACGCCGGGGCTGGGAGCCCGGACGGCGGGTGGGGCTGCTGCACGCGGCCGTGCTCGGCGACGTGGAGCTGTGGCGGGACTTCTACGGCACGCAGGACGCGGACGTGTCGGTCCGCGACTACCTGGCGCTGATGCCGTCGACCCCGGTGTCGACGTTCATGCAGGAGTTCGGCTTCCACGGCCCGGCGATGAACATCTCGACAACGTGCGCCTCCGGCAATGCGGGCTTGATCACCGCGAAGGCATGGCTGGAGGCCGGCGTGGTGGACGACGTGATCCTCCTGGCCACCGACCTGTCCTCCGCGCCCGAAACCGTGCTGCACTTCAACCGGCTCGGGGTGGCGGTCACCGACACCGAGCCGCTGCAGGCGTGCAGACCGTTCCAGGAGGGCAGCCGGGGCTTCATCATGGGCGAGGCGTCGATCGGCATGGTGCTGTCGAACCGGTCGCCGAACCCGTACCTGCGGGTGCTCGGCGGCGCGATGTCGCACGACGCCCACCACGTCACTTCGGTGGATCCGGGTTTGGCCGAGCTGAGGCGGTGCTTCTCCGAAGCGCTGTCCAACGCCGGGGCAGAGCTATCGCAGGTGCGCTACCTCAACGCCCACGGGCCGGGGACCCAGCAGTGCGACCGCGCCGAAGCCACCGTGGCCGACGAGCTACTGCCCCCCGAGGCCGAGCTCTACTCGGTCAAACCCCTCGTGGGCCACTGCATGGCCGCAGCCTCAGCGGTGGAGATCACCGCGACCGCCCTGGGCTACGACCGCGGGCTTATCCCGGCCCCACCGCAGGTCGCCCCCGCCCACCCGCGACTGCTGAACGGCCCCACCACCCCCGCCGACGGCCTCACCCTGAAGTCTTCGCTCGGCATGGGCGGCCACAACTCCGCGGTCGTGCTCGCTCCGCCGGCCTAAACCACGGTTTCCGAGGACATCAACGTCGAGCACCGCAACCGGTATATCGATGTTTGGAGCGAGGAGAACATCCGATGGTCCCGGTTTGCCGCGCATTAGGCGCTATGTGCGGGACCCGGTGTCACGTAGGAGGACCTTCTTGCGTGAGACCATCGGGAGCGACGCCCCGGACTGGGCTCAGGCGTGCAGTCGGGGTCGGTAGGTGAGTTCTTGGACGTGCTCGTCGAGGGTTCGGTGTTCGAGGAGTTCCAGGTCGAAGTCCGCCGCGTTCTTGAAGATCGGGTCCAGACCGGTGCGGCCGGTGATCACGGGGAAGAGCGTGACCTGGACGCGGTCGACGAGGCCGGCGGCCATCAGCGCGCGGTTCATCGAGAGGCTGCCGTGCGAGCGAAGCGGCAGATCGGACTCCTCCTTGAGCCGGGCGACGACGTCGACGGCATCTCCTCTGGCGATCCGCGCGTCAGGCCAGTCGAGCGGTTCCTCCAGCGTGTTCGACACGACCGTCGCGGGCTTCTTCCTCATCAGCGTGACCCACGCGTCGCGCACGTCGGAATCGTCGTCGCTCGCGGCGAGCATCTGCGCGAACGCGCGGTACGTGTTCGCGCCGAAGACCATCCGCTGCTCGCCCTCGTGCAGGGCGCGCCGGTGGTCGAGGAGTTCGGGTCCCTGCTTGCCCCAGTAACCGGTCCAGTCGCCTCCGGCGGCGCCGAAGCCGTCGAGGCTGGAGAAGACGTCGAACGTGTAGGTCGCAGTCATGATCCGTTCTCCCAGCGCAGTCGTCTCGCGTCTCGGAGATGAGGACCGGAGCCCGGCGCGAAACTCATCGCTCTCGTCAGTTCTGGATGGCCAGACCCGTGCCGAGGGTGATGAGGGCCGCGGCGGAGGCGCCGGTGATGGTCCGCTGGACCTTCCGGCGCTGCAGCCAGGCCTGGACCTGGGCGAGGACCGCGATCAGCAGGACGTACCAGGCCAGGGAGAGCAGGCAGAACAGCGCGGCGAGCAGGGTGTGCTGCGCCAGCGTCGGCATTCCCGGCAACGTGAACTGCGGGAACAGGGCGAGGTAGAAGGCGGCGACCTTCGGGTTGAGCAGGTTGCTGAGCAGGCCCTGCCGGAACGCGTGACGACTGGGGAGGTTCCGGCGGGCCGGCGCCTCCTCGGCACCTCGCGCCGGTGCGTCCCTGCGGATGAGGCTGATCAGCGCGCGAACGCCCAGGTAGATCAGGTACGCCGCGCCCGCGAGGCGAATGGCGTTGTAGAGCGGTCCGGAGGCTTGCAGCAGTGCGGTCAGGCCCGCGACCGCGGCCGCGGCGAGGATCGTGTTGCCCGTCATGATCCCGGTTGCGGTGGCGATCGCCGCGGATCGTCCGGCGACGGCGGCGTTGCGCAGCAGCAACGCCAGATCGGGTCCGGGAACGATGATCACGGCCAAGCACGCTCCGACGAACGCCGGCAACTGCCCCGACACCCCGCACCTCCTCGTCTCCACCGCCGGTCAGTCGTTGGCGATGAGATCGTCCAACGGACCGCGGTGGTCGGGGGAGGCGGGGTCCCGCGGTCGGCGGCGGCCTCACCGAGCGGGTGCGGCAGACCAACGCGCCCGGCACCCAAGTGGGTGCCAGGCGCGTTCGGTTTGCTCAGAGCGCCTCGGCGCGGACGACGTCGAGGTTGTGGAACGTCGGTTCGCCCTCGCAGAGGTTGCGCATGCGTTCCGAGAGCTCCTCGGTCTCGGGCAAGTGCGAATTGCGGATCGCCTCGTCGTAGGAGGGGAATTCGACCAGCTCGTAGTAGAGGTCCGGTTGTTCGTGGTCTTCGGCGAGCACCGCTCGGGTCGCCGTGCGCTTGCCGCCGGTGCGGTCCTCCCACTCGGTCATCAGCTCGCTGAGCTCCTCGCGCCGGTGGGTCTTGAACTCGATCAGCTGGACGAACTGCATCGCGCTCCGGGACGCCTCGGCCTCGTTCTCGAGCATGCCGCGCACCTGTTCGCGCAGCTCCGGGGTGTCCTCGTGGGCGTGCGCGGACACCGCGTGATCGACGGCCGCGCGCACCACTTCGTCCTCCTCGCCGATGATGGTCAGCGAGCAGTTGATGTCGCTGGGCGTCTTGCGGCAGTCCGCTACTTTCCTCGTCATCGTGGTTCCCTCCTCATCTTGCTCCGCGCAGCCACGCGATTTCGCGCGCGTACTGCGGATCCGGGTGCGTCGCGACGCCCTGCACCAGCGGTGTTCTCGAGCGGGGCCAGGACCAGTCGACGTCGTGCGTGATGAGACCGCCGTGCCGGAGGTGCATGAGGGCGTCGACGTCGAGCCGCGTGGTGGGAGCGGTGTCCAGGAACAGCAGCTGCCCGGTCCGGCGGAGCACTCTGGCGATCTCCCGCGCCGCGAGGGCCGGACGCTTCGCGCTGGTCAGCGCGAAGCGGCAGACCACGACGTCGAAAGCCCTGTCCGGGAACGGGAGGTCCTCCGGTTCGGCGTCGACCGTCTCCGCCTGCAACGGGAGTTCGGCGACTCGGCGATCGCCGGCGCCGACGAGCGCCAGGTGGCTGATGTGCGCGTAAGGGGGCAGATCATCGGTGCGGCCCGCGCCGATGTCGAGAACCCGGCCGGACGCCCGTCGCCCGGCCAGCGCCCGGAACCGCTTCAACGGCCCCGACGTTCGCTCGCTCGACACGCTCGGCAGGAGTTCCGTCATGCACGCAGCATGTGCCCGACCCGACCGAGCGACCAGAGGCTTTGGTCCGGCCCGGCGCGCCGAGGTCGCTGGCGGGGCTCGGGGTCCGGCGGAGGGCGAGGACTCCGATCAGGGCCAGGAGGAAGCCGGGGATGGTGGTGAGCTGGAAGGGCTGATCGAGGGCGAGCGCGCTCCAGGTCGCGGCGACCGCCGGGGTCAGGAACAGCAGGGCGCTGACGGCCAGCGACCCCGATCGGTCCAAGACCAGCAGGTAGCAGCCGTAGCCGCCGACGAAGGGGAGCAGGACCAGGAAGGCGACGGCTGTCCAGAACTCGGGTGTGGCGGGCGGGACGAATCCGCCGCCCGCGGTGGCGACGAGACCGAAGCCCGCCAAGGCGGCGGCGGACTGCACGGTCAGCGAGTCGAGCAGGTCGTAGCCGCTGGGTCGGGGACGGCGGTCGCCGAGCAGCGTCGCGGCCGTGAGGGCGGCCATGCCCCCGACGACCGCCAGCACGCCGAGCACGCCCCCTCCCGCGCCGATGTCGGCGAGGACCACCAGCCCGACACCGGTGACCCCGGCGGCGAGACCGAGAACCCTTCGCGCGCCGAGTGACTCGTGTGCGGCTCTGCTGGTGATCACCGCGACGAGCACGGGTTGCAGCGATGCGATGAGCGCGCTGGTGCCTGCCGGAACTCCGAGCGACGCGCCGTGGAAGACGCCGGAGAGGTAGACGGCCTGGCCGAGCACGCCGAGGACGATCTCGCGGACCAGGAACGCGCGGCCGTACCGGCGGCGTCGCGCGATCGCGATGACCAGCAGGACCGCGGCCGTCACCGCGTAGCGCCAGAACAGGCTGGTGTTGGCGGAGGCGCCGGTGTCGGCCGCCATGCCCGCCCCGACGAAACCGGAACTCCAGAAGACGACGAAGGCGATCGGAAGAAGTGCTCGCATGTCGCCAAGTAACCATACCGGTAGGTATACTCGCAGTGTCCTGTTCTGAGACGGGGGAGTGACGATGGCGAGGACGGCGAATCCGGACACACCCGCGGGGAGGAAGATCCTCGAAGTCGCCGGGGTGCTGTTCTACGAGCGAGGCATCGGCGCGGTCGGGGTCGACCTGATCGCCGATGAGGCGGGCACGACCAAGAAGACCCTCTACGACCGCTTCGGCTCGAAGGACGCCCTGGTCGCGGCCTACCTCAAGCGTCGCGAGCAGCGCTGGGAGGAGTTCCTCGACGAGTGGATGCGCGCTCACCACCCCGAGTCGGGGCTCGACCGGGTGCTGGCCGTGCTCGACGCCGAGGAGGCGTGGTGGGCGGGCAGCAGGCGGGGCTGCGCGTTCGTCAACGCCCACGCCGAGCTCGGCGAGAGCGACCACCCCGGCCGCGAGGTGCTGCGCGAGGGCAAGCGCCGCGCCCGCGCGAAGTTCGTCGCCCTGCTCGCCGAATCCGGGGTTGCCGACGCGGAAACCCTCGGTGCGCGAGTCCACATGGTCTACGAGGGAGCGATGGTCAACCTCACGGTCGGCGGGATGAGCGACGCCTTCGACGAAGCCAGGGAGACGATCCGCGTCCTGGTGGGTGAGAGGTGATGGTGTCCGGGTTCGCGCGGGCGGTTCTGGTCCGAACTGACCGGGCATGACGGACTTCGATCATGGCTGCCTGGTCTGCCGTGTCGGGGTGCCCGCGCTCCGGTGATCGGCCGTTCGGGTGGCGGATGACCGATCTTCCGCGCGCGGACGCCTTCGTCGCGGATGATCAACTCCGCCGCGCCGAACCGGGCACGGCGAGAACCACTGGGGAGAAGAACATGCCGAAGATCAAGCTGACCAGGCTCAAGGCCATCAACAACGAGGACAACGTCGGGTGCGACCACCCGTACCTCAAGCTCGACGGGGACGTCGTGTGGGGTCCGCAGCGGGTGTGCGAGGAGTTCGACATCGAGATCACCGACGTCAACCGCTCCTTCTCGGGGTCCGTCACCGTGGAGCTGTGGGAAGAGGACGACGTCGACGGCGATGACCTGCTGGGCAGGCACAGCCTGAAGAGCGGCAGCGGCTCGGTCGAGTTCACCCGCGACGGCGCCCACTACACGCTGGGCTACGCCATCAACTAGCGGCAGCGCTCGGCGGAATCCGCGCTCCGTCGCGGCTTCCGCCGAGCTCTAGCCCTTCCGGACCTGAGACGACGGGGGGCGGTTCGCGCTGTTCCGGTGCGCTCACGTCAACCTTCCCGGGGTCGTGATTCCGGTCCTGTTCGGGTCTTGCGGCTGCGGTTGGCCCATATCCTGGGGCGGCACGATTTCGCTGAACGGGGGGGGCGCAGTTCGTTGGTCGACACGGTTGGGGTCAGGTCCGGGTACTTCGAGCGCACCGGAGAAGGCCGGTACAAGCCGACCGCGCACGTGGGTGGCGCTTGGCGGGCCGATGAGCAGCACTTCAGCCCTCTCGGCGGCCTCATCGTGCACGCCATCGAGCAGGCTCGGGCGGCCGAGGGGCGTCCGGAACTGCTGATGAGCCGGATCAGCTTCGACATCCTCGGCAAGATCGCGCTGGAGGAGTTCGACGTCCACGTCGAGACCGTCCGGCCCGGCAAGACCATCGAGCTCACCGAGGCCACCGTGGTCATCGGCGGGCGGGCCGTCGTGCGGGCTCGCGCCTGGCTGCTGGCCGCCGTGGACACCGACGTCGTCGCGGGTGGCGCGCCGGACGCGCTGATCCCGCCGGAGCGGTTGGAACCGTGGCCGATGGACTCGGTGTGGTCCGGCGGTTTCATCGAGTCGCTGCACACGCGCGTCGTCGGTCGACCGCAGCCCGGCCGCACCACTGCGTGGGTGTCCGCCGGTCACGACCTCGTCGCGGGTGAGGAGGTCAGCTCGCTCGCCTCCTTCGTCGCGCTGATCGACACCGCCAACGGCATCGCCGTGCGCCAGGAACCCACGAAGTGGATGTTCCCCAACGTCGACCTCACCATCCACCTCCACCGCCAGCCCGGGGGAGACTGGACCGGTCTCGACACCAAGGTCACCTTCGGATCCGACGGACAGGGCTTGACCAGCACGGATCTGCACGACGTCAGCGGCCCGGTGGGTCACGCGGAGCAGATCCTCACCGTGCGTCCCCTGACGACCTGAGCGGCGCCCCGCGCTAGGGGTTGCTGCGGGGTGGGGTGTGGGCCGCCGGTGCCGCGGCGGATCGGCCGTCTGGACGGCGGGATTCGACCGGAACGTGGCTTTTCTGGTGAATTCCTGACAGAACGGAGAGTTCGCCGGTTCCTTCCGGGAGTATCCGCAGCTGCAGATGATCCTTTGCAGCGAGAGGTGTCCCGCATGAAGACCCGATTAGCCGGTGTGACCGCCGCACTCGTGGCCGGTGCCGTCGCATCCTTCGTCGCGCCAGTGGCGGTCTCGGCCCCGGCCACTCCCGCGCCGACTGCCGACGGCTGCTACTCCTGGAGCAAGACGCTCAGCGAGGGCGCCTCCGGCGACGACGTGCGCAACCTGCAGATCAGGGTGGCCGGGTACCCCGGCAACGGCGGAAGCCTCGCCATCGACGGCGTTTTCGGCCCCGGCACCAAGGACGCCGTCGTCCGGTTCCAGCAGGCCTACGGCCTGCCTGCGGACGGCGTCGCCGGCGAGTCGACCTTCGCCAAGATCTACGAGCTGCAGGACGACGACTGCTCGCCGGTCAACTTCGACTACTCCGAGCTCAACACCTGCAACTCCGACTGGTCCGGCGGCAAGCTCTCGGCCGACGAAGCCAAGTCCAACGCGCTGGTGACCATGTGGAAGCTGCAGGCCATGCGGCACGCGATGGGTGACGCGGCGATCCAGGTGAACGGCGGTTTCCGCAGCGTCTCCTGCAACGACTCGGTCGGCGGTGCTCCGAACAGCCGCCACCTCTACGGCGACGCCGCCGACCTCGGTGCGGGATCGCAGGGCTTCTGCGCGTTGGCGCTGCAGGCCCGCGACCACGGCTTCGGCGAGATCCTCGGACCGGGCTATCCCGGCCACGACGACCACGTGCACGTCGCCGGTGGGGCCGACACCTGGTCTGCGCCGGACTGCGGTCTCTGACAATCGCTTTCGCGCTGCGGGCACCCGGGTTCGCCGGGTGCCCGCGCTGCGTCGGTGGGCGAACGGCAGGTGTTCGCGCGATGACGGCGTGGTGTTACGCGGGTGTGGCGGGCATGACGTGTGACGCGACTATCCGCGGTCATCGCTGACAACTCCGCGACATGTCCGACATACTGGTTGAAGCTTCCACGACGTCGTTGGGAGCGTTCCGCGGGAAGCCGGCCACCCGGACAGGTGCGCAACGCCGCTCCCGCCCTCACCACGAATTGCCGACCGCGGTTCGCCGTGCCCGAAAGCGGCGGACCGGTGCACGATCCTGCCTCTTCCGAACCTCCGCTCCTCGTTGTGCGCCGCGGGCGTGGGGAGCGGAGACGCGGGCCGCACCCGCTCCACCGCGCGGCCCGCCCTGACCGGGCGCGGACCGAACCCCCAGTCGGACCCCCGGTCAGCGGAAGCGAGGCGGGACCCTGTTCCCCCGGGGTCCCGACTCGTGAATCCCCCAGTGGGGATTGAGCGGGCCGGACGGAGTGATTCCCCCCAACCTCCGATCCGGCCCGTTCACCTTCTGCGGCTGAACGCGGGGCTCGTCCGGGAGGCGGCTGCGAGGGAGAGCGGTTTCGCCGCTCAGGCAGGGGGTTCGATGCCTCGGATGTAGCCCTTGCCGGTGCACTGGGGGCAGGTGCGCCACTCGGCCATGGTCATGCCGGTCAGCATTTCCTCGGTCGCCTGGATCATGTAGAGGCGCGGATCGCTGATCTTCTTGAGGCCGCCGCAGGTGAAGCACAGGGCGTTGGGCCCGTTGGCCTCGATACCGGCGTCTTCGCCACCCTCGTCCGACATGGGGTGAATCCTCACACGGGCGGCCCGCCGCCCCGCTGTCGGCCCGGGGTTTCCCGGCAGTAGGGGCAGCGCCCCAAGGCCATCACCGTGGACACCTCGCCGGTGTCGAGCGCCAGGAACCGACGGGCCACCTTGATGTTGCCCGTGCCGCTGCAGCCTCGGCATTCCGAGTCCTCTTCCTCGGGCATCCGCGCTCACCTCCGTCGCTCCGACGCTACCGCCGGGCGGTGCGTCCGTCGATTTCGTCAACCGCTGGTTGACGAGTCTGGCAACGTCAACCTATGGTTGACGCATGACGGACAAGCAGCAGATCCCGGGAACCATCCGACTGGACGACCTCATCGAGGGGATCAAGAAGGCCAACGACGACGCGCTCTCCCAGCTGGAAGGGGCGGTGATCGTCGCGGACCACCTCGGTGAGCTCGCCGACCACCTCATCGGCCACTTCGTCGACCAGGCCCGCCGGTCCGGCGCGTCCTGGACCGACATCGGGCACAGCATGGGAGTGTCGAAGCAGGCCGCGCAGAAGCGCTTCGTGGCCAAGGGATCTGACGATCCCGGTCTCGATTCCGGCGCCGGTTTCAGCAGGTTCACCCCACGCGCGCGCAACGTCGTCGTGCTCTCGCAGGAAGCCGCGCACAAGGCCCGCAACGACGAGATCCGGGTGGAACACCTGATCCTCGGCCTGCTCGGCGAGTCGGAAGCCGTGGCGGCCAAGGTGATCCAGTCCCAGGGCGTCGACCTCGACGCCGTCCGCGAGGCCGCCACCGCGGCACTTCCCGACGGCGTCGAGACCATGCCCGCGCTGATCCCCTTCGACGCCTCCGCGAAGAAGGTCCTGGAGCTGACCCTCCGCGAAGCCCTGCGGCTCGGCCACAACTACGTCGGCACCGAGCACATCCTGCTCGCGCTGCTGGAGCACGAGGACGGCGACGGCGTCCTGTCCGGCTTCGGCGTCGACAAGCGGACGTCGGAATCCCGGATCACCGCCATGATCGAGGAGATCGTGCGCCAGCAGCCCTGAAGCTGGGCCGTTCGGCCGCTTGTTCTCCTCCGCCGGCCGGGTGAGGCTACGCGGTGGAGGGGTGATGTGGGTTTTGCGCGTGATCGGCACCTTGGTGTCGGCAGGTCTGCTGGTCGTCGGGGGGCTGGCGCTGCAGCCGACCGAGACCGTGTCGTTGCCGATCGTCGACCCGGTGCCGCAGCCCGCACCTGAACCGCCCCCTCCACCGCCACCGCCGCCCGGACCGCCGGTGCTCGCGGTCAAGATCGACAACGCCCCGCAGGCCCGCCCGCACACCGGAACCGGTGCCGCCGACGTGATCTACGTCGAACCGGTCGAGGCCGGGATCAGCCGCTTGATCGGCATCTTCGCCTCGCGCACGCCGCCGGTGGTCGGTCCGGTGCGCAGCGCGCGGCAGACCGATCTGCGCCTGCTTCCCCAGTTCGGCCGACCCACGCTCGCCTTCTCCGGCGCCGCGCCGGAACTGCTGCCCGAGATCGGGCGATCTTCGGTCAACAACGCCTCGCAGCAGACGATTCCCGGTGCGTTCTACCGGGGTCCGGGGGTGGCTCCGCACAACCTGTTCGCGCGGACCGACCGGCTGCCGCCCGGTGTCGGCTGGTCACCGGCCTCGCCGCTGGTGTTCGGGCCCGCCCCGGCGGCCGGCGGGGTGCCCACCGGGCACGAGGAGATCGTCTACCGCTTCGCGCGCGTCGGGTTCGACTGGGACGGCGGGCGCTGGTTGGTGTCGATGGACGGGCGGCCCTACGTGACCACCGACAGCGGTCGCGGTGCCGCGAGCACCGTTGTGCTGCAAGAGGTCCCGGTGTTCAGCTCCCCGTTCCAGGACGTGTCGGGCAACGTCTCGCCGTTCGCCGAGACCGTCGGCGGCGGGCGGGCCGTGGTGCTGCGCGACGGGCTGAAGTTCAACGCCCACTGGAACCGCCCGGCGCCGGAAGCGGGCACGTCGTTCACCACCGAGGCGGGCGAGCCGATGCAGTTCGCGCCCGGCCAGGTGTGGGTGGTGCTCGTGCCGAAGGCGCCGTGAGCGGGCGACGAACGCCACATCGCCCGCCCTCGTCGGTGTCAGTCGCTACTCTCGGATTACATGAGCGATCGCCGTTTGCTGCTGGTTCACGCCCATCCCGATGACGAGGCCACCGGGACCGGCGCCACCATGGCCCGCTACAGCGCCGAAGGCGCCACCGTCAGCCTCGTGACCTGCACCAGCGGAGAACTGGGCGAGGTCATCGACGACGACCTCGCACACCTGCGCGACAACCCCGGGGCGCTCGGGGAGTACCGGCGCGGCGAGATCGAGCGCGCCCTGATCGAGCTCGGCGACATCCGCCAGCACTGGCTGGGCGGCCCCGGCCGCTTCCACGACAGCGGCATGGCCGGAGAGGACTCCAACAACGCCGAGGGTGCCTTCGCCACCGCGGACCCCGCGGAGGTGACCCGCGCGATGGTGGCGGTGCTGCGCGCCGAGCGCCCGCAGGTGGCCGTCACCTACGACCAGAACGGCGGCTACGGCCACCCCGACCACATCGCCGCCCACAAGGCGCTCATGGGCGCCCTCGGCCCCGCCGCCGACCCGGACTACGAACCTGATCTCGGCGAGGCGTGGGACGTTCCGAAGGTGTACTGGACGGCGATGCCGCGCTCGCTGCTCAAGCGCGCCGTCGAAGAGGGCCTGCTGTCCGAGGACGCGGTCGCCGCCTTCGAACCGAGCACCGTCCCCGACGAGGACCTGACCACGCAGATCGACGGTCGCGAGTTCCACGCCAACAAGCTCGCTGCCCTGCGCACGTACCGCAGCCAGGTCAACATCGACGACGACGGCTTCTTCGCGAAGATGGTCAACGACCCCGAGTTCGGCCGCGAGCACTACGTCCTGGTCAAAGGCGATCGGGGACCGGGCGAGGGGCCCTTCGACTGGGAGACCGATCTGTTCTCCGGCCTCGGCTAGGAGCTGTTGAGGAAGTGCTTTGCGTGGCGGTGCGGGTAGCGGAACCTGAGCGCCTCCGTGGACTCCGTGCGCCGCTCCTTGAGTATGTCGATACGCGGCGTCACGGCGTACTCGCCACGAAGGCCCTCAGAACCCGCGGCGGTGCTAGTGCCTTGGGTGGTGGAAGAGGATGCGGCTCCGCCGCATTCCTGAACCGCTCCTAACCGGCGGCGAGCCGGGACCGGTCGGCGGGTGCGGGGGGCGGTGGCCACGGTCCGAGCTCGGGCAGGTCGCCGGTGGGCAGTCGCTGGGCGGGACGCCCGGCCAGCCACGCCGCCAGATCCTGCGCCCTGCCGGTGATCTCGGTGTCGGCGACCGCGCTGATCTCACCGGCGGCGGACCAGCGGCGCGGGCCGTCGGTCTGCCGCAGCGCGACGCCCGCCGGCAGGCGGGGCAGCAGGAATTCGACGGTGTGGTGGCAGAACTCCTCGGTCCACTCCTGCGGTCCCACGCCCAGGTCCAGGTCCACCAGGTGGATCCACACCTCGCGCCAGCGCATCAGCACGATCTCGGAGAGCTCGCCGTTGCGGAAGCGCACCGGGCGCTCCCAGTCGGCGGGGGAGGCGTGCGACCACACGGCTTCCAGCACGCCGATGTGGCGGTTCAGGCCGTCGTGGTGGGAGAAGGCGTTCCCGCCCGACAGCCCTTCGATGATGGCGTCGCGCTCGGCCTGCCCGCCTTCGTAGGCGTCGACGAGTTCGCCGTTCAGCGCCAGCGAGCAGACCCGCGCGAACGCCCGGGCGTTGTCGGTCAGATGTGCCAGCACGTGCCCGCGGGACCAGCCCGGCAGGAGTGAGGGGGCGGCCACCTGCTCGTCGGTGAGCATGGCGGTGAGGCCGAGCAGCCGCCGGTGGCCCTCTGCAACAGCTTTCAACGGAGGCATCACGCGGCGTGATCCTAGGGGCGGATCACGGATTTGAAACCACCTCGGCTCGATCGGTACCCGAAAGAGGCTACTGGGGCGGTTATCAAACCGTGTTGTCGCGAAACAGGATTCGTGCGTTCTGCGGTGTCGAAGATCCTTTTCGGATTGTTTGATCGGCGAAAGATCAAGCGATCGAGAAGAGGAGGCTGCGCGTGGCGAAGCGACACGTGCGATTACGCAGAACGTTGGCCGTCGCGACGAGTGCGCTGGTCACGGGGACCGCCGTGGTCGCGGGAGCTTCGGTGGCGCAGGCGTCCCCGGTGTCCTGGGGGCCCTGCGATCGGGCCGCGCTCGAAGAAGTTCCGATCACCGAACGGCATCTGTTCAGCTGCGCGAAGTACCCGGTACCGGTTGACCACGCCGATCCGGGAAAGGGAACCGTCGACATCGCCATGATGCGCCGTGCCGCGACCGAGCAAACCGGACGAATCGGCTCGTTGTTCCTCAACCCCGGTGGTCCCGGCGGTGCCGGGTTCGACATGCCGGTCGGCGCCGTGGACCGCTTCGACCCGGCCGTGCTGAAGCGCTTCGACATCATCGGGTTCGACCCGCGCGGCATCGACCGCAGCACCCGGATGCGCTGCTTCGCCAACGGCGAGCAGGCGGAGGAGGTGCTGGGCCGCATGTCGTCGGTGCCGGTCACCGGCGAGCAGATCGGCAGCACCATGGACGCCTACGGCGATTACGGCGACGCCTGCGCGAAGAACGCGGGCGAGCTGCAGCGGCACATGAGCACCGCCGACGTCGCTCGCGACCTGGACCTGATGCGCGCAGGAGTCGGCGACGAGCAGCTCAACTTCGTCGGCTTCTCCTACGGAACGCTGCTCGGCGCGACCTACGTCGCCACGTTCCCGGAGCGCAGCCGCGCGATCGTGCTCGACGGCAACGTCGATCCGGCGCTGCGCACCGCTGACGGCGTGCAGCACGACCGGGAGCGGGCAGGTGGTTTCGAGCTCGCGTTGGACGGTTTCCTCCAGCGCTGCGCCGCCGAGGCGGGCAAGTGCGCGTTCGGCGAAGGTGACGTGCGGGCGAAGTTCGACGAGATCCGCGACGTCCTGCGGCGGGATCCGATCACCATGCCCGACGGCTCGAAGATCACCCTGGACCAGTTCACCGACGGCGTCAGCAGCGCGCTGTACGACCCGGAGCAGTTCCGGCAGCTGGCCAGCGATCTGCAGGCCCTGCACCTGCAGCTGCACCCCGAGGCCGGGCTGATCCCCGACCTGCTGCGGGTGCTGCACCTGCCCTCCGGCAAGCACCGCTTCGACGGTGGCGACGCCGAGGAGTCCTACGTCGACGACTCGTACTTCGCGGTCAACTGCACCGACAAGCCGATCCCGAAGACGCCGGAGCGGGTTCCGGCCATCGCCGCGCAGTGGGAGGCCGAGTCGCCGACCTTCGGCCGCACCCAGGCGTTCAGCGATCTCGTCGGCTGCTCGCAGTGGCCGCCGACCAGCCCCGACGTGCACCGCGGCCCGTGGGAGAACCGGGCGGCCAACCCGGTGCTGCTGTTCGGCAATTCCTACGACCCGGCGACCCGGTACGAGTTCTCCCGGCGGATGGAGAAGGAGCTGGGCAACGCGCGCCTGGTCAGCGTCGACGCCTTCGGGCACTGCATCCTCGGCGACAGCTCCTGCGCCGACAGCCGTGCGGCCGACTACCTGATCAACCTGCGCGTCCCGCAGCCGGGCGAAGTCTGCCAACCGGACCAGCAGCCGTTCTGACCGGTCGTTCCGGGCTGTGGCGGAACCAGACGAGGCCGTCGCTCCGAGGAGAAGGAGCGACGGCCTCGCATTGGTAGGGGTCGATGCGCCGGTCGCCTCTCGGCGATAGGCGCGACGCGGCTCCAGCCGGACGGTATTCCGCGAAGGCGGTTGATGAGGCCCGGGGACGCGGAACGCATCGACCAACGGGTTCAACGGGCCGCGCCGCGGTGTTGTTCCGGACCGAGCGGTGACGCCGCTCTCATCGTTCCGGCGCATTCGAATTTGCGGGACGCCGAAAAGTGCGTTTGGTGAAATGGAAACGGAAATTCCTCCGCGCCCCGCGCTTTTACGATTCCGATGTTGTCGGTAAGGTCATTCTCGATTGAAGGGGAGTAGTCCGCGAATTCGCGGTCGACATGATGGTGCGCCGTTCTCGCACCCGGTCGCGAGCCTTGTGTTCGAGGTGGGCGAGACCTTCGGAATTGCTGGAAGGTGTGTCTCACCATGCTGGGTAGTGTTGCCCTGAGCTCCGCTGCCATTTTCGTGGCCGAACTCGGTGACAAGTCGCAATTGATGGCGATGACGTTCGCCACCCGCTATCGGTGGTGGCAGGTGCTGCTCGGCATCACCGTCGCCACCACTGCCGTGCACGCCATTTCGGTGGCGCTCGGATTCGGCCTCGGCGAACTGCTGCCGACCGAGTGGATCGCGCTGATCGCCGGTATCGCCTTCCTGCTCTTCGCGGCCTGGACGCTGCGCGGCGACCACCTCACCGAGGACGACGAGCGCAGGGCCAACCGGCGGTTCGGTTCCGCGGTGATGGTCGTGACGCTGGCGTTCTTCCTCGCCGAGCTCGGCGACAAGACGATGCTCGCGACCGTGACCCTCGCCACCCACCACGACTGGCTCGGCACCTGGATCGGCTCGACGGTCGGGATGGTGCTGGCCGACGCGCTGGCGATCGGTGTCGGACTGCTGCTCGGACGCCACCTGCCGGAGAAGGCCGTGCGCTACGGCGCCACCGCTCTGTTCGTCATCTTCGGCGGCTGGCTGATCATCGACTCCGTCATCGCGCTGAACGGGTGATCGGGGATACGCCGGGCAACCCGTGACCGCGCGCGGCGGTGTTCGTTAGCGGGGTGAGCACAGCGAAAGGACCGCGATGACCTGGATGATCTACGGGGCGAACGGCTTCACCGGACGACTGGTGGCCGATCTCGCGGTCGAGCGCGGCGAACGCCCGGTGGTCGCCGGCCGCGACCCGGGCGAGGTGGCCGCGTTCGCCGCTCCCCGCGGACTGGAATCGCGGATCTTCGACCTCTCCGAACCGGCCCGGGTCGCCGAGATGCTGCACGACGTCGACGTCGTCGCGCACTGCGCCGGGCCGTTCTCGGCGACCTCGGCGCCGATGGTCGAGGCGTGCCTGCGGTCGGGCACCCACTACCTGGACATCACCGGGGAGATCGACGTCTTCGAGTCGATCTTCGCCCGCGACGCCGAGGCCCGCGACGCCGGTGTGGTGCTGCTGCCCGGCGCCGGATTCGACGTGGTCCCCACCGACTGCCTCGCCGCCATGGTCTCCGCCGAACTCCCCGGCGCCACCAGCCTCGACCTGGCCTTCCAGGCGGGCGGGCGGATCAGCCCCGGCACGCTCAAGAGCGCGCTGGAAGGCGCCGCGCTCGGCGGACGAGCGCGCGTCGACGGCGAACTGCGCACCGTTCCGATGGCGTGGCGGCGCCGCGAGGTGGCGTTCCCGTCCGGACCGCGCCAGGTGACCTCGCTGCCCTGGGGAGACGTGGCGACCGCCTACCGCAGCACCGGCATCGGCACGATCACGACGTTCACGCGGCTGCCGATCCCCGACGTCGGCGACGGGCTCAAGAAGGTCGGCCAGTCGGTGCTGGGATCGCTTCCCGTCCAGCGGGCGGGCAAGGCGGCCATCGGTGCCCTGGTCAAGGGTCCGGGGCGGGCGACCCGCTCGCACAGCTGGGTCGAGGTCTACGCCGAAGCCACCGACGACGCCGGGCGCTCGGTGTCGGCCGCGCTGATCGGGCCGGACACCTACGACATGACCGCCGACTCGGTGCTCCGCGCGGTCAACGCGCTCGCAGCCGAGTCGCCGGCCCCGGGCGCGCACACCCCCTCGACCGCCTTCGGCCGGGACTTCATCCGCCGACTGCACGGAGTCAAGATCATCGAACCGGCTTAGGGCCTGTTCGGGACTTGCGTTGCTCGGCGGTGCGGGTTGAGTCCCACACCTGGAACAGCGGCTGCGCTGCTCAGTGCGAGAGCGGCCTGAGCATGCCGTGGCGGGGTTCCTCGTTGTGCAGGAACTCCAGGTGGGGGCCCTCGCCGGTGGGTGGGCGCAAGGAGGCGAACTCGCCGTGCTCGGCGACGATGTCGTAGTCGAGCTCCTCGGCCCACGCCCTGGCCTGCTCGCGGGGGTCGGTGGTTTCCACCACCACCGCGGCCAGCGGGCCGGTGTACGCGTAGACCTTGCGCGGCTCCAGGACGCACAGCTCGTTGCCCTCGACGTCGGCCATCACGACCCACGGGACCTCGGTGCTCTGCCCGATGTCGGCGAACCGCGCGCCGTGGTTGAACAGGCGTTCCACGAGGTGGGTCTGGTCGCCGTGCGACTCGCTGCGCAGGTCAAGGTGCACGTCGTTCTGCCCGCTCTTGGGCCCGGACGCGGGCACGAACCGCAGCGGAACGCCAGGTCCGTCGGGCCGCACCTCCGCCTCGCCCACCACGGTCCAGCCGAGCACCTCGGCCCACCAGCGCGCCAACCACTCCGGCTCCTGCGCGGCGAACTCCACCACCAACGGCATACCGGGAAAGTACCCGAAACGGACGCCGGCGCCGGGTCGGAAAACGGTTGGCACCCGAGCGGTCGATCGTCGAGGCTGGACGCATGGAGATCAGGGAGGCCGCAGCGGCTGATTGGGACGCGATCTGGCCGTTCATGCGGCGGATCGTGGTTGCAGGGGAGACGTTCTCGTGGGAGCGGGACCTCGACGAGCAGCGGGCTCGGGAGCGGTGGTTCCCGGCCACGCCGTGGCGGACCGTGGTGGCCGTGGAGGAAGGCCGGGTGCTGGGAACGGCGATCTCCGGCCCGAACCGGGAGGGTCCGGGCGCGCACGTGGCGACGGCGAGCTTCATGGTCGACGCGGACGCAGGCGGTCGCGGTGTCGGCCGCGCGCTGGGGCGTCACGTGCTGGGGCGGGCCGAGGCGGACGGGTTCCGGGCGATGCAGTTCAACGCCGTCGTCGAGACCAACACCCGCGCCGTCGAGCTGTGGAAGTCCCTCGGCATGGAGATCGTCGCGACCCTCCCCGAGGCCTTCCACCACCCGGCCCGCGGCTACGTCGGCCTCCACGTCATGTACCGGCGCTTCTGACACCGAACGGGGGAGGAATTCGAATTTCGCGCGAAATTCGAGTCCGAACTTCGGCGTTCGAACTTCGCGCGAAATTCGAATCGGGCCGGGTCAGAGACCGTTCCGCAGGTCGGTGAGGAGGGGCTGCAGGGTCTGCTCCTCTTCGATGGCCCTGGACGTGGTGGACATGAGATCGGCGAGCCGGGGGTCCCACGGGGTGGGGACCGGGCTGCCGATGAGGTTCGGGAGGTCCGTGCGGTCCTGGGCCGCTCGGTCGAGGGCAGCGCGGTAGTCATCGCCGGACATGCGCCAGGGCGTGGCGCCGTGGCGTTGGGCCGTGAGGGCGGCGGCGATGCCCGGCCAGTCGAAGTCGGTGTGCACGTGCAGGACTGCGCCGTCGCCGGACAACCGGTCGAGCAGTTCGCGGGCCGTCGTGGAGGGCAGGCCCGACAGGCAGATCACCGGGTGGCGCACGCCCTCCCGGACGGCCGCTTCCAGGACGCGGGGGTGCTCGCAGACCGCTATGGCCGTCCCGGCCGCGACCAGCCGGGCCGGGGCGGCGTCGAGGTCCAGGTGCGTCAGGTGCGCCGGCAGACCCAGCTCGGTGCGGGCGCGGACCCCCGCCGACCAGGCGTCGTCGCCGGAGACCGGGAGCGCCCAGGTCAGAACCGTCGACGACACGGCGTCGGGAGCGACCCCGCAGCGCTCCCAGAGGGCCCTGCGGTCGCGTTCGTTGCCGGGAGGCTCGATGCCCTGGGCCAGCGCGGCCGCCTTGAGCACGACCCTGCTCAGCGCGGTCCCGTCGTCCAGCGAGTGCGGGAAGCCGGTCCGCCCCGCCAACGCCGCCCGCGAGGTCCAGGAGCGCGGCGGTTCGGTCAGCGACATCGCTGTCAGCACCCGGGCGGCGGCGTGCGTGATGCCGGTCAGCTCGGACTCGGCGATCCGCCCGTACTGCCGCACCCACCGCAACCACGGCACCGCCCAGGACGCGCCCGCGAGCCCGTGCTCGTCGAGCACCGGCAGCAGCTCGTCGGCCGCCTCCGGCGCGGGCTCGGCCACCGCGACCGAACCGTGCAGCGCCTCGATCACCTGGGAGAGCCCGACGCCGAACCGGTTCCGCAGCGCTTCGTCCAGTTTGGACACGCTGATCCGGGTGCCCTCGCCCCACATCGGGCGCCCGTAGAGCTCGCCGACCGCCGCGCGGGTGGCGTCGTCGGGCAGCTCCAGCCGGAACGTCGGCTTCGACCCCGACAGCGCTTCCCGCGCGGCTGCCCACAGGCCCCGCAACTCCGCGACGTCGAGCGCGTCCCGGACCTCGTCCATGCCGGTCACGGCGAAACCTCCGATCGAAATCCCGGTCAGGCGTTCGGACGCTGCAGGTCCGTGCCCGTCCAGGTGGTGTGCGTGGTCGCGATGCCGTGGCCGCTGCGCGGGCGCAGCACGTCGTAGATGTGCATCTTCGGGATCTTCGGCGACACGCCCCAGCCGCTGGGCCAGGTGATCAGCCAGTCCATGTCCAGATCCACCAGCAGGCCCAGCATCCGCGCGATCGTCGGGTCGTCGAGCCGCTCGAACGCCTCGTCCAGCAGCACCAGTCGCAGCGGACCGCGCCCGTCTGAGGCCACGCTGACCGCGTCGTAGAACGCCGCCGCGGCGGCGAACAGCGTCACGTACGAGATCAGCCGGGTCTCGCCGGAGGACAGCTGCCGCAGGCGGCGAACGCGGGGCTTGCTGTCCGGTCCGGTGTCGCGCACCCGCACCGTGAAGGCGAACCACGACCGGTAGTCAAGCGCCCGCGACAGGATCTCCGCGTAGCCACCGGAGGCGCTGTCGCGCTCCGACTCGATGAGATCGGTGAACACCCGGCGCAGCAACGCGTCCTGGTCATCGCTGCGGTTCGCGAACGGCGTGCGCACCAGGTCGATGGCCTGCTTGATGTCGTCGCCCAGAGCCGCCGACGGCTGCCAGTCCAGCTGGACGTGCACGCCCTGGCTGGACCGGGCGCCGTCGAGGACCTCGTTCATGCGGTTGCACAGGTCCTCGGCGATGGTCATCTGCCCGCGCAGCCGCTCCGCCAGGTCGCGGATCAGGTAGTCCGCGAAGATCGACTGGTAGCGCTCGTTGAGATAACCGCGCTGCTCGCCGAGCCGCTCGGAAACCCGGCGCGCGGCCTCGGCGACCGGCTGCGGGCCCTCCTCGCCGGTGACGGTCACGGTGAGCAAGCCGTGCTGGTCGGAGGCGGTGATGTCGTAGTTGCCGCTGAGCGAGTGCTGCAGCGTCTGCAGCCGGTTGAGCACCGTCGATTCCGTCGAGCCCTTGCGGTCGGAGCCGGCCAGCAGTTCGGCGGCCTCCTCCAGCTCGCCGGGCACCTCTTCGGCGACGTCGGCCGCCGTCCACAGACCCGGGATGCCCAGCGCCTGGCGGAAAGCGGTGGTCGCCGACTCGGCGTCCTGCTCGCGCCCGGCCAGCTGCGCCTGCTTGTTCTCCAGCTGCGTTTCCAGCCGGGCCGCGGCCTCGCGCAGGGTGCTGATCCGCTCGCGCTCCTGCGGCAGCTTCTCCCGCAGCTCGGCGCGCTCGCGCTCGAAACCGCTGACCTTGTCGGCGACTTCCTGCGCCGCCCCACCGACCGCCGAGGTCAGCTCCGTGAGACCGCCCGCCTGCTCGGCGTATTCGGCGCACCGGCGCTCGGCCTGCGACTCGGCCTCCATCCGGTCGGCCACGGCGACGTCGTGGTGCAGCGAGATCTCGCGCAGGTCGGCCAGCGTCGGCAGGCAGCGCGACTCGATGGCCTCGCGCAGCCCGTCGATGCCCGAACGCGCCTCCACCGCCGCCCGGTGCGCCGCGTCGAGCGCCTGCGTCTCGGCCGGCAGACCGGCCTCACCGGCGGCGCGGACCAGCTCGGACTGCGACGCCTGCCAGCGCTGCTCGACCTCCAGGTGCTGCTCGCGCAGCTGCACGACCTGGCGCTCGGCGTCCTCCGCGGTCTCGATCGCGGTGGTCAGCTTCGCCTGCGCGGTCAGCAGCTCCCCGTCGTCCGGGAACACCTCCAGGTGCTGCTCCAGCGCGGCGGCGTGCTCACCGGCTTCGCGCTGGCGCCGCTCGGCCTCGCCGATCGCCTCCCGCGACCGGGCCAGCTCGTCCTCCAGCTCGGCGATCCGGCGGGACCGGGCGTCCTCGCGCGCACCGGCACCGACGTACTCCGCGGCGTCCTTGTGCCACGTCCCGCTCAGGACGCCGGCCTTCCAGGACCCGTCGGTGGACACCGACAGTCCCGTCCCACCTCCGGTCGACACCGTCGCCAGCAGCCCGGCGACCCGCTCCCGGGGCACCGGCGAATCCGCCACGGCGGCGGGGGAGAGCAGCGCTGCGAGCGTGCCCCCGCTCGTCGGATCGACCGGAGCGGCAGGAGCCGCCAGCAGGTCGGCCAGGCCGGGCACCTGGCCGTCGGCGGTGACCCAGGCGTTGAGCAGCCCGCTGGACTGCAACGCCGCCTCCAGCCCCGCTCGGTCGGCGTCGCTCAGCGACGGGGCGAAGTCGACGAGCTCGTAGAAGGACCGGCCCTGCGACGGATCGCGCTCGGCCTCGGCCCAAGCGGGCAGCTCCGGGCGGCGCTCGTGACCGGCGCGCAGCTCGGCGAGTTCGCCCTCGCGCACGCGGTTCTCGGCGCGCAGCTCGGTGATCTCCTGCTCCACCGCCGACACCGCGCGCCGCGCCTCGTGCAGCTGCGGGCGCGCCCACTGCCGGGCCTGCTCGCGCGCCTTGCGGCTGGCGGCCCGGTCGTTGATCAGGTCCTCGACGTTCGGTGGTTCCGGGGCCGGCTGCTCGGACGCGGTGGGCCACTCGGTAGCCCACTTGCGGGTCAGCTCCACCCACACCGCGGCGGCGTCGGCGAGCTCCTGCTGCGCCTGGTTGCGGCGGCCCGCGGCCTCGGTCGAGGTCAGCTGCGACTGCCGGGCGTTGCGCTGGAGCTCGGCCACCTGCGCCTGCTCGGCGTCGAGCTCGCGGGCCTGCTGGTGCAGCGCGAGCGTCAGCGCCGCGCGCTCCCGCGCCTCGGTGGCGGCTTGCGCGGAACTTCCCACCACGGCGCGGAACTGGGCCGCCAGCGCGTCGGCGTCCAGCTGCGGCGGCTGGTAGCGGTCCACATCGGTCGGTTCGGCGTCCGGTTCCGGTGAGGTGCGCACCGAATCGGACTCCGAGACCAGCTCAGCGGCCGGAACCGGCGGCGGCTGCGGCACGCCCGACCCGCCGAGCCCAGCGGTGCCCAGCTGCTGCCCGGCGCGGGTCGCGGCCTGCCCGGCGGCCTCGGCGTCACCGGCGAGCCGACGCAGCACGCCCAGCACCGACTCCGCCGAGCGGGTCTCCTGCGCCCGGTGCCGGGTCGCCGTGTCGAGCGCGGAAACCGCTGCGGCGCGCGAGCTCTCGACCAGCTTCTCGCGGTCGCGCAGGTTCTGCAGCTCCGAGTAGGCCGGGTGCGAGCGCAGCGCGTCGATGCTCGACTCCAGCTCGCTCTCGCGCTGCTCCAGCTCGGCGATGGTGCGCTGCGCGGTCTCCCGGTCCTCGCGCTTGCCGGTGAACTGCTTGTCCAGGCTCGCGAGATCCTTGCGCAGCGAGGCCAGCTTCTGCTGCGCGGTGCGCATGGCCTCCGCGCGGTCGCGCAGCGCGCCGAACGCGTAACCGGAGTAGGTCGACAGGAACGCCGTCAGCGCCTTGTCCGCGCCGGTGAGCCGGACGATGTTCTCCCGGATCGACTCCAGGTCGTCGAACGAGGTAGCCAGCCGCTCGATCAAGCCCGCGTCCAGCGGCGGCAGCGCGTCGGACAGGATCTGCTCCAGCTGCCCTTCCAGCACCTTCAGACCCACGTCGGGGTTGCGCAGCGTGCGCTGCAGGTGCAGCAGGTCCCCGTAGCGCGCGGCGGGCACGCCGTAGACCGTGGCGGCCACCTTCGCGCGGAACGACTGGTCGTCGAGCACGCAGTCCGCGCCCAGCAGCTCACGCAGCTGAGCGGCACCCAGCGGCACCCGGTCCGCGCCCACCAGGTGCAGGTTGATGCCGACCCGGCGGCTGGTGATGAACCGCCACGAGTCGCTGATCGACTGCGAGGTCTTCGACGCCTTCACGCCGAGCCCGCAGGTGAGGAATTCCTCGCCGCCCTCGGGGGTTTCGCGGCGCAGCTCGATCCAGGCGTAGCCGATGCGGTTCGGCCCGCCCGGGTACTCGTCGAGCATCAGCCGCCGGATGCTGACCGTGTCGAACCCCTTGGAACCCAGCTGCCGCAGGTCGCCGTCCAGGCACAGCGGCAGCAGCAGCTCCAGGGTCCGGGACTTGCCGGAACCGTTGGTGCCCTGGAAGATCGCGCGCCCGCCGTCGAGGTCGAACGTCGTCTCGGCGTACTGCCAGATGTTGACGATCCCGCCGCGGTGCAGCCGCCACCGGTTGGCGGTCTCCGCAACGGCCGCTTCGGTGTTGTGTGCGCTCAACGGGCCGCCTCTTCCATCTCGTCGAACAATGACCAGCCCGGTGCCTCGGGCGCGGGTGGTTCGGATTCGCGTTGCTGCTGCGCCGGCGTCGCGTCCGGCTGCGGGAGCCAGCGGTGCGCCGCTGGGCTGAGCAGCCACGATCCCTCCGACTCGCGCAGCAGGCCGAGCTTGCCCAGCAGGTCGATGACCGCGCGCACCAGGTCCTGGTGGTCCTCGGTGGCGGCCCGCGACCACGCCGACGGGTACGCGTCGACCAGGTCCCCGCACACGTCGGCGAAGTCCTGCCAGCTCACCGGATGCCTGCCCGCCGAGTCCGGCTCGCCCCGGTCCAGCAGCTCCGGCAGCGCCAGCAGCGCGATGCGCGCCACCGTGCCGGGGCCGGGAAAGGCGAGGTCGGTGAGGTAGTCCTCGGGATCGCACACCACCACGCCCTCGGCGCGGGCCTCGCCGACCAGGCCGAAGAACCGCTCCAGCAGGCGGGATTCGTTGATGACGTGCTCGCGCAGCCAGGTCGCCTGCTCCGGCGGCAGGTCCGCGTAGAGCACCACCGGGTCCTCGATCAGCTTGCGCCGCACCGCGTGCTCGGTCCGCCGCGGGCCCGCCGCCGACGCCAGCTCCACCAGCTGCTGCGGCCCGCTCGCCTCCGCCAGCGGGCCGGCGACCAGCTGGCCGAGCATGTCGGTGTCGATGGTGATCAGCGCCTCGGCGGTGGACTCGGCGGTCACCGAGCCCTCGGTCTCGGTGATCACGCCCAGCGCGACCAGGTGCCGCAGCGCGGCGGTCAGCGCTCGTCGGTCGGCCGGGTCGTCGGCGACCTCGATGCCGGCCTCGGACGCCGCCGCGCGCACGTCGCTGACCAGCCGCGACAGCAGCACCTGGCGGCCGATGCCGGTCAGCGCGGCCAGGGTGAGCGCGAAGTAGGCGTAGCCGCGCGGGGTCAGCGACTCCACCCCGCGCCCGGCGTCCTCGCCCGGACCCGACTTGTACAGCCGCGCGAAGCGCCGCTCCACCACCAGCCGGTAGCCCAGCAGCCCGGAGAAGACGTCCTGCAGCGCGGTCCGCTGACGGTAGATCATCGGCAGCAGGTCGCCGTCCGGCCCTTCGGCCCGCAGCAGCGGTCTGCGCAGCAGCACTCGGGCGCAGCGCACCACGTTCGCCGCGTCGATGTCGGGGAGCTCTTCGAACGTCGAGATCATCGGGCGGCTCCTCGGGCAGGCGCCTCGGAATCGGGCAATCCGCCGTCACCGGCCAGTTCCAGGACCGTGTCGCGCAGCGTCAACTCGCCTGCCGCGCTGCTGATCCGGGTGTCCTGGCCGGCTTCGGGGCGGATGGTCACGCGCAGCCGGTGCACCGGGTCCAGCGCCGAGCCCTTGTCGTCGGAGCCGTCGCGCTGCGCCATCGCCAGCGTCAGCAGCTCGCACAGCACGCCCAGCGCGTCCGGTGACAGCGTGCGCCGGCCGACGTCGGCACCGGCCTCGGCGAGCTCGGCCACCGCCGCGCTGCGCCGCTGATCGGCCTGGCGGGCCTGCTGCAGCAGGGTCTCCTCGGTCATCGGGTCGTCGAGCACCCGCGAGGTGCGGCCGCGTGCCCCGCGATCGCCCCGGCTGCGGACGCTGACCGTCACGTCCTGCACCGGGCCGTCGCGCCACGGCACCTTGTCGTTGTCGGAGTCGTAGTCCGGCGCGGGTTGCAGGTGCCGCGCGGAGTGCAGGCCGAAGGCCGCCGCGTAGAGCCGGTGCGAGGTGCTCTCGTCGGCGCGGTCGAACCACTTCGCCAGCTTCAGCAGCTCGCCGCGCCTGCCGGGGACCAGGCCGCCGCCGGAGGTGGCGCGCTTGACGCTGGCCAGCAGCGAACCGATGGCGCGCGCGGTCGCCTCGCGCAGCGCGGCGACCTGGCTGGGGCGGCCGGGCGCGTCGACGAACCAGTCCGTCAGCTCCTGCCAGTCGGCCGGGGTGCGCCCGCGCGCCCGCTCGACGTCGGTGCCCAGCTGGTCGGCCGGGCCGAGCAGCCGCAGCAGCTCGCCGCGCACCCCGGTCAGACCGGCCAGCGAACCGGCGATGGTCTCGGTGTGCCGCAGCACGTCCTCCACGACCATCTGGATGTACTCGACCAGCAGGTTCCGGAACCCGGAGATCTCGTCGGGTGCCAGCTGGTGGCGGGTGACGACCTGGCCCAGGTAGGCGTAGAAGTCGCGGACCGTGGCGGCGAGTTCGGCGTGCTGCAGGAACACCGTGGTGACCTGCTCCGCCAGCCGCTCGCGGGCCTGGCGCGCGGGTTTGGTGCTCGGGTCGTGGCGCTCGGCGGCCAGCGCGTCCGACAGGGCCTTGCCGATGCCGGCCAGACCCCGGTCGATCGCGGGCAGCAGCTCGCGGGAGACCTCGCGGGCGCCTTCGGGCACCCGCAGCAGCGCGTCGACGTCCCGCTGGACGCGGACGGCGAGCTTGCTGACCTGGTACCGAACGCTGCCGTGCTGGAACTCGGCGATGCTGGAGGCGATCGTCTCCCGGCGGCCGACGACCAGGTTGCCCCACTTGACGAGCTGCTTGAGCCGGTCGATCACGGTGTCCACATCGGACTCCCCGGCGGCGACCCGGCCCTCGCGCTCGGCCGCGGCCAGCGCGGCGGCGACCTCACCGGCCGACAGGTCCGCCAGCAGCGTCGAGGTGAACAGCCGCATGATCGCCAGGTAGGTGCGGTGCTCCGGGGCCTGCAAGTAGACGAACAGCTGCAGGCGCTGGGCGTCGTCCAGCGGCGTCTCGGCAGCAGGCTGCGGCACGTCGGTCGCGTTTCCCGCGACACCGGCGCGCAGCACGTCGGCTTCGTGATCAGGGGCCGTCACGGTCCGCCACGATATCCCGTCGCCCGGACACAGCCGGTCACGCGGGATGCAGTGATCGGTCACAGCCGCTCGCGGGGTAGCGTGCGGTGCTGCTTTTCGAGGTGGTCGAGATCCTTTCCTTCGGGTGCTGGAGGTGCCGGTGAGCGCGGGACGAGCGGTCGGGCTGCTGCTCGGCGTGGCGGCGGACGCGGCGTTGGGCGACCCCCGGCGCGGACATCCGGTCGCGCTGTTCGGACGCGTGGCGCAGACCGTGGAGAAGGCGCTCTACCAGGACCGCCGCTCCGCGGGCGTCGTCCACACCGGTGTGCTCGTCGGCGGTACCGCCGTGCTCGGAGCCCTGGTGCAGCGCGCCGCCCGCCGCAGCCCCGTGCTGGAGGCGGCCGCGACCGGGGTGGTCACCTGGGCGGTGCTGGGCGGCACGTCGCTGGCCGATGAGGGGACCGCCATGGCGCGGCTGCTCGACGCCGGTGAGATCGACGCCGCGCGCGACCGGCTCGGCCACCTCTGCGGGCGCGACGCCGCCGTCCTCGACGGGCAGGGCCTGGCCCGCGCCACCGTCGAGTCCATCGCCGAGAACACCTCGGACGCCGTCGTGGCCCCGCTGGTGTGGGGTGCCGTCGCAGGGATTCCCGGGCTGATGGCCTACCGCGCGGCCAACACGCTCGACGCGATGGTCGGTCACAAATCGCCGCGCTACCGCGAGTTCGGGTGGGCGTCGGCTCGTCTGGACGACCTGCTGAACCTGGTGCCGTCCCGCTTCGCCGCCGCGCTCACCGCGGTGTGCGCACCCGTGGTCGGCGGATCCGGTGGCGGTGCCTGGCGCACCTGGCGCCGCGACGCGGCGGCCCACCCGAGCCCGAACGCCGGGCAGATCGAGGCGGCCTTCGCCGGTGCCCTGGAGATCCGCCTCGGTGGACGCACCATCTACGGCCACGTCACGGAGCAGCGCCCGATCATGGGCGAGGGTCGCACGGCGGACGCCGGCGACGTGACGCGCAGCGTCGAGCTCTCCCGCTTGATCGGCACGGTCACCGGAGCGGTCGCAGCCACCGCCGCCGTCCTCCGCCGCGAGCGCTGACCCCACCGCACCCGGGCGCGTCGCCGGGGCCGTGGTCGCCCGTTGTCAACGCGTCGACGTGGCCCGCGGCAGCGGTCAGTCGGTGGGCTTGTCGAGGGATTCGGCTTCGCGGCGCTCGTCCTCGGCGATGGCCTCCGCCACCGAGAGCTTGCGGCGGCGCTTCCGGGTCGAGGTGTGGGACCCCGCGTAGCGCGACCCGCCCTCGCGGGAGCGCGCGGTGGAACCGGGTTCGGCGCCGTCGTCCCCGTCGCCGGAGGCTCCCTCCTCGGCGTCCCGGCGCCACGCGGGGGCCGCCTCGGGCCGGAGCTCGGTGTAGATGAGGTAGCCGATCGCGATGATCGCCATGATGCCGAAGGCGATCCACTGCAGGGCGTAGGAGAAGTACGGCCCCGACTCCAGCCGGGGCAGCGGCAGCGCGCCGAGCACACCCGGCTGGCCCTCGGCGAGGGCGACGTAGCCCGGGCGCAGCGGGACGCCGGTGCCCTGGGAGATCGTCCCGGCGTTGACCGCGTAGGCCCAGCGGTGCCCGTCGTGGTCGAACAGCGGACGCTGCTTGCTGTCGGTCTCGTCGCCCCGGATCCGCGCCGTGATCGTCACCGGACCCGAAGGCGCGGCGGCGTAGTCGGGCGCCCGGGTGCCGTCGACCGGTCGCACGAAGCCCCGATCGACCAGCACCGTCGTCCCGTCGTCCAGCCGGAACGGGGTGAGCACCTCGAACGCGGGCTCGCCGAGCACCGTGCGCTGCCAGGCCAGCGTCTCGGCCGAGTGCAGGTACTGGCCGGTCAGCAGCACCTGCGACCACTCGGTGGTGACGTCGGGCGCGCGACCGGCGGGCAGCACCTCGTTCAGCGGCTTCGGCGAGGCGTGGAAGGACTCCGCGATGGCCTGGTTGCGGATCTCGGTTTCCTCGCTGCGCCCGAACTGCCACGGCGCGAGAGTCGTGAAGCACAACGCGGCGAACACCACCACCAGCGCGATCGCACCCAGCCACCCGGGCCGCAGCAAGAACTTGAGACGCACACCCACACGGTAGGCGGCGCTGCCAGGGGAGAGTCTGAGACCCCGTCTCAGTGTGACCGCGTCGCCAGCGCCCGCCGAGCGGACCGGGCGGCCTGACCGCCGTAGCCCGAGCCGAAGAGCACCGCGTGCACCAGCAGCGGGAACAGCTGGTGCAGCGCGATCCGGTCCCGCCACCCCTCGGCCAGCGGGCTGACCTCCTCGTAGGCGGCGACGACGCGCTCCAGGTGCGGGCACCCGAACAGGTGCAGCATCGCGAGGTCGGTCTCGCGGTGACCGCCGTGCGCCGCGGGATCGATCAGCCAGGCCCGCTCCGAGCCCCAGTGCACGTTCCCGCTCCACAGGTCCCCGTGCAGCCGCGACGGCGGCTCGGCGGGGCCGGCGAGCTCGGCGATGTCCTCGCAGACCTGGTCGAGCACCCTCGCCGACTCCGAGCTCAGCGCCCCCTCGTCGACCGCGCGGCGGACGTAGGGCTGGACGCGGTGCCGCGCGTAGAACGTCGGCCAGTCGTCCTCGGGCTCGTTGCGCATCGGCGCCAGCCCGATCCAGGCGTCGGCGGGGCCGCCGGGAGGCGGGCTCCCGAACGCCGGAGCCCCGGAGGAGTGCAACCGGGCCAGGCCCCGACCCAGCTCCTCGGCCGCCCGCGCCGTCGGTGACGAGGCGGGGACGTGCTCGGTGACCAGGCAGTTCGCGCCGTCGCCGAAGACCTCGGGCACCGCGACGACACCGGGCTCGGCGAGCCACCGCAGCGAGGCCGCCTCCGCCTCGGCCGCGCCGGGCATCGACGGGGAGGTGGACTTGGCGAACACCTCGGTGCCGTCGTCGAGGCGCACCGCGAACGCCGCCGCGGTGTCCCCGCCCGACAGCCGCCGGGTCTCGGCGACGCCGCGCCCGGTGATCCGGGAGACCTCCTCGGCGATCACATCCGCTCCCGCACCCACGCCATCAGCCCCGGCATCGCGGCCTCCACCATCGCCAGCACGTCGTCGAACCCGTTGGGCCCGCCGTAGTAAGGATCGGGCACCTCGGTCCCGTCCGCGTCCGGGTCGAAGGAGCGCAGCAGCCGCACCCGGTCCGGATCACCGGCCAGCCTGCGCACCGCGCGCAGGTGCCCCTCGTCCATCGCGACGAGCAGGTCGGCGCCCAGGTGCCGCTCGTCGATCTGCGCGGCGACGTGATCGGTGGGGTAGTCGTGGGCGGCCAGCACCTTCTCGGTGCGCGGATCGGCGGGCTCGCCGACGTGCCACGGACCGGTGCCCGCGCTGGAGACCTCGACCTGCGAGTCCAGTCCGGCCCGGAGCAGTTCCTCGGCGAAGATCAGCGCCGCCATCGGTGATCGGCAGATGTTGCCCGTACAGATAAAAGACACATGCACGCCCCGAGGGTACGGACGAGCGCGCCCCGTGCTCTGAAGCGTTCCGACGAGCACGTTTAAACTGCCCCCGATGAGCGGGGACGATCGAGAACTACTGCGCCACCACGGCGATGTGGACGCGGCGCGCGGACTCGCCGACTTCGCCGTCAACGTGCGGCTGGAGCGGCCACCGGAGTGGCTGCGCGCTCGCCTCGCCGAAGCCCTCGACGACCTCGGTTCCTACCCCTCGGCCGCAGCCGACGAAGCCGCTCGCCGAGCCGTCGCCACCAGGCACGACCGGCGCCCCGACGAGGTCGTGGTGCTGGCGGGAGCCGCCGAGGGGTTCGCGCTGCTGCCCGCGCTGCGCCCGAAGCTGGCCGCGCTGATCCACCCCTCGTTCACCGAACCCGAACTGGCCCTGCGCAACGCCGGGGTCGACATCGAGCGCGTCGTCCTCGACCCCGCCGACGGCTACCGGCTGCACGCCGACCAGGTCCCCGACGAGGCGGACATGGTCGTGCTCGGCAACCCCACCAATCCGACCTCGGTGCTGCACCCGGCCGACGAGATCCGGAAACTGCTGCGGCCCGGCCGGATCGTGGTCGTCGACGAGGCGTTCATCGACACCGTGCCCGGCGAACGCGAATCCCTCGCGCAACTCTCCGAACCGGGACTGCTGGTGCTGCGCAGCCTCACCAAGATGTGGGGGCTGCCCGGCCTGCGCGCCGGCTACGCGCTCGGCGCACCGGAACTGCTCGCCGAGCTCGGCCGGAACCGTCCCCACTGGCCGGTCAACTCGCTGGTGCTGACCGCGGTGCGCGCCTGCTGCGAACCGCACGCGATCGACGAATCGCAGCGCGCGGCGGCCGAGTTCACCGAGCACCGGGCGGGGCTGCTGGCCGAACTCGCCGATCTGCCCGGCATCGACGTGGTGCGCACGGCCGAGGCGCCGTTCCTGCTGCTGCGGGTGCCGGACGGGCAGCGGGTGCGGGAGGCGCTGCGGGACCGCGGCGTCGCGGTGCGCAGGGGAGACACATTCCCCGGCCTCGACACCGATCACCTCCGGGTCGCGGTGCGCGAGCCGGAGCAGAACTCGTTGTTGGTCAAGGCTTTTCGAGATGCAGTGGGACGTGAGTGAAACGGTGCGTATTCGGGACGTGATCGGCGCGCTGGAGAAGGCGTACCCCACCGGGCTGGCCGAGGACTGGGACGCCGTCGGCCTGGTCTGCGGGGATCCCGACTCGGTGGTGCAGCGCGTGCTGTTCTGCGTCGACCCGATCGAGGCCACGGTGGACGAGGCCATCGACTTCGGCGCGCAGCTGCTGGTCTCGCACCACCCGCTGCTGCTGCGCGGGGTGCACGGAGTCCCGGCCGACGACCACAAGGGACGCGTGGTGCACCGGCTGATCCGCTCCGGCATCGGCCTCTACTGCGCCCACACCAACGCCGACAAGGCCAACCCCGGCGTGTCCGACTCGCTGGCCGGTGCGCTCGGCCTGACCGCGACGCGGCCGCTGGTGCCCACCGCGCCCGGAGCCGACACCGGCCTGGGCCGCATCGGCGAACTCGCCCGGCCCGAACCGTTCCGCGCCTTCGTCCGCCGCGTCGCCGACGGCCTGCCCACCACCGCGTGGGGCGTGCGCGGCGCCGGTGATCCGGACCGCGAGATCCGCCGCGTCGCCGTCTGCGGCGGAGCCGGCGACTCGTTCCTGGCCACCGCCGCCGAAGCCGGTGTCGACGCCTACGTCACCGCCGACCTGCGCCACCACCCCGCGGGCGAGCACCTCGCCCGAGCCGACGTGCCCGGCACCTCCGTGCCGGCCCTGGTCGACGTGGCGCACTGGGCCAGCGAATGGCCATGGTGCCAGCAGGCCGCGGACCTCGTGTCCGCCGCGCTGCCGGATACAGTCGAAGTCCTCGTATCCACCCGACGCACCGACCCGTGGACCGTGCACGCCGGTGCGACACCAGACCCAGGGAGGGCGCTCGCGTGAAAGCCGACCCCGCCGTACAACGACGGCTGCTCGATCTCGCGGAAGCCGACGCGGAGATCAACCGCGTCGCGCACCGCAGGCGCACGTTGCCGGAACTCGAGCAGATCGGTGACGCCGAGCGGGAGGTCCAGACCAAGCGCGACGAGCTGGTGGTCGCCCAGACCGCGTTCAACGACCTCGACCGCGAGGTCAAGCGGCTGGAGACCGAGGTCGACAACGTCCGCAAGCGCGAGACCCGCGACCGCGACCTGATGGCCGCAGGCGGACCCGCCAAGCAGCAGGAGGAGCTGGAGCACGAGCTGCAGACCCTCGCCCGCAGGCAGGCCGTGCTCGAGGACGAGCAGCTGGAGGTCATGGAGCAGCGCGAAGCGCTGGAGACCAACGTGACCAAGTCCCGCGAGGCCGTCAGCGACGCTGAGCAGCGGCTCGGCGACATCCAATCCCGCCGTGACGAGGCGCTCAGCGAGCTCGAGGTCGCCGAGACCCGCAGGCAGAACGAGCGCGACCTCATCACCAAATCCCTCCCGGACGACCTCGTGGCCCTCTACGAGCGGGTCCGCGCCCAGCGCGGGATCGGCGTCGGACTGCTGCAGGGCGCCCGCTGCGGGGCCTGCCGCATCGAACTCGACCGGCACGCCCTCAACGAGGTCCGCGAAGCCGCCGCCGACGACGTGGTCCGGTGCGAGGAATGCGGCGCGATCATGGTCCGGGAGAACAAGTGAGAGTCGTCGTCGAGGCCGACGGCGGATCGCGCGGCAACCCCGGCCCCGCCGGCTGCGGCGCGGTCGTGCTCGACGCCGACACCCGCGCCGTCCTCGCCGAACGCGCCATCGGACTCGGCGAGACCACCAACAACGTCGCCGAGTACCAGGGGCTCATCGCCGGACTCCGCGCCGCCCGCGAGCTCGGTGCCTCGCAGGTGTCGGTCCGGATGGACTCCAAGCTGGTCATCGAGCAGATGGCCGGGCGCTGGAAGGTCAAGCACGCCAACCTCCAACCGCTCAACGCCGTCGCGCGAGAGCTCGCCGCCGACTTCGAGCGGGTCGACTACGAGTGGATCCCGCGTGCCGAGAACTCCGCCGCCGACAAGCTCGCCAACGACGCGATGGACGGCAAGACCGTCGAATCCGGGCAGGTCACCGAGACCGAGAGCTCCTCGGCGCGCACCCGCCCGTCCGGCTGGCAGAACCTGCGGGGCGCGCCCACCAAGATGCTGCTGCTGCGGCACGGCCAGACCGCCATGTCGGTCGACAAGCGCTACTCCGGTCGCGGCGACGTCGAGCTGACCGAGCTGGGGGAGCGGCAGGTCCGGGCCGCCGCCAAGCGCCTGGCCGCCATGGACGGCGTCGTCACCCCCGACGGCACCGCCCCCATCATCGCCTCACCGCTGACCCGGACTCGGCAGAGCGCGCAGGCCGTCGCCGACGCCACCGGCGGCGAGCTGGAGTTCCACGACGGCCTGATCGAGACCGACTTCGGCGAGTGGGAGGGCCTCACCTTCCTCGAAGCCGCCGACGCGTACGCCGACCTGCACCGGAAGTGGATCGGCGATCCCGCCGTCGTGCCGCCCGGCGGCGAGAGCCTCGCGGCCGTCCACCAGCGGGTCACCGACGCCCGCGACGACCTCGTCGAGCGCTACGCCGGCAAGACGATCATCGTCGTCAGCCACGTCACCCCGATCAAGTCCCTGCTGCGCATGGGCCTGGACGTGGGACCCCAGGTCTTCTACCGCCTGCACCTGGACCTGGCGTCCCTGTCCATCGTGGAGTTCTACCCCGACGGCAACGCCTCGGTCCGGCTGGTCAACGACATCTCCCACTGGGCCTGAACCTCGGGCTGGCCGGAACGGGGAGCGGGCACGGCGGTAAAATCGCCGGTGCGGAAGAGTCGGTCGGGTGACCGCGGCGGGCCACGACCCGTCGAGGAAAGTCCGGACTCCACAGAGCAGGGTGGTTGCCAACGGCAACCCGGGGAAACCCGCGGGACAGTGCCACAGAAAGCAGACCGCCCGGCGCTCGCGCCGGGTAAGGGTGAAACGGTGGTGTAAGAGACCACCAGCACCTCGGGTGACCGAGGTGGCTAGGTAAACCCCACCTGGAGCAAGGCCAAGATGGGCGTTCCGACGCCTGCGCGGACGTTCGAGGGTTGCTCGCCCGAGGTTCGCGGGTAGGCCGCACGAGCTCGTCGGCGACGGCGGGCCTAGATGGATGGTCACCGAACGGGCTGGTCGTAAGACCACCGGGAACAGAATCCGGCTTACAGACCGTCTCTTCCGCATTCTCTTCGTTTTTTCGCGTCTTCGGGGGCGTCTCTTTCCGGTCCTGGGCGTGCTGGTTCTCGGGTGAGGTCTGTTTCACTGATCAACTGCTCAGTGGTCTTGCTGCGTGGCGGTGCGGGTAGCGGAACCTCAGACGCCGTCTGGCTCCGGGATCCGAGACTGATGTATGCCAATACACGGCGCTACGGCTGTCCTCCCCAGACGACGTCTGAGAACCCGCGGCGGTGCGGGTTGCTCAGGTGGGGTACTGAGGAAGCGCCTTCGGTGCTTGCCTGACGGTGGTTGGCTGTCGGCTTGCTTGTTGGTCTGTTTGTTGCAGTGGTTTTCGTGCTTTTGGTCTAGGTGTCGAAACCCATGCCCTGGGGGGAACTCTTCGTGCGGGAGCCGTTACCCTGATTCATGCGCGTCAAGATCACCTCGTTCTTTCGAGTGCGGCGATCACGTCGAGTGATCCAGTCGGGTGCTTCCTGGCGCGATGTGCGGAAATCCACTGGACCACCGGAATGTTCACGGTGCGTTACGAAGGGGCTCGCAAGCGGGTGAACAGCCACGAGGATCAGGCTCGAAACCGGCCGAACGGGCGCCTATTCCGCGATGACCAGCCAGTGGTGGCTTGCTCGAACGGCCTATTCACCGCGTGATGTCCGATTCGCCGTCGCGCTGTAACCCGCCACACCCGAGCTCGCAACCACTACTTCTGGTGACCATGTCATGTTCTACTCGTATCTGCGCGTTGCGGATCACCGCGACGCGTTGAGGTACCGGCCCGCAGACACTCCGCGTACTCAGGGGTAAAGAGATGACCGCCATGCCGCTGGAAACACTGGCGCACCTGGACGTACTCGCTCAGCAGACACAGCTGGGCACCGACGGCATCCGCGGTTGGATCCTGAACAACGTGCTACCGCTGCTGCTGCTGACCGTGGCGATCCTGCTGCTGTGGCTCGGTGGTGGCAAGGGCGACAACGCCGGCGTGATGCGCCGTGTCGGTGGTGTGCTCGTCGCCCTGGCCATCGTCGGCATCGCGGTCACCAACGCGGGAATCGACATCGGCACCTTCATCGCACAGCTCTTCAGCACCAACGGGTGATGTCCAGTGCGGATACGCACCGATGACGAGGTTTACCGGGTAGACGCCATCTGGCTCGGCCCGCCGAAGGCGACCTTCCCCTGGCGTGCGCGCTACGTGGCGTGGGGCGTCGGCACCGTGGTGTTCCTGCTGGTGCTGGCCATCGAACGCCGGATGAACATCGGTTTCGGGTTCTTCTCCACGGCTTGGGCCCTGGTCATCACGGTGGCGTTGACCAGGCTCATCTGCGCCAAGATCGGTCACGAGCGCCCGCTCGGCGCGGTGCTGGTCATGTGGATGCGAGAGCTGACAGCACCCCGCGAGAAGTCGCAGGCCAATGGCGGGGCGGCCAGCGCTGCCCGGGTCCGGGTCCGGCGGCGTCGTCCCGTGCCCAAGGACAAGCGCTCCCGCCGCGGACAGCAGCGGCAGGGGCAGGCCCCGCGACAGTCGCAGGCCAGAAGGCAACGAGCCCGGCAGGCGCAGTCGCGCTCCACCCGGACCGGGCAGCAGGTCGGAAGCAGGCGCACGCGTAGCAAGGAGGTTCGCGGTGTTCGGTCGCCGTCGAGGCGGTGAGCAGCAGCCGCAGCAGGTACCCCGCGGTTCCAGCGGCAAGGTCCGCGGTGCCAAGGGCAACGGCAAGCCGCGCAAGCGCGCGCGAGGTCTGGGTGACGAGCAGTCCATCCCGACCTACACCCCGTCGATCGCCGCGCGCACCATCGACGGGCACCTGCTGCGAACGGGCCAGGACGTCTTCGCCTGGTACCGGCTCTCCCCGCAGCGCTGGTCCTTCCGCTCGGACTCGCAGCGCCAGGACCTCGTCGCGGCCATCGCGGGCCAGTACGCGGAACTGCAAGGACGCTGGCTGCACCTGCGGGTGACCAATCGCCCGTACCCGATCCGGATGTGGGCCGAGGCGCACGTGCACAACGCGCGCAACCCGCTTCCCGACGCCGACGGCGCGCTGTCCTTCGACGACTACATGGTCGGCGAGCAGCAGCAGCTGATGGGCCGATCCATGGCGGAGAAGGAGGTCTACCTGGGAGTCCAGGTGCAGACCCGCAACGTCGTGGACCGCGCGGTGGAACGCGCCGCCCCGCTGCTGCACAAGGTCTTCCCGGAAGCCGTCGACGCCGAGCTCGTCGCGCTCGACAGCGAGATCGAGCACCTGGACCAGGTGATCGGCTCCGCCGGGCTGGACGGCCGCCCGGTGACCGCCGAGGAGATCTCCTGGCTGATGCACCGGTCGTGCTCGCTGGGCCTCCCGGCTCCGCGCAACCTGCCCGCGGTGCCCGGAGCGCCGTGGGAACCGGAGGACCTCGCGTCGTTCACCGACGCCTCCGACATGCACCAGGACCCGTACGCGCCGACGGTGACCGTGCGCGGCCGGACCGGCTCCAACGCCGGCGTCACCCGGCACGTCGCGGTGCTCACCGTCGGTCAGACGCACGGCCTGCAGATCCCGGAGATCGACGACCCGTGGATGCAGCACTCCGACCGGCTGCCCGCTCCGGTGGAGTGGTCGGCGCGGATCTACGTGCGGCGTCCCGAGGACGTCGGCGGCGAGCTCCAGCGGCAGATGAACAAGGTCCGCTCCCAGGTCCGGCACTACACCGAGGAGCACGGCCTGGAGCCGCCGACCTCGCTGGCCCGGCAGGCGGGCCGGGTGCTGGAGATCGACGACGAGATGACCTCCGGCTTCACCGCCCTGGCCACCCGGGTCAAGTCCTGGTGGCGGATGTCGGTGTCCGGCCCCACCGAGCGCGACGCGCTGCGGCTGGCCCAGCAGATCCTCGACCTGTACAAGCCGAAGGTCGCCATCGAGCACCCCGAGGCGCAGTACGCGATGGCGCGCGAGTTCATCCCGGGCGAGCCGCTGGCCAACACCGCCTACCTGCGCCGCGGCTCGGTGGTGTGGGCGGCTTCCGCGGTGCCGCAGGCGACCGCCGAGGTCGGTGACCGGCGCGGCATCCTGCTCGGCGAGACCTGCACCGCCACCCGGCGTCCCGTCGCCTGGGACCCGTGGATGGCGCAGGAGGTCCGCGACGCCTCCGGTCTGACGGCGATGGTCGCCGGGCTCGGTGGCGGCAAGTCCTTCCTCGGCGGCGGCATCGTCTACAAGACGCTGCGGGCCGGCGCGCACTGGACGCTGCTGGACCCGTCGGGGCCGCTCTCGGAGCTGTGCAACCTGCCGGAGCTCAAGCCCTACGCGCGCAACATCAACCTGCTCAACGCCCAGCCCGGAATCCTCAACCCGTACCGGGTGGTCGCCGAACCGGAGCTGGAGCACTTCGTCGACGAGGAGGACCCGGAGCGCGGCTGGCGGCGGGAACGCGCGCTGGCCGCCGCGACCCGGCGCCGCCTGGTGCTCGACGTGCTCACCGGCCTGCTGCCCTACGAGGTCGCGAAGCTGCCGCAGACCCGGATCGTGCTGCTGCGCGCGGTCCGCGCCGTCGGCGGACGGGTCGACGCGCACCCGGGCATGGTCTTCGAAGCGCTGCGCCGCGACGCCAGCGAGCACCACGAGCACGCGGTGGTCGTCGCCGACTTCCTCGACGAGATCCGGGAGCGGATGGCGCTGCTCATCCCGGAGAGCAACGCCGACCCGTACTCCGAGACCCGCGACGACCGGCTGACGGTGCTGACCATGGCAGGCCTGACGCTGCCCAAGGACGGCGTCGGCCGCGAGCACTGGACCGACGCCGAGGCGCTGGGCGTGGAGATGCTCAACCTGGCGGCCTGGCTGACCCAGCGGTCGATCTACGAGCGGCCCAAGGGCGAGCGCAAGGGCGTCTGGATCGACGAGGCGTTCTTCCTCTCCGAGGTGCCGACCGGTCGAGTCCTGATGAACCGCTTCGCCCGAGACTCGCGGAAGTGGAACGTGCGCGTGCTGCTGTCCAGCCAGATCCCGGCGGACTTCCTGCGCATCCAGGGCTTCGTGTCGCTGCTGGACTCGGTGTTCATCGGTCGGCTCGACGACGAGCAGGCCCAGGCCGACGCGCTGCGGCTGCTCAAGGTGCCGGTCGACGCCGGTTACGAGCAGGTCGTCTCGGCGCTGGGACGGCGTCCCGGCCCGGCGCGCAACGCCACCCAGCGGGACCGCGCGCCGCGCCAGTTCATCTTCGGCGACGGCGCGGGCGGCGTGGAGAAGATCCGCATCGACTTCTCCGGCCCGCACCTGGAGCACCTGCGCGACTCGCTGGACACCACACCGGCCTCCGAACCCGACGCCGAACCGCGGGCCCTGAGCTCCGCGCCGGACGGCGACGGCGTGAACTCCGACTCCAGCACGTCCGCGCTGAACCCGGCGGAGGACGACTACGGGGACGATTTCGAATCGTTCGACGAGTTTGAACTCGAAAGCGTCGGCATCGGTTTCGATGACGGCACCGAGAGCTCGACCCGCCGGCCGGGCGAGCGGGGTGGGGACGACGCGAGGTGAGCGGCGCGGTCGTGAGCATCGTGGTGATCGCCGCTGCGCTCGCAGCGGTGGTCGCCGTGCTGGTGGTCAATCGCCGGACGCGTTCGGCGGAAGTGCTGACGTCCCGTCGCCGTAGGGCCTACCTGCTGATCGCGGGCCTGCTGGCGATCCAGTCGCTGATGGCGGCCCCGGCCTGGGGCCAGAGCCTGGACTGCAAGGAGGCTCCGAACCCGGAGCGTCCCGGCTCCGGCATGGTGGGCGCGCTGGACCCGGCCCCGATGGGCGCGGGCAACCCGGGCAGCGCCTACGACGAGGTCGGCTACGCCGGTCTGATCTGGCACACCTACGACCTCGGCTGCGGCCCCCAGGGCGTGACCAACCCGAACGCGCTGGTCGACACCTGGGTCGGCAACGAGCTGTTCAACCTCGCCAAGAACCTGGTGGGCGCCACCAACGGGCTGCACTACGCGCTGCTCAACGGCGACCTGATGGACCCGCTGGACGAGGTGATCGCCACCGGCACGGTCGCCCTCTACGACAGCGTGTTCGCGCCCTGGTTCGGCCTCGTCGCGCTGGTGCTGGCGGTCGTGCTGTTCCGCTACATCTGGCAGGGCGACCTGGCCAGCATCGGCAAGCGCGGCATGTGGGCGCTGGCGGCGTTGTGGTTCGCCTCGGCGACCTACCTGACGCCGCTGGTCTACACCCACGCGCTCGACGAGATCGTGATCACCGGGACCTCCGCGGTGCAGGCCGGTTTCCTGCACGAGGTCGGCGTCGACGAGGCCAACGCGCTGCCGACGCTGCTGCACGACCAGGTCATCTACCGGAACTGGCTGCGCGGCGAGTTCGGTTCGCCCGACTCCCCGCAGGCCCAGCAGCTGGGCCGGGAACTGCTGCGCGCCCAGGCGTGGACCAAGCAGGAGGTCAACGCCGGGGCGGACGGCGGTTCGCCGGAGCCCAAGAAGCAGGCGTTCGAGGACGTCGCGGGCAAGATGGGCAGCGCCTACGGCTACTTCCAGGGCATCGACGGCAGCCGCGTCGGCGCGGGCGTGCTGGGCAGCGTGCAGTCGCTGGCCTACGCCTCGTTCCAGCTGCTGGCCAAGGCCACCATCCTGCTCGCGCAGGTGCTGCTGCGGGTGCTCATCCTGGCCGGTCCGCTGATCGGCCTGATCGCGCTGGTCTACCACCAGATCCTGCGGATGATCGGTCGCGTCGCGGGTGCGGCGGTGCTCAACGTCGTGATGGTCTCGGCGCTGGCCGGTCTGCACACCCTGATCCTGACCTGGATCTTCGACCCGACCCGCGGGTTCTCGGCGCTCACCCAGATCCTGCTGGCCGCGCTGATCACCATCGTGTTCCTGATGATCGCCAGACCGATCCGGCGGATCGCGCAGATGGTCGAGCTGTCGGTGGGCACGGTCGGACGCGCGGCGCCGCGTGCGCAGGGCGGGATCTTCGCCCGCTTCGGCAGGCGGGGCGAGACCCCCTCCGGCGGGGAGTTCTGGGAGCAGGTCCGCGACAGCGACACCGACGACGAGTACGGCGACCGGCCGCGCCGGAGGCGCCCGGAGGCGTTGCTTCCGGCCGTCGCCCAGCGGCTGGACCGCGACGACGACTCCGCGCCGCAGGGCTCCATCGGCTCGGGCGGTGCGGCGGCCGGAGCGCTGCCCGCCGGTGGCGGTTCGCCGCGTCGGCCGGGCGGCGCGCAGGGCGTCCCGGAGATGCGCGCGGCCAGCCGAGTGGTCGATACCAACCCGGTGGCGGATGCCAAGTGGGACGGGAACGACGAAGATCCGGTGTTGATCCCGTCGCGGGCGACGGTGGAGCGGGTGTCGGACCAACCGGCCGGCGCCGACTCGCCGCGCCTGGCCGACCGCGAGGTCGTGCAGGGGCGTCCGGTGCACGTGATCTACCGGCCGTCCCGGGGACTGGAAGTGGCCGATGGCTGACCACAAGAGGGGGAGCTGATGCCGATCCGGACGCACCGCGGGCGAGCCGCGGTGTACCGCAGGTTCTGGGGTTGGCCGCTGCGCTCGCCCAAGCACCTGGCGGCCGCTCTGGTCGTGGTGGGCGCGGCGGCCACCGTCGTCGGACTCCTGCTGCCCGAACCACCGCCGAGCCGCAACGAGGCCGCGGGTGGGCGGACGACCGAGTACACGCTCCCGCCGCAGCGCTCCGCCGTGGTGCCCACGACCAAGCGACCGCCGACGATCTCCGTGCCGCAGGCCGGTCCCACTCCGACCGCGCCGGACCCGGCGGGCGTCGCGATCGTGGAGAAGTGGGGCGAGGCGTGGGTGAACCACCCGGTCGGCGCCGACCGCCAGCAGTGGCTGAACGGCCTGCGCCCGCTGACCACTGACGAGTTCCTCACCGAGCTGTCGACCGTCGATCCGGTGAACGCGGGCAACGTGATCACCGGAGCGCCGTCCGCGGTGAGCTCGACCGAGGGCTCGATGGTCGTCCGGCTGCCCAGCGACATCGGGGTGCTCAACGTGACCGTGAACAGGACCCCGGCCGGTTGGCGGGTGGCTCAGTACGACAAGGAAGGTTGACGCGCATGCGCAAGCTCGTGGTCGCTTTCATCGTGCTCGCGGGTTTCGCCGGAATGATCGGTCTCGGTGCGCTGACCATGCTGATCAGCAGCAGCGGCGGCAACCAGGGCTGGTCCAACTGCAGCGCCAACCTCGGACCGTGGGGCAACGGCGCCGGGAGGGGTGAGCAGGACGCCGGCTCGCTCAAGCCGGAGTCCGTCGCGCTGGCCAAGCGCATCATCGAGGTCGGCAAGCAGCGCGGCCTGCCGCCGCGCGCGTGGCAGATCGCCATCCAGGCGGGCAAGACCGAGTCGAACCTGGCCAACCTGACCCACGGCGACCGCGACTCGCTGGGCATCTTCCAGATGCGGCCCTCGATGGGCTGGGGAACGATCGCGCAGGTCACCGACGTCGACTACCAGGTCAACAAGTTCTACGACGTGCTGCTGGCCGTTCCCGGCTGGGAGGAGCTGCGGCCCGGCACCGCGGCGCAGCGCGTCGAGCGCTCCGCGTTCCCGCTGCGCTACCACCGCTGGGAGCCGATGGCGGCGCACCTGGTCAGCGTCGAGGGCAACGTTCCCGGCATCTCCGGCTGCGAGGACCTGCCCGGTTCCAGCGTGCTGGCCGGCCAGGCCCTGTCGTACGCGAAGGCCCAGCTCGGCAAGCCCTACGTGTGGGGTGCGGCGGGCCCGGCGTCGTTCGACTGCTCGGGTCTGACGCAGCAGGCGTGGAAGGCGGCGGGCATCGAGATCCCGAAGTACTCGCAGACCCAGTACTTCCAGGGCGGCGTGCACGTGCCGCTGGCGCAGGCCCAACCGGGTGATCTCGTCTTCTGGGGCTACGGCCGCGATCCGAACGGAATTCACCACGTCGGGCTCTACCTGGGCGACGATCAGCTGCTGCACGCACCGCAACCGGGTGAATCAGTGGAGGTCACGAAGTTGTGGGACGGCGGGCAGCTGCTGCCGACGGTCGTCCGGCCCGCAGCGGACACGCCCGCGCCGCCCGGCGCGGTACCCGCCGCCGGAGGCGCGCGTTAGGTAAGAATGGCGTCGGCCTGCTGAAACTCCGGAAAGGGTTGCTCATGTTCACTCCGGACCCGATCCCGCGGCCGACCGGTCCGCCCGCGTCGAGCACGCCGCTCGGTGACTACCTGAACCAGTCTCCGCCCGGAAGTTCGTCGGGTTACGCGGTGTTACCGCGTTCGCTCGCCGAGGCGATGCCGCTTCCGTGGCAGCACCAGATGCGCAACCTGCTCGCGGAGTTCCACCAGGCGTTCGGGCACGTGCAGTGGCCCGTCTACCGCGTGGTGCCGTCCCGCTACGAGCGGCTGGCCAACCTCGACGACGACCAGCTGGCCGAGGTCGGCTGCACCGTTGAGGTCGGCGACGACGGCGAGCTGGAGTACCGGATGCGCGACGGACGCCGGATCGAGAACCCGGAGGACCACCAGGTGCTGGTGTCCTGCCTCGACCCGATCCCGCCGCGCGGCGTCCAGCCCCCGGCGGCCCCGCCGCCACCTCCGGCCTGGTGACGAGTCGTGACGGCCGTTCGGACATCCCGGTCGAACCGGCGCGCGACGCGTGACAGGCGGGCGATGTCGTGCGAGGCTCGGGGCATGGCCCGCGGAGGTTGGTACTTCTGTTTGAAGCATCGGCAGGTCGAGCCCAAATCGGGCTGCCGTGCCGCCGATCGCTTGGGCCCGTACTCGGACCAGCAGACCGCTGCTCGCGCGCTCGAGATAGCCGAGGAGCGCAACGAGGCGGCCGATGAGGCCGACCGCCGCTGGAAAGAAGAGGACTGAGTTCTCGTGGCGGCGGCGGAGAGGTCCCCGGACGGCGTCCACGCTGTTCCTCCCGTTGCCGCGCACCCGTTGGGTCTGGACTTCGCCGCCGTGCGGCGTGAGCTGAACCTGCCCCGCGACTACCCGATCAGCGGTCTCGCCGAGGTCGAGCAGACCGTCGCCCAGCCGCTGCAGACCGGTTTCCGCCACGACGCCACCGACCTGCCGCTGGTGACCGTGGACCCGCCGGGCGCCAAGGACCTCGACCAGGCGGTGCTGCTGCGACGCCGCGGCAGCGGATACCGGGTCCACTACGCCATCGCCGACGTCGCCGCGTTCATCCCGCCCGGCGGTGCGCTGGACCTGGAGGCGCGGCGCCGGGGGCAGACGCTCTACCTGCCGGACGGCAACATTCCGCTGCACCCGACCCGGCTGTGCGAGGACGCCGCGAGCCTGCTGCCCGACCAGGTGCGCGTGGCGGTGCTGTGGACCATCGACCTCGATCCCGACGGCTCCCCGCAGCGGGTGGACGTGCGCCGCGCGCTGGTCCGCTCGGTCGCCCGCTTGGACTACGACGGCGTGCAGCGCTCGCTCGCGCACGGCTGCGCGCACCCGTCGATCGAACTGCTGCCGGAGATCGGCAGGTTGCGCCGCGAGCAGGCGTTGCGGCGCGGCGCGATCGAGCTGGGGCTGCCCGAGCAGCAGGTGGAATCCGACGGTGAGGGCGGCTGGCGGCTGGCGCTGCGGCCGAGGCTGGTCGTGGAGGAGTGGAACGCCGAGATCTCGCTGCTCACCGGCATGTGCGCGGCGGAGATCATGCTGGAGGCCGGTGTCGGTGTGCTGCGCACGGTGCCCGAACCCGATTCCGCCACCGTCGACGTGCTGCGGCGCTCGGCGAACCAGCTCGGGGTGCACTGGCCGGTCGGCCTGTCGGCGGCCGAAGCGCTCGCCGAGCTCGACCCGGCGCGCCCGGAGGCGCTGGCGGTGCACGTGGCCGCCACCCGGTTGCTGCGCGGCGCCGGCTACACGGCGTTCGACTCCGGCGCGCCCGCCAAGTCCGGGCACGCGGGCATCGGCGCCTCGTACGCGCACGTGACCGCACCGATCCGCCGCCTGGTGGACCGGTACTGCGCGGAGATCTGCCTGGCTGTGACGGCCGGGCGCGAGATCCCGGAGTGGGTCACCGAGGCGCTGGGCGAACTCCCCTCGGCGATGGGCGGCTCGGACCGGGTCGCCGCCCAGGTCGAGCGGGCCTGCATCGCCCAGACGCAGGCCTGGTCGCTGGTCTCGCGCGTCGGTGAGGAGTTCCCGGCGACGGTGCTGCGGGTGCCCAACGGCGTCGCGGGTGAGGTCTTCGTCGCCGATCCGCCGATCATCGCCCGCTGCACCGGCAGCGAACTGGGCGAGGGCCAGCAGGTTCGCGTGCGGCTGGTGACCGCCGATCCGGAGCGTCGCGACGTCGAGTTCGAAGTGGCCTGACGCACACCTCGTGGCATTCTCGTGGCCAGTGGGTCGATTGTGGATCGTGAATGTCGATGGCGACGAGAGGGGCCGTGAAGGTGACTGGCGTGCGGGAGATGACCGTCGGAGTGTTGGGCGGTACCGGAGCTCAGGGTCGGGGACTGGCGATCCGCTGGGCCAAGGCCGGGCTGAAGGTCGTGATCGGGTCCCGCAACGCGGAGCGCGCTCAGCAGGCGGCCGATGAGATCAAGGAGATCGCGGGCGGCGACGTCACCGGCGCCGACAACGCGGGCTGCGCGGCTGCCTCGGACCTGGTGCTGGCGGCACTGCCGTGGGAGGGCCACGCCGACACGCTCAAGTCCCTGCAGACCGAGCTGGCGGGCAAGATCGTCATCGACTGCGTGAACCCGCTCGGCTTCGACAAGAAGGGCCCCTACGCGCTGCCGGTCGACGAGGGGAGCGCCGCCCAGCAAGCGGAGCGGATCCTGCCCGACTCGCGCGTCACCGCGGCGTTCCACCACGTCTCCGCGGTCACCCTCGCCGACCTCGCCGTCGACCACGTCGACCTCGACGTCCTGGTCCTGGGCGACGACCGCGAGGCCACGGACACCGTCCGCGAACTCGCCGACGTCATCCCCGGCGTCCGGGGCATCTACGGAGGCCGCCTCCGCAACGCCCACCAGGTCGAGGCCTTCACGGCCAACCTCATCGCCATCAACCGCCGCTACAAGGCCCACGCAGGCCTCCGAATCACCGACGTCTGACCCACCGCCATCCCGCCCACCCCGAGCCAAGTCCCGATTTCAGTGGAACTCGGGAACCGGATTTCAGTGGAACTCGGGAACCGGATTTCAGTGGAACTCGGGACTCGGGGATGCCCGGCTTTCGGGATCTCAGTGGATTTCAGTGGAAGTCGGGTTCCGGGTTTCAGTGGAAGTCGGGGTCCGGGTTTCAGTGGAAGTCGGGTTCCGGGTTTCAGTGGAAGTCGGGGTCCCGATTTCGGTGGAAAGTGGGGTTCCGGGTTTCAGTGGAAGTTGGGAGCCCGATTTCTGAGTGGGCGTGGCGGGACCATGGCACGGTGTGGGCGGAGGTGGTGTCCGTGCTGCCGGAGGAAGCGAGCAGTTGGAGCGATGACGAGCGCGAGCGGGCGGACGCCCTGCTCGACGGGCACGCGGTGGTGGTCAACGTCCGCAAGGACGGACCGCACAAGCACCTGGTCCCGTGGCTCCTCGAACAGGACCTGGTGACCTACGTGGGACATTCCGGCCCGAGGCACTCGTGGCCGCAGTCGGACTTCGCCAGCCCGTTCGTCTCCGAGGCCAAGGCCGACCGCGAAGCCATGGTCCGGCACTACGAGCAATGGCTCGACGGCCGCCCGGACCTCCTCGAACGCCTCCGAGAAGGAGAGCTCTCGGGCAGGGCGCTGGGCTGCTGGTGCGCCCCCAAGCCCTGCCACGCGGACGTCCTCGCCCACCGGGCGCGCTGACGGCCGGGAGCCGGGGCGTGCCGAGCACGCCCCGGCTTCAGCGGGTCAGTGGAACGAGTGCTCCGGGCCGGGGAAGTTGCGGCCCTTGACCTCCTCGGCGAACTGCTCGGCCGCGCCGGAGAGGATGCCGCCGAGGTCGGCGTACTTCTTGACGAACTTGGCCGTGCGGCCGGTGTTCATGCCTGCCATGTCGGTCCAGACCAGGACCTGGGCGTCGCAGTCCGGGCCGGCGCCGATGCCCACGGTGGGGATGCGCAGCTCGTTGGTGACGCGCTTGGCGGCTTCGGCGGTGACCATCTCCAGCACCACCGAGAACGCGCCGGCCTCCTGCACGGCCAGGGCGTCGTCGAGCAGCTGCTCGGCCTGGTCGCCGCGGGCCTGCACGCGGTAGCCGCCGAGGCCGTGCTCGTGCTGCGGGGTGAAGCCGATGTGGGCCATCACCGGGATGCCCGACGAGGTCAGCGCCTCGATCTGCGGGGCGAAGCGGCGACCGCCCTCCAGCTTCACCGCGTGCGCGCGGCCCTCCTTCATGAAGCGGGTCGCGGTCTCCAGCGCCTGCTGGGGAGAGGCCTGGTAGGAGCCGAACGGCAGGTCGGCGACCACCAGCGCGTGCTCGGCCGAGCCGGTCACGGCGCGGGTGAGCGGCAGGAGTTCGTCGACGGTCACCGGAAGCGAGGTCTCGTAGCCGAAGACGTTGTTGGCCGCCGAGTCACCGACCAGCAGGACCGGGATGCCCGCCTGGTCGAAGATGCGGGCGCTGTACATGTCGTAGGAGGTGAGCATGGGCCACGGCTCCCCGCGCTCCTTGAGCTGCTGGAGGTGGTGGATGCGCACCTTGCGCCGGGTCGGTCCCGATCCGTACGGGGCCGCGGTCTCGCCCTGGTTGTGGGCAGCAGTCATCGTTGACCGTCCTTTTCCCTCGAGGCCCGAAACGGGTCCCCGGGTCGTTGCGGATGGTTGTACTCGCCAGCGTCGCACGCGGACCCCGGAGAGGCGATGACTGCTGCCTCACATCACAGCCGGTCAGCCGATCCAGGGCGCGGCGAAGCGCTGGTAGGTGCCGTCGTTGCGGGCGATGTCGAGGTAGTGGTCGACCCACTGCTGGAAGACCACGTCGCCCTGCGGCAGCAGGTAGGCCTTCTCGGCGAAGGTGAACGGCTGTTCCGGGTGCACCGGGCACAGCTCCGGGTGCTGCCGGGCCTGCCAGCGGGTCTCCGATGAGTCGGTCATCATCAGGTCGGCGTGGCCGTCGATGATCTGCTGGAAGATCGTGTTGTTGTCCGGGTGCTCGACGATGGTGGCGCGCTTGAGGTTCTGCTTGGCGAACTTCTCGTTCGTGCCACCCGGGTTGACCACGGCGCGCACGCCGTGCTGGTCGATCTGCTCCAGCGTCTGGAAGCGGGCGGCGTTCTCGCAGCGCGTGATCGGCGTCTTGCCGTCCACCCCGAACGACGTGCTGAAGAACGCCTGCTGCGCCCGCTCCAACGTCACCGACACACCGCCGACGGCGATGTCGCAGCGCTGGGCGAAGTCGTCCAGCAGCGTCTTCCACGTGGTGGGCACGATGGTGGCGCGCACGCCGAGCTCGGCCGCCATGTCGCGGGCGACGTCGATGTCGATGCCGCTCCACGCCCCGGCGGCGTCGCGGTAGGTGAACGGCCGGTAGTCGCCGGTGCTGCAGATCCGCAGCTCACCGCGCTCCTCCACCTCCTGCAGCCGGTTCGGCGCCGGTTGCGGCGGCGGTGCGGAGCACCCCACCGTCACCGCCGTGGCCATGACCAACCCGATGCCGAACTTCACCCAGCGCATGCGCCCTCCCGATCTTCGTTCGGGACAAGGCATAACCCGCCGACACCGGGAAAGCCAGACCCGGGCCGCGAAGTCCGGTAATAACGGGAAATCCCGGCAGGCAACCTCGTGCGGTGGGAAGCGTCTAACGGTCGGAGCGCGTGGGAGTCGTGCCGAGTCGGGGAGGGGAGCCACCTGGGGGTACTCCCCTCCCCGCACCGCTCATCCGGTGAACGCCCGGTACGCCGGCCGCAGCAGGTCGGTGACCGCGGTGCCGTTCACCTTCAGCGGCAGCGGCTCCAGCTCGTCGAGCACAGGAGTCCCGCTCGTGGCGGACTCGGGGGTTCCGGCGGGGGAGGGGCTGGTCCAGAAGTCGTGGAGGTGATCCGACAGCGGCGCCTCCTCCGAGGTCTCCTCGGGCGTGACCTGCTGGGTGCCGCGCAGCGCGCGCAGCCGGTCGAGCAGTTCCTCCCGGCGGCGGCCGCGCCACGCCAGGATCTGGAACGGGTCCTCGTCGAAGGACTCGGCGAGCAGGTAGCAGGTCGCGGCCAGGTGCTTGCACGGAATCTCCCAGTCCGGGCACGTGCAGTCCATGGTCAGCTCGCGCATCGTCGACGGGAACAGCTCCAGCCCGAGTTCGGCGAACACCTGCTCCAGGTCGGTCGGCATCTCCCCGGCCAGCAGCTTCGCCGCGTACAGCGCCTGGCCCGCCAGCTCCCGCTCGATGTGCGCCCACTGCTGCGAGGTGAACGCCTTGATGCCGATCCGCGCCCGGTACGGCTCCTCCCGGGAGCCCTGCACGAGGCCGACCACGACGCTGGTCGACAGGGTCATGTTCAGCACCTGGCCGGAGCGCGCGTAGTTCTTGCCGCGCTGCAACCGGCCGCCCATGCCGAACGACTCCAGCACCTCGATGAACCGCTGCGACCACCAGGTCTGCGCGATCGTGCCGCGCTTGCTGCGCGCCTTGATACCGCCGGTGACCCGGATCGGTCCCCGCGCCTCGAACTTCCACTGCTCAGGCACCGGTCGCCTCCGCGTCCAGCGTGACCAGCTCGCGCAGCTGCTGGGTGGACAGCTCGGTCAGCCAGTTCTCGCCGCTGCCCACCACCAGCTGCGCCAGCGCCTTCTTGTCCTCGATCATCTTGTCGATCTTCTCCTCCAGGGTCCCGATGCAGGTCAGCTTGCGCACCTGCACGTCCTGGCGCTGCCCGATGCGGAACGCCCGGTCGGTGGCCTGGTCCTCGACGGCCGGATTCCACCAGCGGTCGAGGTGGATGACGTGGTTGGCGGCGGTCAGCGTCAGCCCGGTGCCGCCCGCCTTCAACGACAGCAGGAAGATCTTCGGCCCCTCGGGGTCCTGGAACCGCTCGACCATGGCGTCGCGGGTCTTCTTCGGCGTCCCGCCGTGCAGGAACGGCACCTCGGTGTCGAAGCGCGCCGACAGGTGCGGCACGAGGTGCCCGCCGAACTCGGCGAACTGGGTGAACACCAGGGCCTTGTCACCTTCGGCGAGCACGGATTCGAGGAGTTCCTCCAGCCGCGCCAGCTTGCCGGAGCGGCCGGACAGCGCCGAGCCGTCGCTGAGCAGCTGGGCGGGGTGGTTGCAGACCTGCTTGAGCTTGGACATCGTCGCCAGCACCAGCCCCCGGCGCTCCATGCCCTCGCTCTCGGCGATGCGCGCGAGCATGTCGTCCACCACCGCCTGGTAGAGCGTGGCCTGCTCGGAGGTGAGGTTGCACAGCTGCTTCATCTCGATCTTGTCCGGCAGGTCGCTGATGACCGCTGGATCGGTCTTGACCCGTCGCAGCACGAACGGGCCGGTGACCCTGCGCAGCCTGGCCGCCGCGTCGGTGTCGCCGTCGCGCTCGACCGGAACGGCGTAGCGGGCGCGGAAGGTGCTCAGCGACCCGAGGATTCCCGGGTTCGCGAAGTCCATGATGGACCAGAGCTCGGCCAGCCGGTTCTCCACCGGCGTGCCGGTCAGCGCGATCCGCTGCCGGGCCGACAGGCCGCGAACCGCCTTGGCCTGGCGGGAATTGCTGTTCTTGATGTTCTGCGCCTCGTCCAGGACCACCCGTTCCCAGCGGATCTCGCGCAGCCCCTCGGAGTCCCGCGCGGCCAGCGGATAGGTGGTGATCACCAGGTCGTAGCGCTCCACTTCCTCGCGCAGGTCCTCGCCGCTGAGCCTCCGGCCGCCGTGGTGGACGTGCACTCGCAGACCGGGTGCGAAGCGCTCCGCCTCGCGCTGCCAGTTCCCGACCACCGACATCAGGCACACCAGCAGCGTCGGAGGACGGGATTCCTCCTGGCGGGTGAGGGCTTCCAGCGCGAGCAGCTGCACGGTCTTGCCCAGGCCCATGTCGTCGGCCAGGCACCCGCCGAGGCCGAGCCGGTTCAGGAACACCAGCCACGCCAGCCCGCGCCGCTGGTACGGACGCAGCGTCGCGCCGAAACCGGCGGGCGGGTCGACGGGTTCGAGGTGCTGGTCGGCCTGGCCGGACATCAGCTCGCCGAGCCAGCCGGTGGCGTTGACCTCCACGACCGGCAGCGGTCGCTGCTCCTCGCCTTCGCCACCGGCCTGCTTGAGCAGGTCGAGGGCGGTCATCTGGCCGGTCGCGTCCTGCTCCAGCATCGCCAGCCCGGCGGCGAGCCGCTTGCGGTCGACCTGGACCCAGCGGCCGCGCATCCGCACCAGCGGGACCTTGGCGGCGGCCAGTTCGGCGAGCTCGTCCTTGGTCAGGGTCTCGTTGCCCAGCGCCAGTTCCCAGCGGTAGTCGATCAGGGCGTTCTTGTCGATGCCGGATTCCTTGGTGACCGCGCCCGCCGTCCCGGAACTGGTGGCGTTGAGCTTCAGGCCGAGCTGGCGCTGACTGCGTCCCCACCAGGACGGCAGCAGGACGGCGAATCCGGCCTGGTCGAGCTGGGCGGCCCGGCTGAGGAACTCGTAGGCGCCCTCGGTGTCGAGCACCAGCTCGGTCGGGTGCGAGGAGCGCAGCGCGGTGTCGAGCTCGGGGCAGATCCGGCTGGCCCGGCCGAGTTCGGCGAGCAGCAGTTCCTGCGGCTGGTCAACCCAGCGCCGCAGCACCTGGGTGTTGTCGGCCCACACGTCCTGGGCGGAGATGAGCACGCCCGGGTCGTCGACGGCCTGCAGCATGAACTCCACGATCCAGTCGGGATCGTCGTCGTCCGGTGCGTGCAGCCGGAAGCAGGTGCGCAGCGGGCTCTGCCCGGCGAGGCCGCTGCGCCAGGACTCCAGCTGGTGGGCGAGCTTCCGCAGCTGGGCGCGGTCGCCGTCGAAGTGCGGTGCACCGGACAGCGCGTTGAGCCAGGCCGCCGCGACACCTCTGCCCTCGGTGAGCTCACCGGTGAGCCTGCTGCGGGCGATGCCGTCGACGAGCGCGTTGAGCGCCGCGTGCAGGACCTTCTCCGGGGCGTCGCCGCCGGCTGCGCGCAGCGCGTGCGGCATGGACTCGCGCAGCGCGACGAACCGCGCCGAGTCGGAACCCGACAGCGCCGGGGTCCAGCGCGCGGCGGGCCGCTCGTCCTCGAAGACCAGCGAGGGAAGCACCCGTCCACCCGCGACCAGGGCTTCGGCGAAGTCGGCGAGCTCGCGCAGGAACCGCGCGTCCGACCCGATCCGGCACCCGGGCAGTTCGGCGGCGAGCAGTTCGGGCAGGTCGGCGGGCCGGATCGCCACGGCGGGCACCTGCCAGTGCCGCAGCCGCAACTTCCCGCGCGGTGCGGCTCCTGCGGTCAGCGGGTCCCGGACGAGCTCGGGTGACGCCACCGGCGCGGCGGCGAACGACGGGAGCGCCAGCTCAACGCCGTCGACGGCGACGCCCTCGACGGCGAGCGCCTGGATCAGCTCGTCCGCGGGGACCCCGAACGGATGCGCCAGGACCCCGGCGGGAGCCCGGCCGGGCACCCGAGCGGGCAGCTCCGAGTCCTCCGCCCACACCAGCAGCCGGTCCGCGGAGTCGCACAGCGCATGCACAACCCACACAACCGGCCCCCAATGCCTCGGACGAACGCGGTCAGCCGTCCAGCGGCTCCCCGAAACGAGTTCCCGCGAGTCTAGGGTCCGCGCTTCCCCTCACGTTCGGGTGGCGGCTGCCGGAGCAGGACGGTTCCGGTCCGAACCGCCCCTCTTGCGCGGTCAGTTCGGACCCACCCGAGGCGAGACGCCTACGGCGCGATCTCGCGCCAGCGGTTGGTGATGGGCAGCCGGCGGTCGCGGCCGAACGCCTTGAACGTGATCTTGGTGCCCGGCGGGTACTGCCGGCGCTTGAACTCCGCGCCGTCGACCATCCGCAGCACCCGCTCGACCAGCTCCGCGTCGAAACCGTCCGACACCAGGTCCTGGTAGCCCTTGTCGCCCTCCACGTAGCCGTCCAGGACCACGTCCAGCACGTCGTACTCGGGCAGCGAGTCCTGGTCGGTCTGATCCGGGCGCAGCTCGGCCGACGGGACCTTGCTGATCGAGTTCTCCGGGATCGGCGGCACCTCACCGCGCTTCTCGGCGGCGTCGTTGCGCCACCGGGCGAGCTTCCACACCAACGTCTTCGGGACGTCCTTGATCGGCGCGAACGCACCCACCGCATCGCCGTAGATCGTCGAGTAGCCCACCGCCAGCTCGGTCTTGTTGCCGGTGGCCAGCACCAGGTGATCGTGCTGGTTCGACAGCGCCATCAGCAGCACGCCGCGCACCCGGGCCTGCACGTTCTCCTCGGCGAGCCCGGTCAGCTGCAGCTGCCGCACGTAGACGTCGACCATGTCGGCGACGGCGTGGGTCTCGAAGTGGCAGCCGAGCCGTCGAGCCAGGTCGGCGGCGTCCGAGCGCGAGTGCTCCGAGGAGTACACCGACGGCATCGACACGCCGTAGACCGAATCCGGGCCCAGCGCGTCGACGGCCAGAGCCGCGCACACCGCCGAGTCGATGCCGCCCGAGAACCCGAACGTCACCGTCCGCGCGCCGTTCTTGTGCACGTAGTCGCGAAGACCCGTGACCAGCGCGCCCCACACCTCGGCCTCGTCGGACAGCGGTTCGGCGGGCACCGGCAGCGGACGCGGCTCGTAGCTCGGCGCCGGCTCGGGCTGCAGGACGATCCGGCTCACGTCGAAGGCGGGCATCCGGATCGGACCCGGCTCGGCCGGAACCGTCGTCGAGGTGTGCCCGCCCGAGGTCAGCTCCAGATCGGCGACCAGCAGGTGCTCGGCGAACTGCGGCGCCCGCGCGATGATCCGCCCCTCGGCGTCGGCGACCAGCGAATCGCCGTCGAAGACCAGCTCGTCCTGCGCGCCCACCAGGTTCACGTAGGCCAGCGGGGCACCGGCCTCGACCGCGCGCGCCGACACCAGCGGCACCCGCTGGTCGTCCTTGGAACGCTCGTACGGCGAGGCGTTGATGCACACGACCACGTCCACGCCGACCTTGCCCAGCGCCGCCACCGGACCGCCGTTCTGCCAGATGTCCTCGCAGATCACGACACCGACGTCGACGCCGTGCAGCTTGACGATCGGCAGCTCGAAGCCGGGAGCGAAGTTGCGCGCCTCGTCGAAGACGCCGTAGTTCGGCAGGTGGTGCTTGTTGTAGGTGGCCACGACCTCGCCGCTGTAGAGCAGCGACGCGGAGTTGCGCGGTCCCTCGTCGTCCCGCCCGAGGTGACCGACGACGACCAGCGCGTCACCGCAGCCGTCGGCCTGGAGATCGCGCGCCAGCTGCTCCAGCGCGTCGCGGTTCGCGGCGGCGAACGACTTGCGCAGCGTCAGGTCCTCGATCGGATAACCGGACAGGGTCATCTCCGGGAACGCCACCACGTGGGCGCCGTCCTGCACAGCCCGCCGAGTCCAGTCCCGGACCATCGAGCTGTTGCCGGCGACGTCGCCGACACACGTGTTGACCTGTGCGAGTGCGATCCGCAACTGGGGCATGCGCCCATCTTCGCGCACCCGCTCAGGTGGCGTGCCCCTGCCCGACATGAATCACATGGGCATGTTCATGTCACGATCTCGGAATGGCCCGACCACACCGTGTGCTCACCGCGATGGCCCTGCTCGTGCTGGTCGCCGGAGGTTGCGGCGTCCAGGGCGACCAAGCCCTGCAACCGCACAACGAGCGCAAGGGGCCGGTCGGCCCGATCCCCACCGGACTCGAGCGGTTCTACGGCCAGGAACTCGCGTGGGGCCCGTGCTCCCGCTACGCCACCACTTCCGCCGATCGGACCGCGTTCCAGGACCCGGCTCTGGAGTGCGCGCGGCTGGAAGTGCCGATGGACTACGCGCATCCGGAAGCCAAGACGATCCGGATCGGCGTCCTGCGCAAACCGGCCACCGACCAGCAGTCGCGCATCGGAGCCCTGACGGTCAACCCGGGCGGCCCCGGTGCGTCGGGGATGAGCGCGGCGGCGAGCCTGACCACGAGCGTCAGCGACAGCGAGCTGGGGGAGCGCTTCGACCTGGTCGGCTTCGACCCGCGCGGCATCGGTGCTTCCGAACCGGCGGTGCGCTGCCTCAGCGACTCCGAGCGCGACGCCGAACGCCTCGACTCCGACGCCGACACCTCCCCGCCCGGCGTCGCCCGGTCCGAGCAGGAGGAGCGCGAGTACGCGGGCAAGTGCGCCCAGCGCACCGGCGTGGACATGCTCGCCAACGTCGGAACCCGCGACGTGGTGCGAGACCTGGACGTGCTGCGCTCCGCGCTGGGCGAACAGAAGCTGAACTACCTCGGCTACTCGTACGGCACCCGGATCGGCTCGGAGTACGCCGAGAGCTTCCCCGGCAACGTCCGCGCGATGGTGCTCGACGGCGCGATCGATCCCGGGCAGACCACGGTGGACGCGCTCGTGGCGCAGGGCGCGGGCTTCCAGCGCGCATTCGACGACTTCGCCGACTGGTGCGCGGCCCGCTCGCAGTGCGCGCTCGGCAACGACCCGAAGCAGGCGGTCAGCCGGTTCCAGCAGCTGACCCGCCCGCTGGTCGACGACCCGGTGCAGGCGGGCTACGGCCGCGAACTGTCCTATCCGGACGCCACCATGGCGGCGATCCAAGCGCTCTACGCGCCGACGCTGTGGGAGACCCTCGAGACCGGGCTCGCCGAACTCCAGCAGCGCCGCGGTCAGACGATGCTGAGCCTGGCCGACAGCTACTTCGGCCGGGAGTCCAGCGGCCGCTACAGCAACACCACCGACGCCTTCGACGCGATCCACTGCGTCGACGACAAGCGGGTCACGGATCCAGAGGAGGTCCGCAAGGCCGACCGCCGCTACCGGGAGGCCGCGCCGTTCCTCGACGACGGCAACCCGCCGACCTCGGCCCGCGACATGTGCGCGTTCTGGCCGGTCCCGGTGACCGGCGAGCCCACCCAGCCGCAGGTCGGCGCGCTGCCGCCGGTGCTGGTCATCTCCACCACCGCGGACCCGGCCACGCCGTACCAGGCGGGCGTGCAGCTCGCGCAGGCGCTGCACGGCAGGCTGCTGACCTACGAGGGCACCCAGCACACGGTGTACATGCAGGGCGTGAGCTGCGTGGACGAAGCGGGGACGAAGTACCTGGTCGATCTCCAGGTTCCGCCGGAGGGAACCCGCTGCTCGGGTTGATCGATCCGCTCGCCGCGAGCGGTGGTGAAACAGGTCACATGGCGCCTATCGTCGGCGCATGGATCATGCGGACGAAACGGGCGGGAAGCCCGCGGAGCAGAGCGTGACTTCGGTGCTCCTCTCCGGCAGCACGTACAAGAGCCTCGGTGAACAGGTGCTCTCCCCGGCGGAGGAGCGGTTCGAACGCGCCCGCCGCACCACCGGCCTGTTCCTCGCCCCGGCGTTGACCATCCTGTTCCTGCTCCTGCCGACCCAGCTCGAACCAGCCCAGCACAAGCTCGCCGCCGTGCTGCTCGGGGTGATCGTGCTGTGGGTGTGCGAACCGGTGCCGATCCCGGTGGGCGGGCTGATCGGGGTCGCGGCTGTGGTGGTCCTCGGCGTCATGCCGCCGGACGACGTGCTCGCACCGTTCGGCTCCTCGACGGTGTTCACCTTCATCGGGGCGTTCATCCTCGCGCAGGCGATGCTGCGGCACGGCGTGGCCAGGCGCTTCGCCTTCACCATCCTGTCGCTGCCGGGCGTCGGCAAGAGCGCCTGGCGGGTCATCACCGCGTTCGGCCTGATCACCTGCCTGCTCTCGGCCGTGGTGTCCAACACCGCCACGGTCGCGATGCTGCTGCCCACCGCCGTCGGCATCCTCGCCGTCATCGCCGAACTCGTCCGCCAGCAGCTGCCGGAGGGCGAACGCTTCGACCCGCTGCGACTGCGCGTCGGCGTCGCCCTGATGCTCATGCTCGCCTACGGCGCGAGCGTCGGCGGACTGCTCACCCCGATCGGCTCGCCGCCGAACCTCATCGGCCGCGGCCTGATCGAGGAGGTCACCGGCCAGCGCATCTCCTTCCTGCAGTGGATGGCCATGGCGGCACCCGTGTGCCTGGTGATGTTCGCGGTGCTGGCCGTGTCGCTCCTGCTGCTCAACCGCCCGGAGATCAAGAAGCTGACCGGCGTCGAGGAGTACGTCGCCGGGGAGCGCGCCAAGCTCGGCCCGCTGTCGCGCGCGGAGAAGAACACCCTGGTCGCCTTCGCGATCACCGTCGTGCTGTGGGTGACGCCCGGGTTCGTCGCGCTGATCGCGGGCAACGACTCGGCCGCCTACGACGCCGTCAGCGACCGCCTCGACGAGGGCATCGTCGCCGTCCTCGGCGCCTCCCTGCTGTTCCTGCTGCCCACCGACTGGTCCCAGCGCCGCTTCACGCTCACCTGGACCGAAGCCTCCCGCATCGACTGGGGCACGGTGGTGCTGTTCGGCACCGGCATCATCTTCGGCTCGCTGCTCGCCGACACCGAACTCGCCAAGACCATCGGCGAGGGAACGGCCGGGTCGCTGGGCCTGACCAGCGGCATCGCGATCACCGTCTTCGCGATCGTGCTGGCGGTGCTGGTCTCCGAGACGACCTCCAACACCGCCGCCGCTTCGGTGGTGGTGCCGATCGTCATCCCGGTGGCCCTGGCGGCGGGGACCAATCCGTTCGTGCCCGCCCTGGCCGCCACCTTCGCGGCGTCCTTCGGGTTCATGCTGCCGGTCTCCACACCCCAGAACGCCGTGGTCTACGGTTCGGGCGCGGTCCCGATCACCAAGATGATCCGCTCCGGTGCGGTGTTCGACGTGGCCGGCGCGCTCGTCATCGGACTCGTGCTGCCGTTGATGGTCGCTGCCATCGGGTTCTAGTAAACACCTCGGCACCAGCTCGTGACCTGCCGCGCCGATCAAGACGATCCCGAGGCCAGGAAGTTAGAGTGCGGGCATGAACCGCCAGCAGGAGTTTGTGCTCCGCACCCTGGAGGAACGTGACATCCGCTTCGTGCGGCTGTGGTTCACCGACGTCCTCGGCATGCTCAAGTCAGTGGCGATCTCGCCTGCGGAACTGGAGGGCGCCTTCGCCGAGGGCATCGGGTTCGACGGCTCGGCGATCGAGGGCTTCGCCCGCGTCTACGAGTCGGACATGGTCGCCAAGCCCGATCCGAGCACGTTCCAAGTGCTGCCCTGGGAAACCGCAGACGGCGAGCACTACTCGGCCCGGATGTTCTGCGACATCCAGATGCCCGACGGATCGCCCTGCTGGTCGGACCCGCGGCACGTCCTGCGCCGGACCCTGTCGCGCGCCACCGAATCCGGCTTCACCTGCTACGTGCACCCCGAGATCGAGTTCTTCCTGCTCAAGGGGCTTCCCGGCGACGGCAGCGAGCCCGAGCCCGCCGACTCCGGCGGCTACTTCGACCAGTCCAGCCACGACGCGGCCCCGCACTTCCGCCGCAACGCCATCGAAACCCTCGAAGCGATGGGCATCTCCGTGGAGTTCAGCCACCACGAGGGCGCACCCGGCCAGCAGGAGATCGACCTGCGCTACGCCGACGCGCTCACGATGGCCGACAACGTGATGACCTTCCGCTACGTGGTCAAGGAAGTCGCGATCACCCAGGGCGTGCGCGCCTCGTTCATGCCCAAGCCCTTCAGCAACCAGCCGGGCTCGGGCATGCACACCCACTTCAGCCTCTTCGAAGGCGACCAGAACGCCTTCTACCACCCCGAGGACCCGTACGAGCTGTCCGAGACCGGCCGGGCGTTCCTCGCGGGCATCCTGCACCACGCGCGCGAGATCAGCGCCGTGACCAACCAATGGGTGAACTCCTACAAGCGGCTCGTCGTCGGCGGTGAAGCCCCGACCGCGGTCTGCTGGGGTCACGCCAACCGGTCCGCGCTGGTCAGGGTGCCGATGTACTCGCCGGGCAAGTCCTCGTCCCGTCGCGTCGAGGTCCGCAACCCCGACTCGGCCTGCAACCCGTACCTGGCCTACGCGGTGATCCTCGCCGCCGGCCTGCGCGGGGTGGAGAAGGGCTACGAACTGCCGCCGGCCACCGAGGACGACGTCTGGAGCCTCACCGAGCACGAGCGCAAGGCCGCCGGCTACGCCAACCTGCCGCAGAACCTCACCGAGGCGCTCGGCGAGATGGAGAACTCCGAGCTCGTCGCCGAAACCCTCGGCGAGGAGGTGTTCAACTTCTTCCTGCGCAACAAGCGCGAGGAGTGGAACAACTACCGGAGCCGGGTCACCCCGTACGAGCTCTCCTCGATGCTCCCGGTGTTGTAACGGAATCCGTGCTCTTCTTGCTCAGCGGTGCGGGTAGGGGAACCTGAGCGGCGCTGTGGACTCCGCGCGCCTCGACTTATGTGTCCAAACACGGCGTCGAGGCGTGCTCGCCACAGCACCGCTCAGAACCCCCGGCGGTGCGAGTTGCTCAGGTGGGGCAAGGAGAAACCGGCTTCGCCGGTTGCCTGATGGGACCATGGAGTTCTTCTGAGATCCGTGGGGCGATAGGTTGCGGGCGTGACTGATTCGCAGCCGCACCCCGAGCACGACGAAACGCGCTCCGGCGAGTCCGCCGTCGAGCTCCAGTCGGGCGTTCTGGAGCAGTCGTCCCTCGAACCGGAGTGGCCCGCCGAGCAGCCGGCCGCGGGCCGGTCCTCCGCGCTCACCCTGCTCGGCTGCACCCTGGCCTGTCGCGACCAGCTGCCCGCGGCGCGCGTGCTGCGGAAGAGCTTCCGCGAGCACCACCCCGGATCCGGGTTCGTCCTGCTGATCGTCGACGAGCCCGACGCCGTCCGCGACGAGCCCGACGCGCTGTCGATCACCGACATCGGCGTCGACCCGCAGGAGTTCGCCAGACTGGCCATCGGCTGCACCGCCGAGCAGCTCCGCGGCGTGCTGCGTCCGCGACTGCTCAAGCACCTGCTCCGGTCGGGCTCGACCGTGCTGCACTTCGAACCCTGGGTGCAGGTCTTCGGCCCGTTCACCGAACTCGTCGCCGGGCTGACCGCCGAACGCCCGGTCGCCCTGGTTCCCCGCGTGCTGCACCCGCTGGCCGCCGACGGACTGCGCCCCAGCCCCGCTGACCTCGCCGAATCCGGCACCTTCGACTCCAGCGCCTTCGCGGTCCGCCCCGGCGCCGAGGACCTGCTGACCACCTGGATCGAGCAGCTGCGCCACGACCCCACGATGACCGCGCCCGTCCTCGACGGCGCCCCCGCGCTGGTCGACCACGAGGTGATCCGCGATCCGGGCGTCGGGCTGTCGGTGTTCAACGCCGCGCAGCGCCGACTGGACGTCGCCGACGGCGAGCACGTCGTGGACGGATCGGTGCTGCGCAGCGTGCACTTCGACGGCTTCCAGCCGCAGCGCCCGTGGCTGCTGTCGGCCGACTACGCCGACAACCCGCGACTTCTGCTGTCGGAGAACCCGGTGCTGGCCGGGCTGTGCGCGAGCTACCGCAACGCCCTCGTCGAGGCCGGCTACAGCCGCGAACAACCGCACCCCTTCGACGCCCTGGCCGACGGCGTCCTGCTGCCCGACAGCCTCCGCAGGCAGTACCTCGACGCTTGGCTCGGCGACGGCGACGCACCGCCGAGCCCGTTCGAACCCGACGGAGCCACGGCGTTCAAGGAATGGGCCTGCGCCCCGGCCGACGACCGGCAGCGCACCTCCGGCGGATCCCGCTGGACGGCGGCGGTCTGGGCGGACGACGCCCTGCTCCGCCGCGACTACCCCGATCCCTTCGGTGCCGACGCCGAGGCGTTCCACGAGTGGTGCGCGGGCGTCGGGGTGGCCAGCGGTCGGGTGCCTGCCGAGGCGGTGCACCGCCGCACCGGCGGTGACCTGGCGCTCGTGGACCAGCTCGGGGTCGCGGTCCTGGGCAGCGGACCGCTCGCCGACCTGATGCGCACCGCTGTCGGCGCCTCCGGCCTGCCCTCCGCCGACACCGCCTACTACCCGGTGGTGCTGCGCTGCGCGCCCGGCCTGTCCGTGCCGGCGGGCCGCTACGTCATCGACGTGCACACCGGCAGCGGCGGCCTCGGCTCGGACGCGGCCGAGACCTGGGTGCTGTCGGAGAGCAGCCGCCTCGCGGTCCGCCGGAACGGGTTCAAGACGCGCGTGGTCACGCTGCCCGCACCGGAGCGCGAGCGCATCGACCTGCCGACCCGCAAGGGAGCCCGCGCGCGGTTCGAGCTCTCCGACGAGTTCGTCATCGCCGCCCACGTCGACCACGCCGCAGAACGCGCGGACAACGCGCTCGGACTCGTGTCGGCGTTCCTCACCGCGTTCGCCGAGCGCGAGGACGTGCGCCTGCTGATGGCGGTGAACGGAGCAGCCCGCCACCCGGAGGCCGCCGAACGGCTCCGCCTGGCCACCGCCGCGGATCCCCGCGTGCGGCTCGTCGAAACCGACGTCGACCTGCACGCGCTGCTCGCGGCCGCGGACTGCTTCGTCTCGCTGCACCGGGGCGACGCCGGTGATGAGCACGCCCTGCGGCTGCTGGAGGTCGCCGCGCACGGTGTGCCGGTCATCGCTGGTGAGCACGGCGCGGTCGCCGAACTCCTCGGCGCCGAGTGCGCGCGCCTCGTGCCCTGCCAGGGCGTCAGCGAACCGGACGTCGAGGCCGCCGCCGAGATCATGCGCGACGCCGCTGACGACCCCGAAGGCACCGCGGCCTTCGGCATCGCCGCCAGGGAGACGTTGCTGGGCACGCACACCGTGGCCCGTGCGGGCGCTCGCCTGCGGGAACGCGTCGAGCACGCCTACGGCAACTGGCGCACCAAGTGGTCCGGTGACAAGCACGGCCAGTTCGACGACCCGCTGCGCCCGCTGCTGGTGGCGCGGCACGCGCTGCACCGAGCCCCGGAAGTGGGTCAGGGCGGCACCAACGCGATCGCCCCGACCCTGCGCAAGGCGGTGCTGCGCGCGCTGAGCCACTACGACGACCACATCCGCGACGTGCTGCGCTCGCTGGTCGACGGGGTCGAGCAGACCGCGGGCGAGCTGCTGCGCCGCCAGTACGAGTCGGACGGCGACGGCGACGCCGAAGGCATGCGCGCCGAGCTCGCGCAGCTGCTGCGCAGGCAGGACCAGTTCGGCGCGCAGCTGGTCGGCACCGACGACGGCCTGGTCCGCGCCCGAGCGGACCTCGCGGACCAGCACCGCAGGCTCCGGCGCCTGGAGGAGTCGGGGGTCCCGGCGAGCACCGGCGGCTCGGACGAGCGGGTCGACGCGCTCGCCGAACGCATCGACGGCCTCACCGGCGCGCTGGAGAAGGTCCTCGACCGCATGGACGCGATGGAGGCCAGGCAACCTCGGCACGACCTCGAATCCGGGGTCCGCAGCGCGGCGGGCGACGCGGCGAACGCGTTGCAGCGCACCGATGTGCTGCAGCGGATCCTGCTGCGCGAGCACGAGCGCGCCACCGGTGGAGGTGACGGCACCACGACGCCGGTGCTCTGCGATGCGGGGCTGATGCGCCTGCCCGCGGACGACGCGCTGATGCTGCCGTGGTTGTCGTCGAACCCCTCCTGGGACGCCGACACCTCCGCGCTCATCGATTCGCTGCTCGAACCGGACGGTGTGTTCCTCGACGTGGGCGCCTACGTCGGTTACCAGACCGTGCGGGTGCTGAGCAGGCTCGGGAACAGCGGCGCGGTCGTCGCGGTCGAACCCAGCCAGCAGGCTCGCGCGCTGCTCAAGCACAACGTCGAGATGAACGTGCCCTCGGCGTGGGCCAACCGGCTGCTGCTCATCGAGGGCGCGGCCTGGGACGGCCCGGGGGAGCTCGCGGGCGAACCCGCACTCGCCGGCGGCGTGTCGGTCAGCCCGATCGCGCCGGATGCCGAGCAGGAACAAGGCGACCGGGTGCCGGCGTTCCGGCTCGACAAGGAGCTGGAGAACCACGCCTCGCTGGAGAAGCTCAAGCTCTCCGTGGTGCACGTGGACGTGGGCGCCAGGGTCCACCGGGTCCTGGGAGGCCTGGTGCGGTTGCTGCGCCGCGATCGTCCCTCGATCGTGTGCTCGTTCACACCGGACGCGATCAGCGGCCTCGGCGATGATCCGGCGGCTGCGCTCCGTGAGTTCGGCACGTGGGGTTACGAACTGGTGCCGGTCGGCCGCGACCGTCCGGTCGAGGCCTCTGACCTGCTGGAAGCGATGAAGGCGGCCGGCGGTGGAAGCAGCGTGAAGCTCTGGCTGCGGCCGAAGCAGAAGTGATCACACTGGGCCGAACGGGTGGCGTCAAGATCTGACCAGGCGATTTGACATTGACGCAGAGTGTGCGTAACTTTCTCTTTGTCGCACGGAAAGCCGAACGACGCGGAGGGTTCGCGGCGAACGGCACCGGGAGCGCCACGAGGTTCCGAACTCGGTTCGGGCCCACGTGACAGCGCAGACCGGTTCGGGGCGCGCGGTTTGACACCGCGGAGCGCACCGGGTAACGTAAAGCGGTCGCTAGGTAGAGGCGGAGCTCCGGTTCCGCGTCCGACCGGCAGTTGATAACTCGAATATGGCTCGCGCTTCCGGCGAGAAAGTAAGGGGACCCCCCTGAAAACGCCGAAAAGAGAGCCTGCTAGAGTTACCAACACAAGAACGAGGAAATGACTCCCCGGAGTTTGCGGCCCTGGAAATGGGGTTGTGGCGATGGTGTGGGTGTGTTCTTTGAGAACTCAACAGTGGACTGTTTTGGTTAGTGTTCTTTTATGCCCCTGACCA